>CBDDRQ010000078.1:0-8164 GCA_965233125.1 uncultured bacterium
CTGCCGGACTCCCTGCAGCGGGCGGAGAAGCTGATGCGACGCGTCGGCGCCGGGCGCTATGCTGACGAGGTCATCGTCGCCATGTACCGCGCTGCAGAGCAGGCGGTGCCCGAAGCGCGCCAGATCCTCATCGGCGCCGCGAAGCAGATGAGCGTGCAGGACGCCAAGGCCATCCTCACCGGCGGCGACACGGCGGGGACGAACTATTTCAGGCGCACCACGCGCGGCGGGCTGCACAAACGTTTCCTGCCGATCGTGCGGCGCGCCACCGCCCGGGTGAAGCTCGCGCAGAAGTACAACCGGTATGCCGACCGGGGCGTTGCGTTCGGCGTCGTGCGCGAGGAGCACGCCGACCTTGACGAGTACGTGACGCAGAAGGCGCTCGACGGCCTCTATTTCATGGTCGGCGAAGAGGAGAAGAGGATCCGCAAGGACCCCGTGGGCACGGGCAAGGCGATCCTGAAGAAGGTCTTCGGCGCTCTGCTCTAGGCACAGTCGGGACGGACTAGCCGATGGTCCGTCGAGCCTGTCGGACTACGGCGTCATCGAGCCCCCGCAAAATCCCACTGCGACCATGCGTCGCACGCGGCGGGGGTAGCTTAAGGCCGGCAAAGCGCGATCTCTCTTCCAGGTCGAGATGCAAGTTCAAGACTTGTTCCCCGCTCCACCTCTCTCGCACTGCGCCCGAGCGTTGCCAGCCGGCGTCAGTGCTGTTCCGACCATCGGCGACACTCCGCAATGCCCATTGCCTGCAACGTGCCGATAGCACCATTGCCCTCACGGCTGTTTCCATCCGTGCAAGGCGGTGCGCAAATGGAACGAGGTTCCGGGAAAAGCGCCCGCAGTCGTTTTCTTCGTGGGGAGATTGACGTGGTGCGGAAGCTTGTAGTGGCAGGCGCCTTCGCGGCGTTCGGGTTCGCGGTAGCCGGTCCGTTGCAGCATCTCGGCGTGCTGCCGGAGACTGCGCTCGGCGACGCGAGCAAGGCGGCAATCAAGTCGGCGCTGAACATCGGCGTCAAGGAAGCCATCGGCCGGTGCGGTGGCGGCGGCGGCAGGACGTTCGGCAACAACGGCTGGGGTAACGGCGAACACTCTGCGCCGGGGAACTCGCTCGCGCACCAGCCCAAGTTCGAAGATCCGAACACCGGGCCCAGCCCCTCGCGTAGCCCGAGGTCGGGCGGCGGCGATCGCTAAGATCGCGGCCAGCATTCACGGCCCGCCAAACGGCGGGTTTTTTTTGGGTGGCCGCGCACGCTAGCCCATCATCATGCGCGGCACCCAGAGGATGATCTCCGGGAAGGCGAGGAACAGGCCCACCGTCAGGACATCGGCAAAGAAGAACGGCGCGATGCCGCGAAAGACGGTGGTGAGCGGGATGTCCGGGCGCACGCCGTTCACCACGAAGCAGTTGAGCCCGATCGGCGGCGTGATCAGGCAGATCTCCGCCATCTTCACCACCACGATGCCGAACCAGATCGGGTCGTAGCCCAGCGCGATCACCGCCGGGTAGACCACCGGCAGCGTGAGCAGCAGCATGCCGATCGCGTCCATGAACATGCCCAGCAGCACGTAGAAGAGCAGGATGCAGATCATGATCATGATCGGCGGGACGTCGAGCGATACCACCCAGCGCGCGAAGGCCTCAGGCAGGCCGGCGAAGCCGAGGAACCTCACGAAGATCAGCACCCCCCAGATGATCGAGAAGATCATCACCGTGAGCTTGGCCGACTCGAGCAGCGCGTCCTGCAGCCCCTTCCAGCGCATGCCCTGGACGAGCGCCAGCACGAACACCACGAAGGCGCCGAGCGCGCCCGCTTCGGTCGGGGTCGCCCACCCGAGGTACATGGCCGAGAAGATGATCACGACCACCGCGAAGATCGGCGCGGTGCCGGGCACCGATTTCCAGCGCTGCGCCCAGGTGTAGCCGCGGATCGGCCGGCCGAGCGCCGGGTTGATCTTCGCCATGAGCACGATCAGCAGCACGTAGATGAGCGCGGAGACGATTCCCGGCAGGAAGCCGGCGACCAGCAGCCGGCCGACCGACTCCTCGACGATGATGGCGTAGATGACCAGGATCGCCGAAGGCGGGATCAGCGTGGCGAGCGTGCCGCCCGCCGCCACCACGCCCGCGGCGAGGCGCTTGTCGTAGCCGGCCTTGAGCATGTCCGGGATGGCCACGCGGCTGAACACGGCCGCGGTCGCGGTGCTCGCGCCCGACACCGCGGCGAAGCCCGTGGCCGCCATCACGGTGGCCACCGCCAGGCCCCCGGGCACCCAGCCCAGCCACTTGGTGGCGGCGTCGAAAAGCTTGGTCGTCAGCCCCGCGTGGAAGGCGAGAAAGCCGATGAGGATGAACATCGGCAGCACCGAGAGCGTGTAGCTCACCGATTTCGAGTGCGGGATGGTGCCCGCCATGCCGGCGCCGGCGTCCCAGCCGATGAGCGCCACCAGGCCCGCGAGGCCCACGGCGGCGGCGGCGATGTACACCCGCACGCCGAGGAACACCATGAGGACCAGCGCAAACACGCCGACGATGCCGGTCGTGAATGCGTCCATGCGCTACCGGGTCCTCGCGCGCTCGGCCGCGCCCACGCTCTCGTCGATCTCGTGCGCCGCCTGCTCCTCGACGCTGAGCATCGTGGTCACCGCCACCGGCCGGCGGCGCGGGTCGATCGCCAGGCGCAGGTAGCCCGCGAGCTGTACCCACAGCCGCAGCCACAGCAGCGAGAAGGCGACCGGCACCGCGAGCTTGGAGGGCCACACCGGCAGCTGCGTGTCGATGGTGCTGTCGCCCAGCTCGTAGGCGCGCAGGAAATGTCCCCAGCCATACCAGATCAGCACCGCGATCACCACGAGCGCCACCACGGTGCCGAAAATCTCCGTGCCCCACAGCAGGCGCCCGCGCATGGGCTTGAGCAGCATTTCCATGCGCACGTGACCGCCCAGGCGCTGGCAGTAGGCGATGCCCAGGAAGGCGAAGGTGGTCATCGCCAGCTCGACGAAGTCGATGTAGCCGCGCACCGGCGCGTTGAACAGCGTGCGCCCGAGCACCTGCCACACGCCGAGCAGCATCAGCGCGAAAATCGCGAACGAAGCGAAAAGATTGAAGCCGGTCTCGACGGCGCCGAGGCGCCGGTCGAGCGCCGAGAGCAGCGGCGCGTCGGCCGCCGCCCCGGCGGGAGGAGTCTGCGCCTCCAAGAACGCTGCTTCAGCCGCCCTCGCGGGCGATCTTCAGGATGGTGTCGATGAGCTCCTGGCCGTTGAAGCGGCTCTTGTTCTCCTGCACCCACTTGTCCCATACCGGCTTGCCCGCGACGCGCCGGAACTCCTCGAGCTGCGCCTTGGTGTACGTGACGGGCTTGAGCCGCTTCTCGAGCATCGGCAAGTTCTTCTTGTCGATCTCCACGTAGGCCCGGACCTGCTCGCGGTCGACCTCGGCCTTGGCGTCGGTGATCAGCTTCTTGTACTGCGCAGGCAGTTTCGCCCAGGAGTCCTTGCTGAACACGATCGGGCACTCGGCGGTGCCGGGCGACATGTTGGTGGTATACCAGTCGGCGATCTCGTGGATGCGGTACGAGACGTGGCTGTAGGTGTACGGAAAGGAAGCAGCGTCCATCGTGCCGCGCTCCATCGCCGTGTACACCTCGGTCGCGGTGGTGGTGGTCTTGATGGCGCCGAGCACCTCCATCGCATCGCCGATGCCGCCGCCGGCGCGCACGCGCTTGCCCTTCCACGCGGCGAGGCTGGTCGGCGGCGCGCCCTTGCCCATGAACTCGTACTGCGGGAGCAGCGTCGAGGCGTAGGCCATCGCGTCCCAGTTGTCCAGGTCGGCCACCAGGGCGGGGTGTCCGAACAGCGTGTTCCTTGCCTTGAGCGACACGTCCCAGTCGCCCAGCGGCAGGAACGGCAGCGAGAACACCATGAACGCCGGGTTCTTGCCCGGGTGGTAGAAGTTGCAGAAATGCGCGCCGTCGACCGCCTTGAGCTTGATGCTGTCGAGGTTCTCGCGGTCCTTGGAGAAGGTCTCCGCGTAGCCCAGGCGGATGGTGAAGTTGCCGTTGCTGCCCTTGGCAACCTTGTCCGCCAGCACCTCGATGCCCTTGGTAAAGGCGCGCTGCTTGCCCCACATCGAGAACTTCCACTCTACCTTCTGGGCGGCCGCCGGGCCGGAAAACGCCGCCAGCGCGCCGATGAGCGCGGCGCCAATGCACGTGCGAGTGCCTTGCATGGTTCCTCCTCCAGTTCGGTTGACGTTCCTCCGGGGGATGGGCGCCCCTCTCTTGCCCGGACGGTAGCACAGGCCCGGAAGGGCCCACAACCGCGCCTAGTGCGCTTCGTCCCAGTTTCTGCCTACGCCGACGTCCACGACGAGCGGGACGTCGAGCTCGTGCACCGACTGCATGAGGCGACGCACCCCGTCCTTGACGGCGGCAAGCTCGTCTTCGGGGACCTCCAGCACCAGCTCGTCGTGCACCTGCATGATGAGGAGGGTGTGGAGCTTCTCGTCGTCGAGCCACTTCTGCACGGCGACCATGGCGAGCTTGATGAGGTCCGCCGCGGTGCCCTGCATCGGCGCGTTGATGGCCGCGCGCTCCGCGGCCTGCCGGCGCACGGGCGCGCCGCTCCTGATCTCGGGAAGCCACAGGCGGCGGCCGAACACGGTCTCGACGTAGCCCTCGGTGCGCGCCCGCTCGCGCGTCTGGTCCATGTAGCGCTTCGCGCCGGGAAAGCGGGCGAAATACCGGTCGACGTAGGTCTGCGCCGTAGCACGGTCGATGCCCAGGTTTTGCGCCACGCCGAACGCCGACATGCCGTAGATCAGGCCGAAGTTGATCACCTTCGCCACGCGGCGGTGATCGGCATCGACCTGGGATAGAGGCACGCCGAAGACCTCGGCGGCGGTGGCGCGATGGACGTCCTCGCCCTCCCGGAAGGCGCGGCGCAGGTTCTCGTCGCCCGAGAGGTGCGCCATGATGCGCAGCTCGATCTGCGAGTAGTCCGCCGATACGATGCGCCGTCCCGGCGGCGCGACGAACGCCTCGCGGATGCGCCGGCCCTGCGGCGTGCGGATGGGGATGTTCTGCAGGTTGGGGTCGTTGGACGAAAGGCGGCCGGTGACCGCCGTCGTCTGGGAGTACGTCGTGTGCACGCGCCCGGTCGCCGCGTTGACGCTGCGCGGGAGCTTGTCGGTGTAGGTGGACTTGAGCTTGGTGAGAGCGCGGTGCTCGAGGATCAGCTTGGGCAGCGGATGCTCGAGCGCGAGCTCGGCAAGCACGTCCTCGTCGGTGGAAGGCTCGCCGGTCGGCGTCTTCTTGCGCACCGGCAGCTTCTGGCGCTCGAACAGGATCTCGCGGATCTGCTTGGGCGAGCCGAGGTTGAAGGGCTGGCCCGCGAGCGCATACGTTTTCTGTTCAAGAGAAAGAATTTCCTTGCCGAACCCCTGACTCTGACGCTCGAGCTTGGCGCTGTCGAGGAGCACGCCGTTGCGCTCGATGCGCTGCAGGACCGGCAGCACCGCCATCTCGATGCTCTCGTAGACGAAGCGCAGCTTCTCGTCTTTTTCTATGCGGCTGAAAAGAACTTCATGGAGCGCGAGGGCGCAATCGGCGACGCCCGCCGCGTACTCGGTCGCGCGCGCGATCTCCACCTCGCCGAACCCGATGCGCGAGGCGCCCTTGCCCGCGACCTCCTCGAGCGAGAGCACCGTCCAGCCGCAATGGCGCGACGCGAGCACACCGAGCTCCCGCCGCTCGTGCACCTCGAGGACGTAGGACTCGAGCAGCGTGTCGTGCACCGCGCCGGCGAGGCGTACGCCGTGGTTCGCCAGGACGTGCATGGCGAACTTCACATCCCGCGCGACTTTCACGCGGCGGGCGTCCTCCAGCCACGGCTTGAGCTTCTCTAGAACGGTCTCTGTAGAAAGCTGCGCCGGCGCGCCGGCGTAAAGGTGGGCAAAAGGCAGGTAGGCGGCCTCGCGCTCGAAGGCGAAGGCGAGGCCCACGAGGCGCGCGCTCATCGGCTCGTCGCCGTCGCAGAGCGTCTCCAGTCCTGAGATCCGTGCCTTCTGCAGCCTGTCGATCAGCCGATCCAGCCCCGCCTCGTCGAGGATGGTGCCGACCGCCCGCTTTTCCACGCGGGAAGGCTCTGGCGCCGGCTGCACCGGAGCTGCGCCGGCGCTTTCCGCTTCCTTGAGCCAGGTCTTGAAGCCGAAGCGCTCGTATACCGAACGCAGCTTTGCCGGGTCCGCCGGCCGCACCGCGAGGTCCTCGAGCTTCACCGCCAGCGGCACGTCGCGCTTCACCGTGAGGAGCTCGCGGGCCTGGGGAAGCCAGTCGAGCACCTTGCGCAGGTTCTCGCCGCGCGTGCCGGAAATTTCGGAGGATTTTTCGATGATGCCGTCGAGGGAGCCGTACTGCTTGAGCCATTTCGAAGCGAACCCGGGGCCGACCCCGTCGACACCGGGAATGTTGTCGATGGCGTCGCCCACCAGCGCGAGGTAGTCGACGATGCGCTCCGGCGGGACGCCGAACTTCTGCTGCACGCCCTCGACGTCGAGCTTCTCGTTCGACATCGTGTTGACCCACAGCGTGCGCGCGTCGACGAGCTGGGTGAGGTCCTTGTCGCCGGTGGAGATGACGGTGCGCCAGCCGCGCGCCCTGGCCTGCTCGGCGAGCGTGGCGATCACGTCGTCGGCCTCGACACCGTCCACGACGAGCACCGGCCAGCCGATGTCCTCGACCGCCCGGCGCAGCGGCTCGGTCTGCGCCGAGAGATCGTCGGGCATCGCCGTGCGCGTCGCCTTGTACTGCGGGTACGCCTCGTCGCGGAAGGTCTTGCCCTTGGCGTCGAAGACGCACGCCCGGGCCTGCGCCTTATAATCGGTGCCGAGCTTGCGCAGCATGTTCAGCACGCCGTAGATTGCCCCGGTAGGCTCGCCTTTCGCGTTCCTCAGCTCCGGCAGCGCGTGGAATGCGCGATAGAGGTAAGACGAGCCGTCGACCAGCAACAGCGTTTTTTCAGGATCTTTTCCCGACACCGATGACACAAGAGAAATTACCGAAGGCGGCCGGTCTTGGCCACGAGATCTCCGCGCGCGAGGCGTGGAAGCTGTTCGGCATTATGGCAGAGTTCTTCGAGGCGACCGAGCGGCTCGCCGACGTGAAGCCGGCGGTGTCGGTGTTCGGCAGCGCGCGCGTGAAGCCGGGCAGCCGCTACTATGAGCTCGCCGAGAGCACCGCGCGCCTGCTCTCCGATGCCGGCTTCGCCGTCATCTCCGGCGGCGGCCCGGGCATCATGGAGGCGACCAACAAGGGCGCTTTCCAGGGCAGCGGCCTCGCGGTCGGCCTCAACATCGACCTGCCGCGCGAGCAGCCCTCGAGCCGCTACCAGCACATCAGCCTGCGCTTCAAGCATTTCTTCGCGCGCAAGGTGATGTTCGCCAAGTTCGCCACCGCCTTCGTGGTGCTGCCGGGGGGCTTCGGCACGCTCGACGAGCTGTTCGAGGCGCTCACGCTGGTGCAGACCGGCAAGACGCGCCAGATGCCGATCATCCTGGTGCATGAGCCGTACTGGCGCGATCTGCTCGCCTGGATGCGCGAGCGCCTCGCGGGCGAGGGCATGATCGACGCGACCGACGTCGACCTGGTGCAGGTCTGCGACGAGCCGCAGCAGGTGGTGGACGCGATCTTCAATTTCTACGAGAAGCGCGGCTTCGAGCCCTCGCCCGCCGAGCGCGAGGTGCTGCTCAACCTCTAGTAGAATCGACGCGAAATGCGCCGCTGCATCGCCGCTGTGCTGCTGCTCCTGGCTGCCGGCGCCTTTGCGCAGACGCCGCCGCCGAAGCTCGAGCCGCTCCCCGAGCCGCCGCCGCCGCCGCCGAGCGCGGGCCCCGGCGAGCCGGCGGTGCGCATCCCGGTGCAGAAGGAAGACAAGGTCGAGGAGATCCGCGACGGCGGGCGCGTGGTGATGCTGAAAGTCACGCCGCCGGGGGGTAAGCCCTACTACCTGGTCGATACCACCGGCAACGGCAACTGGATGCGCCGCGATTCCCTGGACGACGGCACGCGACCGCCGATGTGGCCGATCCACACCTTCGACTGATTTGGCGGTCTACACCCCAGTCTCGGACGCCGAGCTGCGCGACTGGCTGCGCCGCTACTCCGTG
>CBDDRQ010000079.1:0-23432 GCA_965233125.1 uncultured bacterium
CGTAGCCGGAAGCCTTCAGGAGCTCGCGCGCCTTCTTCAGGTTGGACTTCGACATGATCTCGCTGCCCTTGGCGCTGCCGTAGGGCGTGCCGCAGGTGAACATCGACGCGCAGCTTCGGTAGAGCTCCTTCACGCCGACCTGCGCGCGCAGGAACGGCTCCTGCGAGAACGCGGCGAGCGCGGCGCGGCGCACCTTGGGGTTGTCGAAGGGCGGGTGCAGGTGGTTGAAGCGGCCCATGTACTGGAAGCCGAGCGGGTTGGAGTTCACCACCTGGACGTTCTTGTCCGCCTTGAGCGAGGCGTAGCTCTCGAAGGCCGGCTGCTCGAGGATGTCGATCTCGCCGCGCACCAGCGCGTTTACCTGCGACTGCGCGTCGCGCAGCGCCAGGTTCCACTCGACCCGGTCGACGTACACGCGTTTGCCGCCTGCGGTGCCGGAGGGCGCTTCCTTGCGCGGTACGTAATTGGGATTCTTCCGGTAAACCGCCTTGTCGCCGGGCTTGAACGCTTCCTTCACGAAGATGTACGGGCCGCTGCCGGTGGCGTCGTCGATCTGCTTGTCGGCGGGCGTGTCGGCGACGCGCTTGGGCATGATGAAGGGCACGTTCGAGGAAGGCTTGCCCAGCGCCTCCAGCACGAAGCCGCAGGCCTCGCGCAGGAAGATGCGGAACTGGTTGGGCGCGGGCGCGTCCATGCGCTCGACGAAGGTCATGAGCTTCTGGCCCATCGCGTCGCGCTTGCCCCAGCGCTCGAGCGAGGCGACCACGTCGGCGCCGGTGACGCTCGCGCCGTCGTGGAAGGCGAGGCCGCTCCTCAGCGTGAAGGTCCACAGGCGGTGGTCCGGGCTCTCGGTCCACTTCTCGACCATCTGCGGCTGGATGCGGTTCTTCTCGTCGGTGCCGAACAACGTGTCGTAGACCATGTAGCCGTGGTTGCGCGCCATGTAGGCCGTGGTCCAGATCGGATCGAGGATGCTCAGGTTCGAGTGCGGCACGATGCGCAGCACCTTGTCCTGGGCCGGCGCGGCGCCGGCGAGGAGCAGGCCGGCGGCGAACGCAACGAAGGCTTTGCGGTTCATGGAGGGGTCTCCCGGGTGGACGGCGACAGTATATCGACCCTATTCGGGCTGCGGCCAAGGCCGCTGCGCCGGACGCAGCCGCTCCAGCAACTGGGACAGCCTGAGAACGCCCGCGTCGTCGAAGCGCCTGCCGACGACCTGCACGCCGATCGGCAGGCCGTCGCTGCTGCAAGTCCAGTTCACCGAGGCCGCGGGCTGCTCCGACATGTTGTAGGGCACGGTGAAGGCGATGTGGGGAAGCGCGTCGCGCGGGTCGTTGTTGGGCGAGGGCAGCTCGGCCGCGTAGGCGAGGATCGGCGAGACCGGCGAGAGCACGAAGTCGAAGGGCTGGCACGCCGCGACGGCCGCCTCGCGCATCGCCATCACCTCGCCGTAGGCCTGCATCACGTCGCGCCCGCTGAAGGCTTGCGCGCGCCAGGTGCACCACTCGGCGACGAAGGGCAGCACCTTCGCCTGGCGCTCCTTCGGCAGCGCCGTGAAGTCGTTGTACGAGCGCGCCTCGAAGAAGCGGCACATCCCGTCGGCCATGGCCGGCGTGAGGAAGCTCTTCAGCTCGCGCACCTGGGCGCCCGCCTTCTCGAGCGCCTTCGCCGCCGCGAGCGTCGCGGCTTTCACCTCGGGATGGACGGGCAGCCCCACCTGCATGTCGGTCAACAGGCCGATCTTCAATGTCTTTGGATCCGATGGCCCGGCGGCCCAGTCGATGTTCTGCATCGGTAAAGACATGAAATCCCGGGCATCCGGCCTCGAGAGCACCGACATCATCAGAGCCGCGTCGGCGACGGTGCGCGTCATCGGCCCGGCGACGCGGCCCAGGTAGGGCGGGTGGATTGGCACGCGCCCGAGCGAGGGCTTGAGCGCGAAGATGCCGCAGTGGGTGGCGGGCAGGCGCACCGAGCCGCCGATGTCGGTGCCAAGGTGCAGCGGCGCGTAGCCCGCGACCGCCGCGGCGCCGGCGCCGGAACTCGAGCCCGAGGTGTTGCGTTCCAGGCGCCAGGGATTGCGCGTCACGCCGTGCAGGCTGGAGAGCCCCGAGGAGAGCATGCCGTAGTCGGGCATGGTGGTCTTGCCCAGGGTGACGCAGCCCGCCTCGCGCAGGCGCGCCGCCGGCGGCGCGTCCGCGGCCTGCGGCGGGGCGTCCTCGTTCGCGCGCGTGCCGACCGGCGCCGGGTCGCCGCGCGTGGCGATGTTCTCCTTGATCGTCGCGGGCACGCCGTCGAGCGCCGAGAGCGGCTGGCCCGCCTTCCAGCGCGCGCCGGAGGCGCGCGCCTGCTCCAGCGCCGCCTCGCGGTGCACGCGGTACATCGCGTTCAGGCGCGGCTCCCAGCGCTCGATGCGCTCGAGGCACGCGCGCGTCGCTTCCACCGGGGAAAGCTCGCCGCGCCGGTAGGCTTGCGCGAGCTCGACGGCGCTCAGTTCATGAATCTCGGCCACTTGCGGCTACTAATATAACGCCGATGAAGCCGCGGCACCTGCGCTGGGGCATGAACCTTTGGCCGCCGTTCCTCGGCGCCGGCATCCGCGTGCGCCATGTCGCCCCCGACTGGAGCGAGGTGCGGGTCGAGCTGCGCCAGGGCCTGCTCAACCGCAACTACGTCGGCACGCACTACGGCGGCAGCCTCTTCTCCATGACCGACCCGTTCTACGCGCTGATGCTCATGCACCTGCTGGGTAGCCGCTACCTCGTCTGGGACCAGGCGGCGCACATCGAATTCCTGGCGCCCGGCCGCGGCACGGTGAGCGCGGTCTTCAGATTGACGAACGAGGAAGTCGAGGCCCTCCGCGCGCAGGCGGCCTCCGGCGAGAAAGTGCTGCCGGCGTTCGACGTGGAGGTGCGCGATGCCGGGGGCGCGCTTGTCGCGCGCGTGCTCAAGACGCTCTACGTGCGGCTCAAGCCGCGCTATCGTCCCTAATAGGGGAGCGGCGCGCCGGGCTTGAGGGGCTGCAGCGCGCGGCGGAACTCGCCCTTGATGCGCTCGAGCGCGGCGGCGGACTCGGCCTCGAAGCGGATGACGATGACCGGCGTGGTGTTGGAAGCGCGCGCGAGGCCGAAGCCGTCGGCGTACTCGACCCGCACGCCGTCGATGGTGAGCACCCGCTCGGCGCCGGGGAAGGGTTTGGCCGCCTGCAGCTTCGCCACGAGCGCGTGCGGCTCGCCCTCGTCGAGGGCCCAGTGCAGCTCGGGCGTCGAAGGCAGGTTGGGAAGACTCTTCAAGGTCGCATTGGCATCGCGCTCCCTGGAGAGCACTTCGAGGAGCCTCGCGCCGCCGTAGAGCGCGTCGTCGAAGCCGTACCAGCGCTCCTTGAAGAAGGTATGCCCCGACATCTCGCCCGCGAGCAGCGCGCCGGTCTCCTTCAGCTTCGCCTTGATGAGCGAGTGGCCGGTCTTCCAGATGGTCGCCTTGCCGCCGAGGCCCTCGATCCAGGGCGCGAGCAGCCGCGTCGACTTCACGTCGTAGATGATCTCGGCGCCGGGATTGCGCGAGAGGACGTCCTTCGCGAGCAGCATGAGCTGGCGGTCGGGGAAGATCACCTCGCCGTCCTTGGTCACCACGCCCAGGCGGTCGCCATCGCCGTCGAAGGCGAAACCGAGTTCCGCCTTTCCGGTTTTCAGCGTCCGGATCAGATCCTGGAGGTTCTCGGGCTGGGCGGGATCCGGGTGGTGGTTCGGGAAGCGCCCGTCGACCTCGCAGAAGAGCTCGGTCACCTCGCAGCCCAGGCGCCGGAACAGGCGCGGCGCGAGCATGCCGGCGACGCCGTTGCCGCAGTCGATGGCGATGTGGAAGGGCCGCGCCAGCCGGACATCGCCGGCGATGCGATCGATGTAGGCGTCGGCGACGTCCGCGGTGGTGCGCTTGCCTTTTCCGGAGCTGAAATCGTTGTCGACGATGCGGCGGCGCAGGTCCTTGATCTCCTCGCCGTAGAGCGTGTCGCCGCCGACCACCATCTTCAGCCCGTTGTAGTCGGGCGGGTTGTGGCTGCCGCTCACCGCGACGCAGCTGCCGGTGCCCAGGTGGTGCGCGGCGAAGTAGGCGAGCGGCGTCGGTCCCATGCCGATGTCGATCGCGTCGGCGCCCGCCGCCGTCAGCCCTTCCACCAGCGCGTTCAGCAGCTCGGGGCCCGACAGGCGCCCGTCGCGGCATACCGCGAAGGTCGCCGCGCCGCGCGCGCGTCCGACGCTGCCCAGCGCCCGGCCGATGTCGACCACGAGCGCCGCGGTGAGCGTGCGGCCCACGACGCCGCGGATGTCGTAGGTGCGAAAAATCTCGGCGGGGACGTTCATGGGTCGAGGAACCGGAAAAGGCGCTGCGCGAGCCAGGGATGCCGGAAGCCGGCATGGCCTCCGCTGCGGGGAAATTCTAGCAGCACGTCCGGCGCCGCTTTTCGCGCCGCCGCGACCAGGTCATGCTCCGGGAGGAAGGGGTCGTTGCGCGCGTTGAGAACCAGCGTGGGCACGCGTACGCGCTCCAGGTACGGCCCGCTGGAGGAAGCGCTCCAGTAGTCGTCGGCGTCGCGAAAGCCGTGCAGCGGCGCGGTCACCGTGTCGTCGAACTCGCGGAAGGTGCGCGCCGAGAGCACCGCGGCGCCGTCGAAGAGGCCGGGGAACACCTCGAGCTTGGCGATCGACTTGGGCTTGAGGCTGGAGAGGAAGTGGCGCGTATAGAGGAGGCGGTTCAGGCCGCGGTCGAGCGCGCGCCCCGAGGCCGCGAGGTCGAGCGGCGCCGACACCGCCGCGGCGCGCTTCACGAGCTTTGCCGCTGCCTCGCCGCGCTCGCCCAGCCATTTCAACAGGGCGTTTCCGCCAAGCGAGATTCCTACCGGAAAAACATCCCCTGAAAAACGCCGAAGAACCCAATCGACTTCCTCGCTGTCTCCGGAGTGGTACGCGCGCTTCGTGCGGTTGGGCTCGCCCGAGCAGCCGCGAAAGTGCGGGATCGCGATGCGCCAGCCCGCCGCGACCGCGGCGGCGGCGAGGCCGCGCGCGTAGTGGCTGTCGGAGCCGCCCTCGAGGCCGTGGAAGAGCACGAGCAGGCGCGCCGCGTCCGCGGGCCCGGCGCTGTCGACGTCGATGAAGTCGCCGTCGGGGGTGTCCCAGCGCGTCCGCGCGAGCGGCACGCGCGGCGGCGGGCGCAGCACCGGCGCGATGGTCTGCAGGTGCCCGCCCGGCAGCCACCACGGGGCAGAAAAAGGGGTCAGAGCAAATTTCCTCGAGGGTAGTGGCGACGAGATCGGCGATGACCAGAAATTTGCTCTGACCCCTTTAGCTCAATGCAGGGTCTTCGGCGCGCCGGCGCGCGGCGCCGGCGCCGGCGGCGCCGTGCCCGGCGAGGCGTGGTGCACGATCATGCGCCAGCCCGCCGCGGTGCGCAGGTAGACGTTGGTCGCGACGACCGGCGAGCGCGCCTGCGCCTCGCCCTCGACGGTGAAGTTCTCGTGCACGCTGTGCACCGCGAGCATCATGGCGCTGATCGCCACCTGCTGCGCGATGTGCACCCGCGCGCGGCCGCCCGCGGCGAAGATGCGCGCCCAGCTCTCGCGCACCTGGTCCTGGCCGGTGAGGCGCGCCCCGCCGGGATGCACGCAGACGATGTCCTCGTCCTCGGCCCACACCGCCATCATGCCCTCGAGGTCGGCGCGCTCGAGCGCCTCGTAGAAGGCGTTCTCCGCGTCCTGCGCCGTCGGAAAGATTCTTCCAGTCATAGCCGCTCCAGCTCGCTCAGCACCTGCTGGACCGAAATATCCCTCATGCACCTGAAATGGCCAAGCGGGCATTCGCGCGCGAAACACGGGCTGCACTCCAGGCGCAGCCACAGCACGCGCGCCGCGGCGGAGCGCGGCGGCGTGTGCTCGGGGCTCGAGGAGCCGAACAGCGCCACCTGCGGCCGTGCGAGGGCGGCGGCGACATGCATCAGGCCGGAGTCATTGCTCACCACGAGCGCCGCGCCGGCGATGAGCACGATCGCCTCGTCGAGGGAGGTCCTGCCCACCAGGTTCGTGCCTTGCAAGTCCTGCGCCGCCGGCGCATCGCCCGCGGCCCCCAGAATCGCCTTTTCCATCGACATCTTCTTCGACAGATCCGCAAAGTAGGGCCAGCGCTTCGCCGGGCCGTACTCCGCGCCCGGCGCGAGGACGCCGTAGCGCGCAGGCAGGTTGAATTTTCCCTTCAACGACGAAATCTCCTCGGCAGACACCTCCAGCCTGGGGTCGGGAAGCTTGCCGGCGGGCTCGCTGCCGGGGGGCTCGGCGAGGCGCGCGTAATGCAGGTTCATGGGTGAATCGTGCTTCCGGTACAACACATTCAACAAGCCATAGCGCGACTCGCCGACGTAGCCGCTGCGCTGCCCGATGCCGGCGAAAAAGGGCACCAGCGCGGACTTCCAGGTGTTCGGCAGCACGATCGCCTGGTCGTAGCGGCCGCGCAGGCCGCGCCCGAGCCGCCAGCGGCTGCCCAGGTGCAGCGCGCCGTGGCGAAACGGCGCCGCAATCACCTCGCTCACCTCGGGCATGCGGCGCGCGACCGGCGCCACCCATTCCGGGGCGAGCACGTCGATCGGCGCCTCGGGCCGCTTCTCGCGCAACCGCGCCAGCAGCGGCTGCGCCATCAGCAGGTCGCCGATCCAGTTGGGCGCGACGACCAGGATGCGGGGCACTAGTGCCCTTTGACCTCGATGCCTTTGTAGACGTACATGGTGCTGCAGTAGGGGCAGCGCACCTGGCCTTCCTTCGCGACGTCGAGGAACACGCGCGGATGCCGCGCCCACAGCGGCGCGCCCGGCATCGGGCAGTGCAGCGGCAGGTCCTTCTCGGTTACTTCGACTTCTTTACGGGTGTCAGCCATTTGCGCCGCTTCTTGTCCTTGCCGGTGACGACGTCGAAGAAGGCCTTCTGGATCGCCTTGGTCACGGGGCCGGCCTTGCCCTGGCCGATCATGCGCCCGTCGAGCTCGCGGATCGGCGTCACCTCCGCCGCGGTGCCGGTGAAGAACGCCTCGTCGGCGATGTAGATGTCGTCGCGCGTGAGCGGGCGCGAGATCACCTCGTAGCCGAGCTCGCCCGCGAGCTCGATCACCGAGCCCCGGGTGATGCCGGTGAGCGCGGAGGTGAGCACCGGCTCGTAGAGCTTCCCGTCCTTGACGATGAAGATGTTCTCCCCCGCGCCCTCGGCGACGAAGCCGTTCACGTCCAGGAGCAGCCCCTCGTCGTAGCCGTGCTGCGTCGCCTCCAGCGTGGCGAGCACCGAGTTGGGATAGGTGCCCGACATCTTGGCGCGCGCCAGCGTCACGTTGACGTGGTGGCGCGCGTAGGACGAGGTCTTGACGCGGATGCCCTTGGCGAGCGCCTCGGGGCCGAGGTAGGCCCCCCAGGGCCAGGCGGCGATCGCCACGTGTACCTTGGCGCCGACCGGCGAGACGCCCATCTTCTCCGAGCCGTAGAAGGCGATCGGGCGGATGTAGCAGGCCTCGTGGCCGTTGGCGCGCACCACGTCGACCTGCGCCTGCATGAGCTTCTCGCGCGTGAAGGGGATCTTCATCATGTAGATGTGCGCCGAGCTGAACAGGCGCTCGGTGTGCTCCTTCAGGCGGAAGATGGCGGTGCCGATCTCGGTCTTGTAGGCGCGCACGCCCTCGAAGACCGCGAGGCCGTAGTGCAGCGAGTGGGTGAGGACATGGGTGGTGGCGCTGCGCCACGGCACCAGTTTGCCGTCGTACCAGATCTGCCCGTCGCGGTCCGCCATGGACAGCGGCGCTGCTGCTGCCTTCGCCATCGGCTTGTCTCCCTGATGAGGTCGAGCCTATTCTAGCCAAAGATCGCGCTAGACTATTAACACTGTGGTTAATCTGGATCTGGCTTTCACTGCCCTGGCGTCGCGGCCGCGCCGCCAGATGCTGGCGCTGCTGGCGCAGACCGCGCTCAGCACCACCGAGCTCGCCGCGCGCTTCCCGATGAGCGCCCCGGCGGTCTCGCGCCACCTCTCCGTCCTGCTCCAGGCCGGCCTGGTGGAAAGCGAGCGCCTCGGCCAGCGCGTGCTGTATCGTCTCAGGCGCGACGTGCTCCTCGACGCCCTGGCGCGCCTCGCCTCGGAAGTCGACGGCCCCCTGCGCCGCGAGCCGCCGCGCGAGGCGATCTAGAGGGAAGCGATGCGCGACCACTACGCGGCGCCCAGGCTCAAGCATTTCGGCAATCTCGCGCTCCTCGCCGCCGCGTTCGCCGGCTGCGCGCTGGCCATCGCGACCCTGGAGATCGAGGCGCTCTACCTGGGCGTGCTCATGCTGTGGCTCGCGTACGGCATCTGGAAGTACCTGAGCATGCCCTACCGCATCGGCATGGGCGGCGACGGCGGACTCGTCCTGCGCTCGCTGCTCGGCGAGGCGACGGTGGCGCCGGGCGCGGTAAGCGAGGTCGCCACCGAGTCGTTCGGGTACTACGTGCATTTCAGGACGCCCGGGGGCACGTTCGTGGTCGTGAACGGCGTCGACGGGCTGCAAGAGCTCGTCTCCCGGCTGCGGGAGCACAACCCCGCGCTGCAGGTGCGCGGCCTGTGACGCATCTCCCCGGGCAGCCCCGGCGATGAAGATCTCCATCCTCGACGACTACTTCGACACGCTGCGCACGCTGCGCTGCTTCCGCAAGCTCGACGGCCACGAGGTGAGCGTCTGGAACGACCACGTGCAGGATGTCGAGACCCTCGCCGCGCGCCTCGGGGAGGCGGAGGTGCTGGTCCTGATCCGCGAGCGCACGCAGATCCGCGCGCCGCTCATCGAGCGCCTCGGCGCGCTGCGGCTCATCAGCCAGCGCAGCGTCTACCCGCACATCGACATCGACGCCTGCACGCGCCGCGGCGTCATCGTTTCCTCGGACCAGCACGCGGGCAGCCCCTCCTATGCCGCGGCGGAGCTGACGTGGGGGCTTGTCCTCGCCGCGGTGCGGCGGATTCCGCAGCAGATGGCGTCGCTGCGCGCGGGGACGTGGCAGACCGGGGTCGGCGACAGCCTGCGCGGCAAGACGCTGGGCATCTACGGCTACGGCAGGATCGGCGCCACGGTCGCCGGCTACGGGAAGGCGTTCGGGATGAACGTGCTGGTGTGGGCGCGCGAGGCGTCGCTCGCTCGTGCGCGTGCCGACGGCTACGCGGCCGCGCCGAGCAAGCGCGCGTTCTTCGAGTCCTGCGACGTGCTTTCCCTGCACATGCGCCTGGTGAAGGAAACGCGCGGCATCGTCGCGGCAGGCGATCTTGCCTGCATGAAGCCCACCGCCGTGCTGGTCAACACCAGCCGGGCGCCGCTCATCGAGCCCGGCGCGCTCCTCGCCGCGCTGCGCGCCGGCCGGCCGGGGATGGCCGCGCTCGACGTCTACGAGGAAGAGCCTCTGCGCGACCCCGCGCACCCGCTCCTCGCGATGGACAACGTCGTCTGCACCCCGCATATCGGCTACGTCACCCGCGACGAGTACGAGATCCAGTTCTCCGACGTCTTCGACCAGATCGTCGCCTACGGCGCGGGCAAGCCCATCAACGTGGTGAACCCGCAGGTCTTCGAGGTGCTGCAGCGCCGCTAGGCCGCGGGGCCCGGCATCCAAATTGCTGGGGAATCCGTGGTCTGTCCCTGATTTGGAGGCGCCATGGCGAGCATTCTCGGCAGTTCCGGCGGCACGATGCGCGACCTCGAGCCCGGCGCGCTGCGCCGCTGGCGGTTCTCGAGCCTCGCGCGCGGGGTCTCGACGCTGGCGGGCCGGCCGGCAGCCTTCGCGATCGCCGCGGGGCTGATCGTGCTCTGGGCGGCGAGCGGGCCGCTGTTCGGCTTCAGCGACACCTGGCAGCTGATCGTGAACACCAGCACCACCATCGTCACCTTCCTCATGGTGTTCGTCATCCAGAACACGCAGAACCGCGACACCGCGGCGATCCAGATCAAGCTCGACGAGCTGATCCGCGCCACGCAGGGCGCGCACAACGCGCTGCTCGACCTCGAGGAGCTCGAGGAGGACCAGCTGCGCGCCTACATCGAGCGCTACGAGCAGCTCGCCGCCGGCGCCCGCGAGCGGCTGCGCAAGGGCCGGCTCGACACCGGCTCCCCCGACATCAAGCCGACGCGCTGAACACCGCTTTCCAGAGCTCGAGCACCGCGTCCGTCTCCGCACTCACCTGGTCCCTGGGCACGCGGGCGTACTGGGCGCCGTTCAGGCGCAGCGCGTGCTGAATGCGCCGGTACTCGCGATAGGCCTCCTGGCACCTGGCCGCCAGATGCTTCGCGATCAGGCCGTGGCCGGCGGCCATGCCAAGCAGCGCGATGTTGCCGAGGTTGCCGGTGAGGTCGGGGTGCCGGTGCGAGAAGCCCAGCACCAGGTACTGAACCGCGAACTCGATGTCGATCATGCCGCCGCGGTCGTGCTTGACGTCGAAGAGCCCGCTGCGGTTGGGATGCGCCGCGTGCATCTTCTCGCGCATGCCGAGAATGTCGTTCCTCAGCGAAGGCAGTTCGCGCTTTCTCTTCAGTATGTTTCCCCTGATCTTCTCGAAGGCGGCGCCGATCGCCGCGTCGCCGGCGCAGTAGCGCGCGCGCGTGAGCGCCTGGTGCTCCCAGACCCAGGCGTCCTTCTCCTGGTAGCGCGCGAAGGCCTCGAGCGGGGAGACGAGCAGGCCCGAGGTGCCGCTCGGGCGCAGGCGCAGGTCGGTCTCGAAGAGCGCGCCCGCGGAGGTGCGGCTCGAGAGCCAGGTGTTGATGCGCTGCGCGAGGCGCGAGTAGGTCTCCTGCGCCTGCTCGTGCGTATCGTCATAGATAAAAAGGAGGTCGAGGTCGGAGGCGTAGCCGAGCTCCTTGCCGCCGAGCTTGCCGTAGCCGATGACGGCGAACGCCGGAGCATCGTCGCGATGCTTGCGGGAGAGGCCTTTCCACGTCAGCTCGAGAACGATTTCGAGAACCGCATCGGCCAGCGCCGAGAGATGGTCCGCCAGGCGCTCGACGGTGAGCAGGCCGGCGAGGTCCTGCGCGAGCAGGCGGAACACCTGCGCCTGGTGCCCCTCGCGCAGGATGTCCATCTGCCGCTCGGCGTCGCCGTCGGCGGCAGCGAGCTGGTTCTTCAGGGTCCTCGAGAAACTCCCGAGATCGGGTGCGGCAGTGAGCAGCCGATCGTCCAGCAGCTCGTCCAGGAGCAGCGGGTGGCGCGTGACGAAGCTCGCCGCCCAGCTCGTGGCGCCGACGATGCGCGCCACGCGCTCGAGCGCCTGCGGGTGCTCGGCGAGGAGCGCGAGGTAGGCGGCGCGGCTCGCGATCGCCTCGACCAGGTCCACGCCGCGCGCGAGCGTCGCTTCCTTGTCCGGGGTCGCCCCGGCGGCGCGCGCGAGCGCCGGGATCAGGCGGTCCAGGCGCCGCTTCGAGTCCGCCGGCAGCAGCCCGTAGCGCTGGCTCGCGCGCAGCGCGTCCAGGCGCGGGTGCTCGGGCCAGGGCTCGTCGCTGCCTTCGCGCTCGGCAAAGATGTTCTCGAAATGCCGGGTGACGGCGGCGCGATGGACATTCAATGCATCGAAAAAATCGGTCCATGAAGAGAAACCGCACATCTGCGCGATGCGCTGCCGATCCTCGGCATCCCCGGGAAGGTCGTGGCGCTGCGCGTCGTCGAGGTACTGCAGGCGGTGCTCGACCCTGCGCAGGAAGACGTAGGCGGCCGAGAGCTCCTGCGCCGCGAGCGCCGGGAGGAGGTTCTTCTCCCCGAGGCAACCCAATACCTGGAGCGTCGGCCTGGCCCTCAGCTCGGCGTCCCTGCCGCCGCGGATGAGCTGCAGCGCCTGCGCGATGAACTCGATCTCGCGGATGCCGCCGGGGCCGAGCTTGACGTGGCCGGCGAGCTCGCGCCGCGCCACCTCGCGGCGCACCTCGGCGTGCAGGCCGCGCATCGCCGAGAGCGTGGCGTAGTCGAGGTACTTGCGGAAGACGAAGGGCCGGACGATGCTTTCCAGCTCTTTCCCTGAATTTCCGGAGATCGCGCGAGCCTTGATCCAGGCGTAGCGCTCCCACTCGCGCCCCTGGGTGACGAAGTACTGGTCGAGGAACTCGAAGCTGCACGCGAGCGGCCCGGCGTCGCCGTAGGGGCGCAGGCGCATGTCGTCGCGGAACACGAACCCGTCCTCGGTAGGGTGCGAGAGCAGGCGGATGAGCCTGCGCCCGGCGCGGTCGAAGCGCTCCTGCGCCTCGGCGGGCCCCGGGAAGACGAACACGAGATCGATGTCGGAGGAGACGTTGAGCTCGCGCCCGCCGAGCTTGCCCATGCCCACGACCACGAGCCCGGGCTCGCCCAGCCAGTCCAAACATTTCGTTACACAAATCTCCGCGAGATCGGAGACCGTGCCGCAAACTTCTTCCAGGCTTGCCCGGTCCGACAGGTCTCGCGCCATGAGGCGCAGCAGCACGCGCGCGCGCAGCCGCCGCAGCCGGCGCATCAGGTCCGTTTCATCGGCGGCCCCGTCCAGCGCGACCTGCATCTGCTCTCTTGAAAAGGCTGCCGGGTCGGCGAGCTCGGCCTGCAGCTCCGGGTGCGCGCCGAGCACCCGCGCGGCATAGCGCGAAAGGGCGATTTTCTGAATGGGCTCGGGCATTTGGCGATTAGAATGCGGTCTCACATGAAGCGGTTGTTGCGAGCGCTCGAAGTACTCGCCTGGTTCGCGCTCTTCGCGCTTGCCGCGCTGGTCCTCGCGCTGCGCTACTGGGTGCTCCCCGACATCGAGCGCTACCGCCCCGACATTGTCGCCGCAATCTCGGGCGCCGTCGGCCTGCCGGTGAAAGTCGGCGCCATCCGGGCGAGCTGGACCGGGCTGCGGCCCGAGGTCACGCTCTCCGACGTGCGCCTGCACGACGCGCAGGGCCGCGAGGTGCTGGTCCTGCCCTCGGTGCACAACGTGCTCGCGTGGCGCTCGCTCATCCACCTGGACCTGCGCCTGCACTCGCTGGTGGTGGACGGCCCGCGCCTCACGGTGCGCCGCGACGCCGCCGGCGCGCTCCACGTCGCCGGCATCCGCCTCGCCGGCGCTTCCGGCGGCGGCGAGGGCAGCCTCACCGACTGGGTGCTCGGCCAGGAGGAAATCGTCATCCGCAAGGCCGAGATCGAGTGGCGCGACGAGAAGCGCGGCGCGCCGCCGCTCGCGCTCTCGGGCCTCGAGCTCAAGCTGCGCAATTCCGGCGGCGAGCATTTCTTCGGGCTCACCGCGCGCCCGCCGGAGGTCCTGGGCTCGCGCGTCGAGCTGCGCGCGCACCTCGAGGGACGCGGCGCGGCGGCGCCGGCCGCCTGGAACGGCCGTCTCTACGCCGAGGTCGGCACCACCGATCTCGCGGCCTGGCGCGCATGGCTCGACTATCCGATTGACCTGCGCCATGGCCACGGCGCGCTGCGCCTGTGGGTCTCGCTCGCGGGCGGCAGCGTGAGCCGCGCCACCGCCGACGTCGCGCTTTCGGACGTGGTGGCGCAGCTCGGCGACGCAGCCGTGCCGCTCGAGCTCGCCTCGCTGCGCGGGCGCCTGCAGGGGCGCGTGGCCGGCAAGGGCTACGAGCTCGCCGGCCGCGGCCTCGCGCTCGAGCCGGCGCGCGGCGCGCCCGTCGCGCCCGCCGATTTCCAGCTCGCCTGGCGCCCCGGCGGCGGCAGCCTGTCGGCGAAGCTCCTCGATCTCGCCCCGCTCGCGGAGCTCGCACCCGCCTTCCCCATGCCCGCGGCCGCGCGCGAGCGCCTCGCCCAGGCGGCGCCGCGCGGGCGCATCGAGGAGGCGCGCTTCGAGTGGCACGGCGAGCTGCCCGACCCGCAGCGCTATGCGCTGCGCGCGCGCTTCAGTGCGCTCGCGCTGCGCGCCACCGCGGGCCTGCCCGGGTTCGAAGGGTTCTCCGGGAGCATCGACGCCAGCGACTCGCGCGGGCGCCTCGAGCTGCGCTCGAAGAACGCGCAGCTCGAGCTGCCGGCGCTCTTTCCCGAGCCGCGCGTGCGGCTCGACGAGCTCGGCGGCCAGGTCGACTGGGAGCGTCACGGCTCGGCGCTCGCGCTGCGCCTGGTGTCGCTCGCCTTCGCCAACGCCGACCTCGCCGGCAGCGCGCACGGCTCCTACTCGCGCGCCGGCGAGCTCGGATGGGTGGACCTCACGGCGCAGCTCTCGCGCGCCGACGGCGCCAGGACCGCCCGCTACCTGCCGCACGGCAGCCTGATGGGCGAGAAGACGCGCGCCTGGCTCGCCTCGTCGATCCTCGCCGGCGCGGCGAGCGACGTGCGCCTGCGCCTGCGCGGCAACCTGCGCGACTTCCCGTTCCGCGACCCGGCGAGCGGGCAGTTCCTCGTCACCGCGCGCGTCGCCGGCGGCTCGCTCGAGTACGCCGAGGGCTGGCCGCGCATCGAGGACATCGACGCCGACCTGCGCTTCGAGGCCGACCGCATGGAGATCGCCGGGCGCGGCGGCCGCATCCTCGGCGCGAAGCTCTCCGGCGTGCGCGCCGCCATCCCGAAGATGGAGCGCGACGCGACGCGGCTCACCGTCGCGGGCAACGCCGAAGGGCCGACCGCGGAGTTCCTCAGGTTCCTGTCCGCATCGCCCGTCGGACGCAAGACCGGCGCGCTCACCGAGGACATGCGCGCCGCCGGGCGCGCCCGCCTGAAGCTCGCCCTCGACCTGCCGCTGTCGCGGCTCGAGGACGCGAAGGTCGCGGGCGAGCTCCAGCTCGCCGGCAACGAGGTCACGGTGCACGAGGAGATCCCGCGCCTGGAGGGCGCGAGCGGCAGGCTCACGTTCACCGAATCGGGCTTCATGGTGCACGACGTGCGCGCGCGCGCGCTCGGCAGCCCGGTGGCCATCCGCGGCGGCACGCGCGCCGACGGCTCGGTGGAGGTGATCGCGCGCGGCACGGCGGGCGTGGACGCGGTGCGCACGCTCTTCGACCACCCGCTCGGCCGCCACGTGAGCGGCGAGGCGGCCTACGCCGTCACCTTCGGCGTGCGCGAGGGCGCGACGCGCGTGCTCATCGAGTCGCCGCTGCGCGGCGTGTCGATCGCGCTGCCGCCGCCGTTCCGCAAGGAGGCCGCCGCGGCGCTGCCGCTGCGCGTCGAGCTCGCGCCTTCGCGAAGCGGCGTGCGCGAGCGCATCTCGGTGTCGCTGGGCACGCTGGCGGCGGCGCAGGTGCAGCGCCGCCGCGAGGGCGAGGCGGCGCTCGAAGTGCGCCGCGCCTCGGTGTGGCTCTCGCCGGTCGCGGGCGAGGCGATCCGCCTGCCCGAGCGGCCGGGCACGCTCGTCTACGGCTCGCTCGGCACGCTGGACGCGGACAAGTGGATAGATCTTTTGAAGACAGAAAGTTCGTCTTCTGATTCCGAGCCGGTGTCGATCGACATGAAGATCGGCGTGCTCGACGCCTACGGCAAGCGCGTGCACGATCTGCAGCTGCGCGCGGGCGGGGACGCGAAGGGCTGGTCGGCGGCGGTGAAGGCGAGGGAGATCTCGGGCGACGTGACCTTCACCACCGACAAGGGCGGCGCGCTTTTTGCGCGGCTAGAGCACTTCACGCTCCCGGAGGATTCCCCCGGGTCGGCCGTGCAGGCGCCGCGCCAGCCGGCCGACGTGCCCGCCGTCGACGCGGTGATCGAACGCTTCGCCTACCGCGGCAGGCAGCTCGGGCGCGTGGAGTTCCTGGCGCAGCGCGAGGACGACGCCTGGCGCTTCGACAAGCTGCGCGTGGTGAACCCGGAGGCGACGCTCAACGCCAAGGGCCTGTGGAAGAGCGGCGACACCTCGCACAGCACGCTCGCGTTCGAGCTCGAGTCGGGGAATACCGGCGAGCTGCTCGCGCGCTTCGGCTATCCCGAGCACGTCAAAGGCGGCAGCGCGAAGCTCACCGGCGCGCTCGCCTGGCAGGGGCCGCTGCTCGGCCTGGACATCCCCAGCCTCTCGGGCGACGTCGAGCTGCACGCGCAGGACGGGCAGTTCCTCGAGGTCGAGCCCGGCATCGGCAAGCTGATCTCGCTCATGAGCCTGCAGGCGCTGCCGCGGCGCGTGGTGCTCGACTTCCGCGATGTCTTCTCCAAGGGCTTCCAGTTCGACCGCATCACCGCGCGCGCGCACCTCGAGCGCGGCGTCATGGGCATCCAGGAGTTCCGCATGCGCGGCTCGGCCGCCGACGTGCAGATGTCGGGCACCGCCGACATCGTGCACGAGACGCAGGACCTCAAGGTGCGCGTGGTGCCCAGCCTCGGCGACAGCGCCTCGACCGCGGTGGCGATCGTCAACCCCGTCGCCGGCGCCGCGGCGCTGCTCGCGCAGCGCGTGCTGAAGGACCCGCTCGGCCGCCTCTTCGCCTTCGACTACGCGGTCAACGGCGGCTGGGCCGATCCCAAGGTGGTGAAGCTCAACCCGCCGCAGCCGATCGTCATGCCATGAGAACGCGCATTGCCGCCCTGCAGATGGTGTCCGAGCCCGAGCTCGCGCCCAACCTCGCCGCCGCCGGGCGCCTCGTCGCCGCCGCCGCGGCCGCCGGCGCGAAGCTCGCGGCGCTGCCGGAGAATTTCTACCTCATCGGCCGCGACCCCCGCGACAAGGTCGCCCTGCGCGAGCCCGACGGCAAAGGCCCGATCCAGGATTTCCTGTCGAGCGTCGCGAAGCAGCACGGGATCTGGATTGTCGGCGGCACCGCCCCCATATCCATAAAGGACGAAAGCCGCATCCGCAGCGCCTGCCTGGTCTACGACGACGCGGGCAGGCGCGTCGCGCGCTACGACAAGTCGCATCTTTTCCGCTTCGAGTCGCCGGCGGAGCGCCACGACGAGTCGCAGACGCTCGAGCCGGGGAGCGCGCCGGCGGCGCTGGAGAGCCCCTTCGGCAGGCTGGGGCTTTCCATCTGCTACGACGTGCGCTTCCCGGAGCACTACCGGGACCAGGGGCCGCTCGACGTGATCTTCGTGCCCTCGGCCTTCACCGTGCCCACCGGCCAGGCGCACTGGGAAGTGCTGCTGCGGGCGCGGGCGGTGGAGAACATGGCCTACGTGGTGGCCCCGGCGCAGGGCGGAACGCACGCTAGCGGCCGGCGCACGTATGGCCATACCATGATCGTCGATCCCTGGGGCGAGGTGATCGCAGCCCGCGCCGACGACGGCGAAGGCGTGGTTCTTGCGGAGATCGACACGGAAAGGCAGCACGAGATGCGAAGGAGACTCGGTTGGTGACGCTGGATACGGCAAGACAGACGCTGCTTGCGCCCTACGACCTCGGGCAGGCGAAGCTCGAGCGCGTGTTCGGCGCGCTGGGCGCGCGGCGCATCGACTACGCGGACCTCTACTTCCAGTACTCGCGCTCCGAGGGCTGGAGCCTGGAGGAGGGCATCGTCAAGACCGCGAGCTTCAACATCGAGCAGGGCGTGGGCGTGCGCGCGGTGAGCGGCGACAAGACCGCCTTCGCCTACTCCGACGAGATCAGCTACGACGCGCTGCAGGACGCGGCGAAGGCCACGCGCGCGATTGCAGCCGCGGGCCAGGCAAGAAAATTCCGGGTGGCGAAGCGAAATCTGCCAACCGCCCTGTACCACGCGGTCGATCCCATCGCATCCCTTCCCTCCGAAGCCAAGGTGAAGCTGCTCGAGAAGCTCGAGAAGCGCTGCCGCGCGCTCGACCCGCGCATCACGCAGGTGATGGCGAGCCTGGGCGGGGAGTACGAGGTGGTGCTGATCGCGAAAGCCGACGGCAGCATCGCCGGCGACGTGCGCCCGCTCGTGCGCCTGTCGGTGCAGGTGATCGCCGAGCAGGACGGGCGCCGCGAGAGCGGCGTCTCCGGCGGCGGCGGGCGCACCGACTACGCGCACTTCACCGACGCGGAGCTCGAGCGCTATGCGCGCGCGGCGGTCGACCAGGCGCTCGTCAACCTCGAGGCGCGCCCCGCGCCCGCGGGCACCATGACCGTCGTGCTCGGGCCGGGCTGGCCGGGCGTGCTGCTGCACGAGGCCATCGGCCACGGCCTGGAGGGCGACTTCAACCGCAAGGGCAGCTCGGCCTTCTCCGGGCGCCTGGGCCAGCGCGTCGCCTCGCGCGGCGTCACCGTGGTCGACGACGGCACCATCCCCGGGCGGCGCGGCTCGCTCACGGTCGACGACGAGGGCAACCCCACGCAGCGCACCGTGCTCATCGAGGACGGCGTGCTGCGCGGCTACATGCAGGACAGCCTCAACGCGCGCCTGATGAAGATGCCGATCACGGGAAATGCGCGGCGCGAGTCCTTCGCGCACCTCACCATGCCGAGGATGACCAACACCTACATGCTCGCGGGCAGCCACGACCCGAAGGAGATCCTGAAGAGCGTGAAGAAGGGCATCTACGCCTCCAACTTCGGCGGCGGCCAGGTCGACATCACCAACGGCAAGTTCGTGTTCTCCGCCGCCGAGGCCTACATGATCGAGAACGGCAAGATCACCTACCCGGTCAAGGGCGCGACCCTCATCGGCAACGGCCCCGACGCGCTCACGCGCGTCGGCATGATCGGCAACGACCTGCAGCTCGACTGGGGCATCGGCACCTGCGGCAAGGAAGGCCAGAGCGTCCCGGTCGGCGTCGGCCAGCCGACGCTCAAGATCGAGGGACTGACCGTTGGCGGCACGGCCTGACGAGATAGCGGCACGCATTGCCGACGGCGCGTTCCTCGCGCTGCCGCCGGACTATTCGCTGGTGGCGATGGAGGTGATAAGAAGCCTGATAAGGAAAAAAGCAAAAGGGCTGCGATTGCTGGGCGTGCCGATCCTCGGCATGTCGGCCGACCTCCTCATCGGCGCGGGCTGCGTGGCGGAGGTGGAGACGAGCGCGGTGTCGCTCGGCGAGGCGGGCCTCGCGCCGCGCTTCACCGAAGCCGCGGAGAAGGGCGAGATCGTGGTGCGCGACGCCACCTGCCCGGCGATCCACACCGCGCTGCAGGCCGCCGAGAAGGGCGTGCCCTACATGCCCATAGGGGGCGTCATCGGAAGCGATCTGATCGCGGGCAGGCCGGACTGGAAGGTTGTCGACGATCTCTTGATCGTCCCCGCCCTGCGTCCCGACGTCGCGCTCTTCCACGCGCGCTGGGCCGGCGAGGCGGGCAACGTCTGGGTCGGCCGCCGCCGCGAGCTCGCGACGGTGGCACACGCATCGAAGAATTGTTTCGTTACGTACGAGGAGCTACGTGCCGGCGACATGCTCGAGGACGAGCTGCTCGCGCCGGGCGTGATTTCCGCCGTTTACGTTACGGAAGCGGCTCGAGCGGAAAGAGGGGCATGGCCGCTCGGCGTGCCGGGCGTCTACGGCGCCGACGACACGCACCTCTCGCAATACGCCAAGGCCGCGAAGACGCGCGAGGGCTTCCAGCGCTACCTGGACGAATGGGTCCTTACGCCAAGGAAGAGCTTCTCGCCTGCGTGATCGCGCGCCTGCTGGCGGGCGCGCGGCACGCGGCGATCGGGGCATCGTCGCCGATCCCGGCTTCAGGATGTTTTTTGAGGAAAGTCTCTGATCCGGGGTTCCGTGTCTCCCTGCAGCAAAGGCGGGCGGCCAATCCCTTCACCGAGGGCTCGCGCGAGCTCTTCGACCTGGCGGGGCAGGGCAGGATCGACACCTTCTTCCTCGGCGGCGCGCAGATCGACGGAACCGGCGCCATCAACCTGGTGCGCGCCGACGGACGGCGCTTCCCCGGCTCCTTCGGCTCGGCGTTCATGTACCCGATGGTGCCCGGCACGATCCTCTTTCGCGAGGAGCACTCGCGCCGCACGCTGGTGCCGAAGGTCGAGTTCGTCTCCGCGCGCGGCACGCCGCGGGCGCTCCTCACCGGCAAGGCGCTCTTTTCCTGGAGCAAGGAGCGGAAGCGGTTTCGCCTTGAAAGTTTTCATGACGCATCGAAAGACCAGATCGCCGAGATGACCGGGTTCGAGTACGACGTGTCCCCCTCGGCGGCCGAGACGCCGGCGCCCACAGGCGAGGAGCTCGCGCTCCTGCGCGGCCCGGTGGCGAAGCAGATGGCGCCGGACTATCCGGAGTTCGCCCGGCGCGTCTGGGGTAATACACTAGCGGCATGAATGCACCGGAGAAGGTGAAGCAGTACGACCGCGCCGCCGCCTCGGTGGGCAACATCGTCCACCTCGAGCATTTCAACGTCATCCACGACGACCAGCGCCTCGCGACGCTCTTCTACGTGGTCGGCCTGGGCGGCACGCGCGACCCCTACCTCTTCCCGGGCCTGGAGAACATGTGGGTCAACTTCGGCCGCACCCAGGCGCACCTGCCCAGCCGCGACGCGAAGCCCAGGCCCGAGGTGCTGCGCGGGACGATCGGCCTGGTGGTGCCCGACCTGCAGCATCTGAAAGCCTCCCTGCATCGGGCGGGCGCGGAGATGCAGCGCGTCGTCCCGGAGAAGCAGACGAAGTTCGCCTGGCGCGAGAAGGACGGCGCCGTCGAGGCCACCTGCCCCTGGGGCAACCGCTTCCGCTGCCACGCGAGCGCGCCCGAGCTCGGCCCGATCGAGCTCGGCATCGCCTACGTCGAGTTCGACGTGCCGCCCGGCACCGCCGAGGGCATCGCGCGGTTCTACAACGAGGTTCTTATCGCGCCAGCGAGGACCGAAGGCAGGAAAGCCGTCGTCAGCGTTGGAAAGAATCAAAAGCTGCTTTTTTCTGAAACAGGCAACCCCATCCCCGAATACGACGGCCACCATATCCAGGTCTACATCGCCGAGTTCTCGAAGCCCTACGAGTGGCTGAAGGCGCGCGACCTCGTCAACATGGAGACCGACGCCAACGAGTGGCGCTTCCAGTGGATCGTCGACCCGAAGGACGGCAGGAAGCTCTTCCAGATCGAGCACGAGGTGCGCAGCATGAAGCACCCGCTTTTCAACCGCCCGCTCGTGAACCGCAACCACGGCGTCACGAACACGAACTACCAGCTTGGGAAAGACGCCTTCCGCGGCGCGTACTAGGAAGCGCAAGCGCGCCCGCCGCCACCACCACAGCGTCTACGTCGTCGAGCTCTCGCGCGGGGTGCTCTACGAGCGCAAGTTCCAGGGGTGCAACCCGCTCTACAACCCCGACAAGCCCTGCGTCTACGTCGGCATGACCGGGCTCGACCCCGACGTGCGCTTCGACAAGCACAAGGCCGGCATCCAGTCGAACAGCTATGTGCGCAAGTACGGCGTGCGCCTGCTCCCGGCGCTCTACCAGGCCTATAACCCCATGCCCTACGACGCCGCGCGCGACATGGAAGTCGAGCTCGCCATCTACCTGCGCGAGCAGGGCTACGGCGTCTGGCAGGGCTAGGCTACTGCGCCGGGAAGGTCCGCGTCTCTCCGGGCTTCATCTCCACCATGCGCGCATTGACGACGAGCGTGTCCAGCGCCGCCTTGAGCTGGGCCGGGGTGCCGGCGAGGATCGGGTAGGTGCCGAAGTGCATCGGCGTCACTTCCTTCGGGTTCACGTATTGCACCGCCTGCGCGGCGCGCGCCGCGTCCATGGTGAAGTGACCCCCGATCACGGCGAGCATCAGGTCGATCTTGTGGAACTGGCCGATGAGGCGCATGTCGCCGAAGACGTCGGTGTCGCCGGTGTGGTAGATGGTCGGCCCCTTGTCGATCTGGATGACGTAGCCCACCGGGTTGCCCGCGGCGAGCGCCTCCTTCACCATCGGCGGCACGAGCTCCGAGCCGTGCACCGCGGGAACCACCGACACCTTCGCGCCCGCCTTGTCGAGATTGAAGGTGCCGCCGACGTTGCCGCCGGTGGCGAGGGTCGCCTGCTTCTCCGGGTAGCCGAGCTGCTGCTTCATGGCGTACTGCAGGCCGTAGGGCGCGATCAGCACCGCGCCGGTCTTCTTGCCGATCTCGACCGCCTCGCCGATGTGATCCCAGTGCCCGTGCGTGACCAGGATGTAGTCGACGCGCCCGAGCTTGTCGATCGAGGCCTTGTCCGGGTTGGTCGGCACCTTCAGCCACGGGTCGATCAGGATCACCCCGCCCGAGGGCGTCTCGATGCGGAACGCGGCCTGGCCGTACCAGTGCAGCTTGGTCTGGGCGAATGCGGCGGCGCTGGCGAGCGCCAGGGCGGCTGCCACTAACAGGCGTTTCATGGTTTCCCCTCCTCTCAAGGAAGGGCAAAGATATTACATTTCCGACCGGCGGCGGCCTTCCACCATGGCCGGGATGCGCGTCTCGGGGTCGGTGTCGGGCGCGTCGTAGACTTCCTCGGCGAGGAAGCCGCCGGCCTGGTGGCGCCAGAGCTTCTCGTACAGGCCCGCGAGGCGCAAAAGCTCCGTGTGCGTCCCGGCCTCGACGATCCGGCCCTGCTCGAGCACGACCAGCCGGTCCATCCGCGCGATCGTCGAGAGCCGGTGCGCGATGGCGATCACCGTCTTGCCTTCCATGAGGTCGAGGAGTTGCTCCTGGATGGCGAGCTCGACCTCGCTGTCGAGGGAGGAGGTCGCCTCGTCGAGCACGAGAATGGGAGCGTCCTTCAGGATGACGCGGGCCAACGCGACCCTCTGGCGCTGGCCGCCGGAGAGCTTCACGCCGCGCTCGCCGACGTGCGCTTCGTAGCCGCTGTTGCCTTTCCAGTCCTTCAACCCCACGACGAACTCATGGGCCTGCGCCTGGCGCGCCGCCGCCTCGACCTGCGCGTCGGTGGCCGAGGGCCGGCCGTAGCGGATGTTGGCCGCGATCGAGCGGTGCAGCAGCGATGTGTCCTGCGTTACCAGGCCGATCGCCGCGCGCAGGCTCTCCTGCGTGACGCCGGCGATGTCCTGTCCGTCGATCAGGATCCTGCCTTTCTCCACATCAAAAAATTTCAACAAAAGATTGACGAGGGTCGACTTGCCGGCGCCGGAGCGGCCGACGAGGCCGATTCTTTCTCCGGGGTTTACTCTCAATGTCAAACGATCAAGTACCGGCGGAGCATCCTTCCTTCCGTACCCGAAGGTCACGTCCTCGAAGCGCACCTCGCCGCGCGAGACTTCGAGCGGCTTCGCGCCGGGCTTGTCGACGCCCGAGTGCGGCACGGCGATGCTCTGCATGCCTTCCTGCACCACGCCGATGTTCTCGAAGATCCCCGCCACCTCCCAGCTCACCCAGCCGGCGACGTTGGTGATCTGCCAGGCGAGCGGCAGCGCGGTCGCCACCACCCCGGCGCTCACCGCGCCTGCGGCCCACAGCCAGATGCCGATTCCCGCCGTGCTCACCAGCAGCGCCGCGTTCATCGCCGTCAGGCTCACCATGAACCGCGTGATGAGGCGCATGTGGCGCTCCATCGCGCCCTGGTGCGCGTCGACCGACTCGCGCACCCACGCGTCCTCGTCGCGCAGCCGCGCGAAAAGCTTCACCGTGAGGATGTTGGTGTAGCTGTCGACCACCCGCGCCA
>CBDDRQ010000080.1:0-32956 GCA_965233125.1 uncultured bacterium
CCGGCCCCGGGGCTCAACATGCCCACGCTGGGCTGAAAAAGAAAACGGGCGCCGCGAGGCGCCCGTCGGTGATGCAGCAAGGACCCTTACTGCTGGGTCTTGAGGTAGATCTTGTCCTTCCAGTAGTACTTGCCGGCGAAGTCGTACGGCGGGTACCAGGACATGCGGAAGGGCACGATCAGCTCGGCGTACTTCTTCTGGCTGTCGATGACCTTCTTGTAGAAGGGATCCTTCTTCGCGTACTCGGACTGGATCTTCTCCCACTCGTCGAGGAAGTTCTTCAGGATGTCGTCGGGCGTGCGATGCATCTGCGTCCCGCCCTTGATGAGCTCCTGGCAGGCCACCGCCGTCTCGCGCGCGAGGATCATGTTGCGCTGCGTGACCGCGGAGATGCTCGCCACGCGGATGATCTCGCGCACGTCCGCCGGCAGGCGCTTCCAGACGTTGGTGTTGACGAAGAGCTGCCCGCCGGTCACGGGCTCGTGCATCCCGGGCGTGTAGTAGTGCTTCGCGACGTTGTGCAGGCCGATCTTCTGGTCCTCGGCGCAGTTGATCCATTCGGCGCCCTCGATCACGCCGCGCTCGAGCGCGGGCACGATCTCGCCGCCGGGCAGGGTCACCACCGAGACGCCCAGGCGCCCGTAGGTTTCCGCGCCGATGCCGAAGATGCGGTACTTCATGCCCTTCAGGTCGGCAAGCGACCGTATCGGCTTCTTGAACCAGCCCAGGCCCTGCGGGTAGTCGGTGGGCACCGGGAAGCCGACCAGGTTCAGCTTGACGATGCTGGTGTAGTACTCCTCGAGCAGCTTCATCCCGCCGCCGTCCAGGTACCAGCCGTAGTAGTCGACCCCGTCCATGCCGAACACCGGGCCATGGGAGAGCGGGATGCCGGCGAGGCTCTTGCCCAGGATGTAGCCGAGCGTGCCCGCGCCCACGTCGATGACGCCGCGCGAAGCTGCGTCGAAAGTCTCGAACGCCGGGACCACGGCGCCCGCGGGCAGCGGGTCGATCTTCACGCGCCCTGCGGTCATCTTCTCGATCTCCTCGGCCCACTTCACGAAGACGAGATGCAGGTTGGACGATGCGGGATGCGTCGACTGGCCTTTGAGGGTGATTTTGGACTGCGCCTGCGCCTGCGGAACCGCCGCGACTAGCAACGCCGCCGCGACGGCGGACAGCAACTGCCGGGTGTTGCACATAGGTCCTCCTCCTAGGTGAGCAACCACGCTACGCCCGGCCTCCCGGGCCGTCAAGCTTGTCTACTTCCCAAACAACTTCTCCGGCAGCCACAGGGCGGTCTCCGGGAAAAAGAACACGATGGCGAGGCCCAGCATCTGCAGCAGCATGAAGTCGAACATCCCCCGGTAGATCTGGGAGAGCTCCCATTTCGGCGCCACCGCCTTCAAATAGTAGGCCGCCATCGCCACCGGCGGCGAGAGGAAGGCGGTCTGCAGGCACACCGCCACCAGGGTGCAGAACCACACCAGGTCGAGCTTCAGCGCCGTCACCACCGGCAGGAAGATCGGCAGGAAGATGAACACGATCGCCGGCCACTCGAGGGGCCAGCCGAGCAGGAAAATCACCACCAGCAGCGCGACCAGCATCATCGAGGGCGGCAGCGGCAGGGCGAGCATGGCCTCGGCGAGCATCCCGCTCGTGCCCAGGCGCGTGAACACCGCGCCGTAGATGTTGGAGGTGACCGCGAGGAACAGCACCAGGCTCGAGGTCTCGAGGGTCTTCAGGCAGGCCTCGCGCAGGTTGCGCAGGCTGAAGCGCCGGTAGGCGACGGAGAGCAGGAGCGCGCCGGTGGCGCCCATCGCCGCCGCCTCGGTCGGGGTGGCGAGGCCGAAGATGATGCTGCCCAGCGCCGCGAACATGATCGCCGCCATCGGCACGATGCCGGCGAGGAACTCGCGCACCATCTCGCCGTAGGACTTCGCCCACTGGTCGCGCGGCAGCGGCGGGCCGAGCGCCGGGTTCATGTGGCTGCGGATCATCGCGTAGCTGATGTACAGGCCGGCGAGGATCACGCCGGGAATGATCGCCGCGGCGAAGAGCTTGATGATCGAGACGCCGACGATCGGGCCCATCACCACCAGCATCACGCTGGGCGGGATTAGGATGCCCAGGCACCCGCCGGCGGTGATGCAGCCCGCGGAGAGCTTCGGGTCGTAGCCCGCCTTCATCATCGCCGGCGCCGCCATCAGCCCCATCACCGTCACCGAGGCGCCGATGATGCCGGTGGCCGTGGCGAAGAGCGTCGCGGTGAGCAGCACCCCCAGGTAGAGCGAGCCGCGCAGCCGCGCGAGAATCAGCTGGAAGGCGCGGAACAATCGCTCCATCAGCCCCGCCTGCTCGAGCACGTGCCCCATGAAGATGAACAGCGGCACCGCGGCGAGCGTCTCCTCCTTCATGAGGCCGATGGTCTGGAACACCATCAGGTAGAACACCGTGTCGCCGAAGCCGATGTAGCCGAACACCACCGAGAGGATGATCAGCGTGAAGGCGATCGGAAAGCCGGCGAAGATGCCCGCGAGCAGCGCGCCGAGCAGGACCAGGCCGAGATACTCGTTGCTCAAAGCGGTCTTCCCTTCAGCGCCGCCCAGGCCGACTTCGCGAACTCCGACGAGCCCTGGAGGATGAGCAGCAGCGCGGTCACGGGGATCACCGTCTTGAACGGATAGATCACCGGCCGCCAGGGGCTCTCGTTGGAAACCTCGCGCAGGTCCCAGGAATGCAGCGCCTCCTGCAGGCCCATCCAGAGGAACAGCGCCATGCCGGGGAAGAAGAAGAAGAGGTAAAGCGACGCGTCGACCAGCCCGCGCGTGCGGAACGACCAGTTCTGGTAGAAGACGTCGGTGCGGATGTGCCCGCCCCGGTAGAGCGTGTACGCCGCGCCGAGCATGAAGTGCGAGCCGTAGAGCATGTACGCCACGTCGTAGGCCCAGATGGTGGGCGCGTTGAACAGGTAGCGCGCGAACACCTCGTAGGTGATGCCGGCGACGAGCGGGATGATGAGCCAGCAGAAGGCGAGGCCGCACCACTCGGCGAAGCGGTCCATCGCGCGCACGAACGCGACGAGGGCGCGCGGCGGCGCCGCTGGCTCTGCACTCGACATGTGCCTCCTCCCGAAACGGCGGGCAGAGAAGAACACAGGTGCGCGCGCGCCGTCAAGCGATGTTGCGGGAGAATAGCCGCCGATGAAGCTCGCCGACTGGTCGCTGCACTTCTATCGCCTGCCGTACCGGCGGGCGGTGACCTGGGCCTACGCCGCGGAGAGCTCCAGCGACTATGCGCTGCTCAAGCTGACCGCCGACGACGGCACGGTCGGCATCGCCGAGGGCGTGGTGAAGCCGGCGCGCACCGGCTTCTCGCCGCGCTCGCTCGCGGTCACGCTCGAGGACGTGATGCTGCCGCGCCTGCGCGGGGTCGAGCTCGCCGATGCGGCGGCGGTGGCGCGCGCCTTCGACTGGGTGGACGGCAACCGCAGCCCGCGCGCGCTGCTCGACAACGCCTGCTGGTCGATGCGCGCGGCGGCGAGCGGCAGGCCGCTGTGGCGCGAGTGGGGCGGCGCGCCGGAAGTGCCTCTCTCCTGGATCGTCACGCGCCAGTCGCCCGCGCTGATGGCGGCGGAAGCGGCGGACATGTGCCGGCGCCACGGCCTGCGCTCGCTCAAGCTCAAGGGCGGGCAGGGCCGCGACACCGACCTGCGCGTCATCGCCGAGGTGCGCGCGGCGGTGGGGGAAGGCATCGAGCTGTCGATGGACGCGAACCGCGCCTATCCGCAGGATGGCATCGGCGGCTACCTGCGCGCGATCGCCGACGCCGGCGTGACCGTCGCCGAGGATCCCTGTCCGCTCGCGCCCGACAGCGCGTTCGAGCGCCTGCAGCGCGAGTGCCCGGTCCCCCTGCTGGTCGACTACGCGTGCACGTCGCGCGAGGACGCGGCGCTCTTCCTCGACCGCGGCGCGCGCTCGCTCATGCTCAAGCCGGGCCGCATCGGCCTCTCGGAGTCGCGCGGCATCGACGTGCTCTGCGCCGCGGGCGGCGCGCGGGTGTCGCTCGGCATGTTCTACGAGAGCGCGCTAGGCACCGTGCTGGCGCTGCAGGCGGCGGCGGGGCTGAAAAGCCCGCTGGTCCTGCCGCCCGAGCACTCCTTCTTCCTGATGCTCGGCGCGCAGGTGACGAAGGACATTCCCGAGATCAAGGACGGCAAGCTGCGCCTCCCCGACGAACCGGACCTCGAGAAGCTGGTGGACTGGAAGGCAGCGGAACGCCTCAAGCTCTAAATGGGGACAGACCCCGTCATTCTCATTTAGGTAGTGACGAAAGTTGAGGGGTCTGTAGTGACTACTCAAATGAGAATGATGGGGTCCGTCCCCATTTAATGCAGGTGGGGTTTCTTGAGGAAGTCGGTGCGGTCGCCGGAGACGATGCGCGCGTCGACGAACCTGCCCTCGCGCACGAGCTTGAGGGCGACTTCGGCGCCGGCGGTGCCGGAGCGCCAGATGCGGCGGAAGAGGTCGGCGAGGCTGGAGGGCGCGGCACCGCCCGCCTGGGCGACGATGTCGCCGACCTGCACGCCGGCGAGTTCGGCCGGGCCCCCCGGGGCGAGCCCGGCGACGGCGAGCTTGTTTCCCGCCTCGGTGACGTAGATGCCCAGCCACGGGCGCGGCGCCCGGGCGGGCCGCCCGAGGCGCACCATGTCCTCGAGGATCGGCTCGAGGAGGTCGATCGGCACCACCATGTTGCCCTGGATGGTGCCGGCGTCGATCTTCTCCTGCACGAGGAGCGAGCCGATGCCGGCGAGCTTCCCGTCGGCGCCGATCAGCGCCGCGCCGCCCCACTGCGGATGCGCCGGCGCGGTGAAGACCGCCTCGTCCAGCACGTACTCCCAATAGCCGGCGAACTCGCGCTTGGCGAACACCGTGGCCTTGAGCGCGTGCGGCCGGCCGCCCTGTCCCGCCATCACGGCGTTCGCTCCGACCTGGCACGCGGCGGCGCTGCCGCGCGCGATGGCGGGCACGCCGAGCTTGCCCAGCGGCTGCACCAGGCCGAAGCCGGTGGCCTGGTCGTAGGCTACCGGGAAGCCGCCGGCTACCGTGCCCTTGTTGGTGGTGAGCCAGATCGTGCTCGCCTCGGTGATGAGGTAGCCGATGGTGAGCACCAGGCCGTCGTCGCGGATCACCACCCCGTTGCCGGCGCGCTCGGTGCCCAGCAGCGGCGCGGTGAACGCGTCGTCGGGGATCTCCGCGCGCAGCTGCACCACCGACTCGAGCGCGCCGTCCAGGTCGAAGCGCCAGTCCTCCGGCCGCGGCCGCATCTCGGCCGGGAACGCCCAATTGGTCTTCTTTTCCGCCATCGCGCGATTCTAATCGGGGATACTCGCCGCATGATCGACCTCACGCGCGAGGGCGCGCTCGCGCGCCTCTTTCTCGACCGGCCCGAAAAAGCGAACGCGCTCGACTCGCGGCTGCTCGACGCGCTCTCGGACGTCCTCGACGCGCTCGCCGGGGACGAGACTGTAAGAGTGGTCGTGCTGGGCGGCACGGGACGGACCTTCTGCGGCGGCGCGGATGTCGAAGAGCTGGCGCGGCTGGATGCCTCGACGGCGGGCGCGTTCGTCGGGCGCATCCACCGCGCCTGCGCTGCGCTGCGGCGCCTCCCGGTGCCGGTGGTGGCGCGCCTGCACGGCGCGGTGATCGGCGCCGGCCTCGAGCTCGCGGCGGCCTGCGACCTGCGCATCGCCGCCGAAGGCACGCGTTTTGCGATGCCCGAAGTGCGCCTGGGCATCCCCTCGGTGGTCGAGGCGGCGCTGCTGCCGCGGCTCATGGGCTCGGGCCGCGCCGCCTGGCTCGTCCTCACCGGCGAGGCGATCGACGCGCGCCGCGCCTGTGAATGGGGGTTGGTCGAGGAAGTCTGTCTTCCCGAAAAACTCGATGAACGGATTTCCATGCTCCAAGAAGCACTGCTCTCGGGCGATCCGAAGGCCCTCGCCGTGCAAAAGAAGCTGCTGCACCTCTGGGACGAGGCGCCGCTCGACGCCTCGGTGGCGGAAAGCATCGAGCGTTTCGCTTCGTGCTATCCTTCCAACTGGTTGTCTAGTTGGATGGCTAAGCGATGACTACGGTAGGTTCGTTCGAAGCGAAGACCAAGCTCGCCGAGCTGCTCGACAAGGTCGAGGCGGGCGAGACCGTGACCATCACGCGCCGGGGCAAGGCGGTCGCGCGGCTGGTGCCCGCCGTTCCCGACGAGGCCGAAAGGGCGCGCCGGCGCGCCCTCATCGACGAGATCAAGCGCAAGCGGGTGGGCTGGGACCGCGGCGCGAAGCCCGGCTCGACCATCGCCGAGCTGATCAAGGCGGGCCGGCGCTACTGATGGCGGTCGTCTTCGACTGCTCGGTGACGCTGGCATGGTTCCTGAAGGATGAGCGCACGGCCTTCACCGACGCCGCGTTCGAGCTGCTCGAATCCGCCGAGTGCTGGGTGCCCCATCTCTGGCGCCTCGAGTTCCCCAATGCGCTGCTGATGGCCGAGAGAAGGCGCCGCGTCGGCCGCGAGCAGCGCCTGGAGATCCTCGACAACGCCGCGCAGCTCTCGCTGCGCACCGACCAGACGATGCCCGACATCCGCACCTTGAGCGCGCTCGCCGACCGGCGCGGGCTGACCGTCTACGATGCTTCCTACCTCGAGCTCGCCGCGCGCTCGAACTCGGACCTGATCACGCTCGACCGCACGCTCGCGCAGGCCGCGGCCGCCGAAGGCGTCGTGGTCCAGGCGCCGGGGCGCTCCACCGCCGCGCAGGCGCGCAAGCGCTACGCCGCCCGCGCCGCATGAGGAACCTGCACTGATGGCAACCAAACCGGCGGTCTACGACGCATCGGCGATCCAGGCGCTCAAGGGTCTCGAGCCCGTGCGCCGCATGCCGGGCATGTACACCCACACCGTGCACCCCCTGCACATCGTGCAGGAGGCGATCGACAACGCGGTCGACGAGGCGCTCGCCGGCTTCGGCAAGCGCATCAGCGTGCGCGTCTTCAAGGACGGCTCGGTCGAGGTCGAGGACGAGGGCCGCGGCATCCCGGTCGACATGCACGCGGAGGAGAAGAAGCCCGCGGTCGAGGTCGCCTTCACCATGCTGCACGCCGGGGGCAAGTTCTCGCGCGCCGGCGACGGCGTCTACCACATCTCCGGCGGCCTGCACGGCGTGGGCGTGGCGGTGTCGAACGCGCTGTCGAAGCGCTGCGAGGTGACGGTTTACAGAGGCAACGAGAAACACACGATCGCCTTCGAAGGCGGAGAACTGAAAAGCCGGTTACGTACTGAAAAAAGCAAAGAGAAGCGCACCGGCACCGTGGTGCGCCTGTGGCCGGACCCGAAGTACTTCGACTCGCCCACCATCCCGCTCGCCGAGCTCGAGCACCTGGTGCGCTCCAAGGCGTACCTGCTGCCCGGCCTGACGACCGTTCTCGAGGTAGAAGGCAAAGAGAAGAAAACCTGGAAGTACGAAAAGGGGATGGCGCAGTACTTCGACTTCATGCTGCAGGGGCGCGAGCTGGTCGCGCCGCTCTTCGCGGGTGAACGCTTCTTCGATGAAAAATCCGTTTCAAGCATCTCGGACATAGAGCCGGGCGAGGGCGCCGCGTGGGCGATCGGCTGGGTCGCCGAGGGCGAGACCTTCGCCGACAGCCACGTCAACCTCATCCCCACGCGCTCGGGCGGCACGCACGAGGCGGGGTTCCGCTCGGGGATCTTCGAGGCGCTCGCCGCCTTCATGGAGACGCGCGCGCTCGCGTCCAAGGGCGTGAAGGTGATCGCCGAGGACCTGTGGGGGCGCGCCTGCTTCACCCTCTCGGCGCGCATCGTGCGCACGCAGTTCCACGGCCAGACCAAGGAGAAGCTCACCACGCGCCACGCGGCGAAGCTGCTCGAGCTGTGCGTGCGCGACGGCTTCGAGCTGTGGCTGAACGAGCATCCCGAGGAGGGGAAGAAGATCGTCGAGCTCGCCGTCGAGCAGGCCCTGGCTCGCCTGTCCAAGGGAAAGAAAATCGAAAGAAAGAAGAGCAGCGGCATCGCCACGCTGCCGGGGAAGCTCGTCGACTGCGCTTCGGGCGACGTCCTCAGGAACGAGCTGTTCCTCGTCGAGGGCGACTCCGCCGGCGGCTCGGCCAAGGAGGCGCGCGACAAGGACACGCAGGCGCTGCTGCCGCTGCGCGGCAAGGTGCTCAACACCATGTCGAAGGACAGCCGCACCGTGCTCGCCAACAAGGAGCTGCAGGCGATCGCCACGGCCATCGGCGTGGATCCGCATTCTTCTGAAGAAAATCCCGACATGAGCGGACTGCGTTACGGCAAGGTCATCGTGATGACCGACGCCGACGTCGACGGCGGCCACATCCAGGCGCTGCTGCTCACGTTCTTCTTCATGCACGCGCCGCGGCTCGTCGAGACCGGCCACCTTTACGTCGCGCAGCCGCCGCTCTACAAGGTCGAAGTGCCGGCTCAGGGCAAAGGCAAGCCCGCACGGCGCCTCTACTGCCTCGACGACGACGAGCTCGAAGAGGTGCTTGGCCAGCTGAAGAAGGAAAAGGTCAGGGACGGCAGCTGGGAGATCTCGCGCTTCAAGGGCCTGGGCGAGATGAGCCCCGAGCAGCTGTGGGAAACGACGATGAACCCGGACACCCGCCGCTTGATCAGGATGGTCCTGAACGGCAAGGAGATCCGCAAGGTGCGCGAGACCTTCGAGAAGCTGATGGATTCCGGCGAAGCCGAGGGGCGGCGCAACTGGATGCGCGAGCACTGGAAGACCGTGGAGGCCGACATCTGAGAAAGAAAAAAAAGGAAAAGCCGGTCTGGGAGAGGGCGTACAAGGGTCACGTCCTTTGGGCCGGCAAGACGAAACTCGGCAAAGTGACCCTGGTCGAAAGGGATCGCTATTCCTGGGAAGCCGCGGGCAGGGCGGGCGCGGCCGACGACCTCGCGAAAGCCAAGCGCGCTGTCGAGCTCGCGGTGGCCATGGCCGACAAGCAGCTGGACCTCTTCCAATGATAAAAGCAGGGACCGTCCTCATTCTGATATTGCTCGCGGTTCCCGCCGCGGCGCAGATGCACGAATGCACGCTGAACCCGAATGACCCGCAGGTCGCGGTGAAGGTGGCGGGCGAGGGCGGCGCGCTCGAGCTGCGCCGGGCGGCCGAAGGCTGCCGGCTCGAGCTCGATTGCAAGGTGCGCGCTGCGCCGGCGCGCCTGCGCTACGACCTCGCGACGCTGAAAGGCCTCAAGACCCCGCCGGTCGCGAGCCAGATCACCCGCATCACCTTCGATTACGCCGACGGCACCGCGCAGACCTGCAAGGTCGTCGGCGCGAAGAAGCTGAACTGAGGAATTCCCGATGGACGACACCCAGACCCTCGACCTCTTCACCCCCGACAACGGCGACGAGGCCGCGCCGATCGAGCAGCACGCCTCGCACGCCTACCTCGGCTACGCGGTCTCCACCGTCAAGTCGCGCGCCCTGCCCGAGATCGCCGACGGCCTGAAGCCGGTGCAGCGGCGCATCCTGTTCGCCATGGACGGCTCGACCAGCTTCTCGAAGTGCGCGCGCTACGTCGGCGAGGTGCTGGGCAAGTTCCACCCCCACGGCGACAGCTCCACCTACGAGGCGCTGGTGCACCTCGCGCAGCCCTTCTCCATGCGCTACCCCCTGATCGAGGGCCAGGGCAACTTCGGCTCGCGCGACGGCGACAGCGCCGCAGCGTACCGGTACACGGAAGCGCGCCTTTCCCGCTTTTCCGAATTGCTGCTCGGCGAAATAGGGGAAGGCACGGTCGACTTCCAGAAGAACTACGACGGCAAGTTCGAGGAGCCGGTGCTGCTGCCGGCGCGGCTGCCCTTCGGCCTGCTGAACGGCTCGTTCGGCATCCCGGTGGGCTTCTCCACGCGCATCCCGCCGCACAACCTGACGGAGGTCGCCGAGGCGGCGGCCTACGTCCTCAAGCACCCGCGCGCGAAGCTCGACGACATCCTCGAGATCCTGCCCGGGCCGGACTTCCCCGGCGGCGGCCAGGTGATCAGCCCGCCGGAAGAGATCAGGCAGGCGTACGAAACGGGACGCGGTTCGCTTCTTCTTCGCTGCAAATGGGAAAAAGAGCAGCTGGCAAGAGGCCAGTGGCGCATTGTCGTCACCGAGCTGCCGCACGGCGTCTCGGTGCGGCAGGTGCTGGAGGAGATCGAGGCGCTCGCCAACCCCAGGCCCGGCTTCGGGAAAAAGGAAGTCACGCAGGAGCAGAAACGCCTCAAGCAGTTCATCCTCGACCAGGTCGAGTCGGTGCGCGATGAGTCCGACCGCAAGTCGCGGCTGCGCCTGGTCATAGAGCCTCGTTCTTCAAGGCAAAATTTTGAAGAAGTCGTTGCAACCCTGCTGGTGCACACCTCGCTCGAGAGCCGCTACGCGGTGAACTTCACCTGGATCGGCCGCGACGGCCTGCCCGAGACCAAGGGCATGGTCGAGGCGCTGCGCGAGTGGGGCGAGTTCCGCGTCGACACGGTGCGCCGGCGCACGCAGTTCCGGCTCGCGCGCGTGCAGGAGCGGCTGGAAGTGGTGCTCGGGCGCCTGCTCGCCTACGCGAAGATCGAGGACATCATCAAGCTCATCCGCGCCTGCGAGGATCAGGCCGAGGCGCGGCAGCGCCTGAAGGAAAAATTCAGGTTCTCGGAAAAGCAGGCGGAAGACATCGTCAACCTGCGCCTCGGCCAGCTCACCAAGCTCGACGGCGTGAAGCTGAACGACGAACGCAAGGCCCTGGAGGTCGAGCGCAAGGGTTTAAAAGAAATCTTAGGTAATGAAAAACAGTTGAAGAAGCTCGTCATCTCCGAGCTCGCCGAGGACGGGAAGAAGTACGGCGACGCGCGCCGCACGCTCATCAAGGCGGGCGAGCGCGCGCAGATCGAGCGGCGCGTGGTCGAGGAGCCGCTCACCGTCATCCTGTCGGGCAAGGGATGGATTCGCGCCCGGACCGGCCATGCCATGGATATAAGTACCCTGGGTTTCAAGGACGGCGATGCGCTGCTGCAGACCCTGGAGTGCAAGACCACCGACCCGGTGATCGTGCTCGCCGCCTCGGGCAAGACCTTCACGCTGGACGCCGCCGCCATTCCCGCCGGGCGCGGCGACGGCGTGCCGGTGAACACGCTCGTCAACTCCGGCTCCGACGACATCGTCTGGATCGGCTCGGGCGACCTGGCGACGCGGCTCCTCATGAACAGCTCGGCGGGCCTGGGCTTCGTCTGCAAGCTCGGCGACCTCGTCACCAAGACGCGCCAGGGCAAGGACTTCTTCAAGGTCGACGAAGGAGGGGCGGCGCAGCCTCCTGCCGTGGTTTCTTCTTCAATGATTGCATGTCTATCCTCGGATGCGAGGCTGCTGGTCTTCCCGCTGGAGGAAGTGCCCGAGCGGCCCAACGGCGGCGTGGGGGTGCAACTCATTGCTCTACCACCCGGTGTTTCCTTGACTGCAGTAACAACCACCGACGGCAAGTCGCTGACCGTCTCGGGCATCAAGCGCAAGAACCGCGCGCGCGAGACGCTCGACCAGAAGCAGCTCGCAGAGCACATCGGCCGGCGCGCGCAGCGCGGGCGCGTGTGCGACGCGGGCTTCAGGCCAGACAAGCTGGGTGACTGAGCCGCTCCGGGCGCTGCGCCCAGCCTGGCTCCCGGCCGCCGTCCTGGCGGCCGTCGCACTCGTTCTCTCCGTCGGCCCGGGTCTGCCCGACTCGCTGGTGGGCCTGCGCACCGCCGGGCCGTACGGGGCGCTGGTGAGCGCCGTGGTGCTCGCGTGGTGGTTCAACCGCGGCCGCAGCTTCGTGCTCGCCGCGTCGATGCTCCTCGCCTTCGCCGCGTACTACGCCTATCCGACGAAGCTCATCTACACGGCGATCGCGCTGCTCGTGCCGCTGAACGCGCTGCTCGCGATGGTGCGGCCCGAGAAGGGGGCGCGCTACCGCATGGCCTACGTGTGGCTCGTCCTGCTCGGCGCCGAGGCGCTGCTCCTCTATTGGCTCGCAGGACTGTCGCTCGAGCGGGCGCTCGAGTCCTGGCCGCTGCGCTCGCCGCCGACGCCTTTCGTCGCGCGCCTCGCCTTCGCCGCCGCCTTCGCCGCCGCGGTATGGCGCGCCTGGCCCGAGCACACGCCGCTGCAGGTGGGCAACGCCGGCGCGCTCGCCGCGTTCTTCATCGCCGCCGAATGGGGCGACGAGGTGCGCGTCTTCTCCGCCTTCATGGCCGCGGGGGGCGCGATCCTGGTGGTGTCGCTGCTGCAGGAGTCGCACGCGCTCGCCTTCCGCGACCAGCTCACCGGGCTCCCGGGGCGCCGCGCGCTGGAGGAGCGGCTGCGCTCGCTCGGCGAGCGCTACGCCATCGCCATGGTCGACGTCGACCACTTCAAGGCGTTCAACGACACGCACGGCCACGACATCGGCGACCAGGTGCTGCGCCTGGTCGCCGGGCGCCTCGCGCAGGTGGGCGGCGGCGGCACCGCCTACCGCTACGGCGGCGAGGAGTTCTGCGTCGTCTTTCCCGGGCGCGATTCCGGCGAGGTGGCCGAGGACCTCGAGGCGATCCGCGTCGCGATCGAGCGCTACCGCATGGCGGTGCGCGGCGGCGACCGCCCGAAGAAGGCCAAGGAGGGCGCGAAGCGCCGCGGCGCCGGGAACACCGAGAAGATGCTCATGGTCACCGTCTCCATCGGCCTCGCCGGGCCCTCCGCCGAGGCGCGCGCGCCGATGCAGGTGGTGAAGGCCGCCGACGAGGCGCTCTACCGCGCCAAGAAGGGCGGCCGCAACAGGCTGAGCAGATGATGGAGACCTGGATTTTCATCATTCCACTTGCAGTCCTCATATTCCTTGCGATCTGGCTCTACAACCGGCTGGTCGCTGCCCGCAACCTCGCGCGCCAGGGCTTCGCCGACATCGACGTGCAGCTCAAGCGCCGCGCCGACCTGGTACCCCGGCTGGTCGAGGCGGTGCGCGGCTACGCCGCCTACGAGAAGGCGCTCCTCACCACCGTGACCGAGCTGCGCAGCGCGGCGCTCGCCGACAAGACCCTCGCCGCGCGCTTCGGGCACGAGCGCGAGCTCGGCCAGGGCCTCCGGCAGCTCGTGCTGCTGCAGGAGAGCTACCCGGAGCTCAAGGCGGACGCCAACTGGCTTCAGCTCTCGCAGAGCCTGGTCGAGGTCGAGGACCACCTCCAGCACGCGCGGCGCTTCTACAACGGCGCGGTGAAGCAGTACGTGACGCAGCTCGAGAGCTTCCCCGACATCGCGGTGGCGCGCCTGTTCGGCTTCCAGCCGCTGCCTTTCTTCGAGACTGAGGACAGGGAGGGCGTACGCGTCTCGCTCTCACAGTAGTTCTTCTGTTCATTTCTGTTCCTTCGTGGGCGCAGGAGCGCGTACTGGACTTCAAATCCACGATCCGCATCGCCCGCGACGGCGAGCTCACCGTCACCGAGCGCATCGAGGTGCTCGCCGAGGGGCGCGACATCCGCCGCGGCATCCTGCGCGACTTCCCGACCGAATACCGCGACGGCCGCGGCCGCACGACGCGCGTGCCCTTCGACGTGCTCGGCGTGACGAGGAACGGCGCCGCCGAGCGCTTCACCATCGAGAGCCTGCGCAACGGCAAGCGCATCCGCATCGGCCGCGCCGACGCGCTGCTCGAGCGCGGCGTGCACGTGTACGAGATCACCTACCGCACCTCGCGGCAGATCGGGTACTTCGATGAGCACGACGAGCTCTACTGGAACGTGAACGGCACCGGCTGGACCTTCGCCTTCGATCGCATCGGCGCCGAGGTGGAGCTGCCCGCGCCAGTGCCGGCCGGCGAGATTCGCGTCGAGGCCTACACCGGGCCGCAGGGCGCGCGCGGCCGCGACTACGAGGCCGAGGTGCGCGAGGGCGGCGCGAGCTTCCGCACCACGCGCACGCTCGGGCCGCGCCAGGGCCTGACGATCGTGGTCGGCTTCCCGAAGGGCGTGGTGGCGCCGCCGGGCGCGGCGCAGCGCGCGCGCTGGTGGATGGCCGACAACCGCGGCGCGCTCGCCGGCATCGCCGGGGCGGTACTCCTTTTCGCGTTCCTCTACTGGCGCTGGTGGCTCGTCGGGCGCGACCCGCGCGCGGGCCCGAAGTACCCGCGCTACGACGCGCCGAAGGGCGTCGGGCCCGCCGGGGTGCGCTACATCGACCGCATGGGCTACGACGACCGCTGCTTCGCCGCGGGGCTGCTCGGCCTGGGCGCGCGCGGCTTCCTGAGAATCCGCCAGACCGGCGAGAGCTTCGGCGTCGAGCGCATCGCCGACGCGGCCGACTGGCTCCCCGGCGAGAAGCTCCTTGCCGACTGGCTGCTGCCGAAGAAGAACGCCATCCAGATCCTCTCCAAGGGCTACGACCCGGCCGTCGCGGTGGCGCGCGAATCGTTCGCCGCCGGGCTCGCGCAGCACTTCGGCCAGCAGCTCTTCAGCCGCAACCGCGGCTCGCTCGTCGCCGGCATCGTCCTGGGCGTGGCGGTGGTGGGCGCGATGATGGGGCTCGAGGCGCCGATCGAGGTAGTGCTGCCCGTGGTCGGCGTCCTGGTGATCATGGTTTTTCTCTTCAACCGGTGGATGCCGGCGTACTCGGTGCGGGGCCGCAAGCTCCAGGACCACATCGAGGGCCTGCGCCAGTACCTCGGCGTCGCCGAGGCCGACGACCTCGCGCGCATGAAGGCGCCGCCGAAGACGCCGCAGGAGTTCGCGAAGTTCCTGCCCTACGCCGTGGCGCTCGACGTGGAGGAAACCTGGGCCGAGCGCTTCGTCGCCGCGCTCGGCGCGGCCGCCGTCACGGCTGCGGTCGCCGACTATTACCTCGCAAACGGCCGTGTCGGCCACGGCAACTTCGGCTCGAGCTTCGGCTCCGCCATGTCCGGCCTCGCCGGCACCGTCGCCGCGGCCTCGACCGCCCCGGGCTCGAGCTCGGGCTCGGGCTTCTCCGGCGGCGGCGGGGGCGGCGGCGGCTCCTCGGGCGGCGGTGGCGGCGGCGGCGGGGGCAGCGGCTGGTAGATTGGCGTTACTAATGACTCTTATCGTTCCTGAAAGCGAGATCGAGCTGACCGCGGTGAGGGCGCAGGGCGCGGGCGGGCAGAACGTCAACAAGGTGTCGAACGCGGTGCACCTGCGCTTCGACATCCGCCGCTCGTCGCTGCCCGAGGCGGTGAAGGCGCGGCTGCTCAACTACGGCGACCAGCGCGTCACGCGCACCGGCGTGGTGGTGATCAAGGCGCAGTCGCACCGCAGCCTGGAGATGAACCGCGCCGAGGCGATCGCGCGGCTGCAGGCGCTCGTCGCCGCCGCGGCGCACGTGCCGAAGAAGCGGAAGCCCACGCGCCCGACCTACTCCTCGAAGCGAAAAAGGCTCGAGGGCAAGAAGAAGCGCGGCTATATCAAGGCGATGCGGCGCAAGGGCGCCGACGACTTCTAGTTGACGCCGAGGAGCTCCACCTCGAACACCAGCGTGGCGTTGGGCGGGATGACGCCGCCGGCGCCGCGCGCGCCGTAGGCGAGCTCCGGCGGGATGGTGAGCTTCCTCTTGCCGCCGACCTTCATGCCCTGCACGCCTTCGTCCCAGCCGCGGATCACCTGCCCGCGCCCCAGCCCGAACTCGAACGCCTCGTTGCGGTCATGGCTGGAGTCGAACTTGGTGCCCTTATTTCCGTTCTGGTCCAGCCAGCCGGTGTAATGCACGCTCACTTTCTGGCCCGACGCCGCCGCGGCGCCGGTGCCGACGACTAGTTCCTCGATTTGCAGTCCGCTCGCCGTTTTAATCGCAGCCATGGCATCCTCGCTCAAGATGAAAATTGATGCTGTTCTATCAGGAGTCGTAAAGGCCGTCGAGGCACAAGGCGAACTGCTGCGCGCCGAGTTCTACCGCGCCGAAGGCCCGCGCGGCAGGCGCGGGAATTGCCCGGTCGACCGGGAGATCGAGGAGAGCCTGCGCGCGAGCCTCACGCGCCTCGTGCCCTGCGCGTTTGCCGGCGAGGAGACCGAGCCCTCGGGGGACGGCGCCGAAGTGTGGCTGGTCGACCCGCACGACGGCACCTTCGAGTTCATGAGCGGGCGGCGCGGCTCGGCGATCTCGGTGGCGCTGGTGCGAAACGGCGTGCCGGTGCTCGGCGTGGTGCACGCGCCGGACTCGCCCGACCGCGGCCCCGACACCATCGCCTGGGCCGAGGGCGCGGGGGCGATCCGCAGGAACGGCGAGCCGCTCGACGTGAGTCTCGCCGGGCGGCTCCTCGTCGCGGGCGAGCTCGTCTGGGCGACGGCTTCCTCCGCGGCGCGGCCCGAGACGCACTCGCGCGCCGCGACGCCCGCGCGCTACGTCGCGATGCCGAGCGTCGCCTACCGCATGGCGCGCGTCGCGGCGGGCGAGGGCATCGCCACGCTCTCCACGCACGGCGTGCAGGAATACGACATCGCCGCCGGCATGGCGCTCATCCGCGCCGCGGGCGGCGTGACCCTCGACGCCGAGGGCAACGAAGTGGTGCTCGAAGGCAATTCGCGCCGGCGCGTGAGCGGCTGCTTCGCCGGTGCGCCCGAGGCGGCGCGGCAGCTTTCGCGGTTCGACTGGGTGAGCCTGGAAGCCGAGCCGCGACGCAGTCCTCGCGTGTCGCTTGGCTTTCCGAGGAAAGATCAGGAGGCGAAAGTCTCCCGCGCACAAGGCGCGCTGCTCGGCCAGGTGATCGGCGACAGTCTCGGCTCGCTCGTCGAGGGCAAGCCCGCGCCCGAGATCGCGCAGCTCTACCCGCAGGGCGTGCGGCTGCTGGCCGACGGCGGTCCCTACAAGACCATGGCTGGACAGCCCACTGACGACAGCGAGATGGCGATCACGCTCGCGCGCTCGCTGGTGCGCGAGCGCAGGCACGACCCGGAGCGCGTGCTCGACGCCTACCGCACCTGGCTCACCTCGCGCCCGATCGACGTCGGCATGACCACCGAGCGGGGCCTGCTCGGGCGCGGCGACGCGCAATCGGAATCCAACGGCTCGCTCATGCGCGTCTCGCCGCTGGGCATCTGGGCCGCGGGCGATCCGAAGCGCGCCGCGAAGGCCGCGCGCGCCGACTCGGCGCTCACGCATCCCAACCCGGTGTGCGTCGAGGCCTGCGCGGGCTACGCCGCCGCGATCGCGGCCGGCGTCGGCGGCGGCGATCGCAACGCCATGCTGGAAGCGGCGCTCGAGCACTCGTCGGGCCCGGCGCGCGCCGCGATCATGCTCGGCGGCACGAGCACGCCGCCGCCGGACTTCTTCACCAAGCAGGGCTCGGCGCTGGTCGCGCTGCAGAATGCCTTCTACGCGCTCTTCCACGAGAGCTTCGAGGAAGGGCTGGTGCGCACCGTGGGGCAGGGCGGCGACACCGACACCAACGCCGCCATCGCCGGCGCCCTGCTCGGCGCCGCGCACGGCCGCGCCGCCGTCCCGCCGCGCTGGCTCCTCGCGGTCCTCGCCTGCCGTCCGCTCGCCGAGTGCGGCGCCCTCCGCCCGCGCCCCGCCGAGTACTGGCCCGACGACGTGCTGGAGCTGGCAGAGGCCCTGCTCCGTTAAGGGGTCAGAGCAATTAAGCACCGCCGCTAACGGGGTCAGAGCAACCTTTCGGCGGGTCGTGCGTTAGGAAGTCATGAGGATTTCCTTGTGCCCCGTCCCCGGCGCCTAGAACTGGCTGGCGTACCGCTGCACGTCATCCAGCGCGGCAACAATCGCGCGGCGTGCTTCTTCGGCGAGGCTGACCGGCGGTTTTATCTGAAGTGCCTGGGGAAATCGGCTGCGCGTACCGGCTGCCTAATCCACGCGTACGTGCTCATGACGAACCACGTGCATCTCCTCGTGACACCTGACGCACCCGGAGCGGTCGGAGCGATGCTGCAGGATATCGGCCGGCGCTACGTGCGCGTGATCAACACCATCCATGGCCGCACGGGCACGCTCTGGGAGGGTCGTTTCAAGTCGAGCCTGGTGGACAGCGAGAGATATCTGCTGACCTGCCACCGGTACATCGAGCTCAACCCGGTGCGCGCCGGCCTTGCGACGGACCCGTCCGCGTATCTCTGGTCGAGCCACTCGCACTACGCAGCGGGCAAGGCCGATGAGCTGATCACCGAGCACCGCGGATTTCTAGCCCTGGGGGCAGCGTCCGCCGAGCGGCGGGCGGCGTTCCGCGAGCTCTTCCTGAACGAGCTGGAACAAACGACGCTCGTTCACATTCGCGATGCCGTGAATGCCGGCCGGCCGCTGGGCTCGCCGGCGCCGAACAGGCGCCGACGCTCAGGCATGGAGCTGGCGGACGACTACTCGCCGTCCGCTACAACAGCAAAATTGCTCTGACCCCTTTGCTAGTTGTCGTACTTAGGGGGGTTGGCGCCGCAGCGGCGCAGGTCCTCGTCGGACATTACCGGCTTGATCACGCAGGGCGCGGCTTCGGCGCTCGTCCTGCGCAGGATCGGCGCGTCGACCGGGACGGTCGAGACGACCTCCGGGGTGACGATGGTGACGGGGGGCTCGCCGGGCTTCATCGGCTCGGGCTGCGCCGCGTCCTTCGCCTGCGCGAGGAGCGACCAGGACCATTCGTCCACCTTCCACGCGCCGCGTTCCTTCACGAAGTCGGCGCTGCCGCGCGCGGGGCCCGAGTCGTGCACGCCGCGCAGCTCGAGGTGCGCCTTGCGCGCGTTCGCGTCCTTGCTCGTCACCGACCAGGTCTTGGGCAGCGTCATCGCCAGCATGCGCACCATGTCTTCCTTGCCGGGCAGCGAGGCCATCTCCTTGCGCCGCTCGGCGGTGGCGTAAGCGAGCACCTCGTCGACGTTCCCGGCGAGCGTGGCGCGGTGGAGCTTCCCGTACACCGTTTCGGGGTCATCCGCCGCGGCGGCCGGGACGGCCGCGAGCAGCGCGAGCACTGCAACGACGATCTTTCCCATGTTCGATCCCTCCCTGTGACCGCAGTTTAATAGAATCCCCCGGGACCCATGCGTGTACAAGTTGTCATCATCGGCGCCGGCCCGGCCGGCCTGCTGCTCGGCCAGTGCCTGCTGCGCGAGGGCATCGACGCCATCGTGCTCGAGAGCCGCTCGCGGGAGCATGTGCTGGGGCGCATCCGCGCCGGGGTGCTGGAGGCGGGCACGGTGGCGCTCCTCGAGCGCATAGGCGTCGCCGAGCGGTTGCACGCCGAGGGCCTGGTGCACGAGGGCTTCGACATCGCCTTCGCCGGCGGGCGCATGCGCATCGATCTTGCCGGCCTCACCGGCAAGACGGTGACCGTCTACGGCCAGACCGAGATCACGCGCGACCTCATGGACGCGCGCGCCGCCGCGGGCGCGAAGACGGTGTACGAGGCCCAGGTGCTGCCGGAGGGTTTCGACACGGATCACCCCCGGGTGAGTTTCGTCCAGGGCAACAAACCCCAAACCATCGAGTGCGACTTCATCGCCGGCTGCGACGGCTTCCACGGCATCTCGCGCGCCTCGGTGCCGGCGGGGGCGCTGCGCACCTACGAGCGCGTGTACCCCTTCGGCTGGATGGGCGTGCTCTCCGACACCCAGCCCGTGTCGGAGGAGCTGATCTACGTCTCGCACGAGCGCGGCTTCGCGCTGTGCAGCATGCGGAGCCGCACGCGCAGCCGCTACTACGTGCAGTGCCCGCTCTCCGAGCAGGTCGACGAATGGCCCGACGAGCGCTTCTGGGCGGAGCTGCGCCGGCGCCTGCCCGCCGATGCGGCGAACGCGCTCGTCACCGGCCCCGCGATCGAGAAGAGCATCGCGCCGCTGCGCAGCTTCGTCGCCGAGCCGCTGCGCTTCGGGCGGCTCTTCCTCGCCGGCGACGCCGCGCACATCGTCCCGCCCACCGGCGCCAAGGGCCTGAACCTCGCCGCGAGCGACGTGCACTACCTTGCGGAGGGTTTCATCGCCTTCTACAAGAGCAGGAATTCGGTTGAATTGGAAAGCTATTCCGCCCGCGCCCTCTCCCGGGTCTGGAAGGCCGAGCGCTTCTCCTGGTGGATGACCAAGCTCCTGCACCGCTTCCCCGAGGAGGGCGACTTCGGCCGGCGCATGCAGCTCGCCGAGCTCGAGTACATTTCGGGATCGCGCGCGGCGCAGACCGCGCTCGCGGAAAACTACGTGGGCTTGCCGTACTGAATTCGATCCTCGAGGAAAAATGAAATGAAGGTAAAAAAACTTCAGCCTGAGACACTGTTCAGGAGGGCCGTGGGCGGGCACACGCTGTACTCGCCGGTGGTGACGGTGAAAGGCGGCACGCTGGTGTTCGTCTCCGGCCTGCTCGCGCGCGACAGGGAAGGCAACATCGTGAAGAAGGGCGACATGGGCGCGCAGATCGCGCAGGTGGGCGAGAACCTGCGCCTCGCGCTCGCTTCCGCCGGCGCGCGCCTCGAGGACCTGGTGCGCACCACCACCTACGTCACCGACATCGAGGAGTTCTTCCGCCACGTCGAGGTGCGCCAGCGCTACTTCGGCCCGGCGCTGCCCACCAGCACCACGGTGGAGGTGCGCCGGCTCTCCCACCCGGACTTCCTCGTCGAGGTCGAGGCGTTCGCGGTCATCGAGGAGTGAGCGGGTGACGGCGGAGCGCTGGCTCGCGAAGTTCGCCGCGGCGCTGGGGAAGAACGACATCGACGGCGCCGCGGCGCTGTTCGAGCCCGGCGCCTTCTGGCGCGACCTCGTCGCCTTCACCTGGACGATCAAGACCTTCGAGGGCCGGGCGGAGGTGAAGGCGATGCTGGCCGCGGTTCTTTCCAGCGTAAAGCCGGCGAATTTCGCCGTTCGTGGACAGGAATGGTTCACCTTCGAGACCGCCGTCGGCCGCGGCATCGGTCACCTGCGCCTGCGCGAGGGCCGCGCCTGGACGCTCCTCACCACGCTGCAGGAGCTCAGGGGCTTCGAGGAGAAGGCCGGGCGCACGCGCGAGTGGGGCACCGAGCACGGCGTGCTGCCCGAGAGGAAGAGCTGGTTCGAGAAGCGCGAGCAGGAAAAGGCGGAGCTCGGAACCACGCGGCAGCCCTTCGTGCTCATCGTCGGCGGCGGCCAGGGCGGCATCGGCCTCGCCGCGCGCCTGAAGCGCCTCGGCGTGCCGGCGCTGGTGGTGGAGAAGAACGCGCGCGCCGGCGACTCCTGGCGCAAGCGCTACAAGTCGCTCTGCCTGCACGACCCGGTGTGGTATGACCACATGCCCTATCTTCCCTTCCCCGACCACTGGCCGGTGTTCAGCCCGAAGGACCGCATCGCCGACTGGCTCGAGATGTACGTGAAGGTGATGGACCTCGACTACTGGACGTACAGCGAATGCGTGAGCGCCAGGTTCGACGAGGACAAAGGCGCCTGGGACGTGATGGTGAAGCGCGGCAATCAGCCCGTCTCGCTCACTCCCACGCACCTCGTGCTCGCCACCGGCATGTCGGGCGTGCCGAACGTGCCGCAGATCCCGGGCGCGGAGTCCTTCAAGGGGCGCCTCGTGCACTCGAGCGCGCACACCGGCGGCGAGCGCTGGCGCGGCAAGCGCTGCGTGGTGCTCGGCTCGAACAACTCCGCGCACGACATCGCCGCCGACCTGTGGGAGCACGGCGCCGAGGAAGTGACGATGCTGCAGCGCTCGCCCACGGTGGTGGTGCGCTCGGAGATGCTGATGGAGCACGCCTGGGGCAAGCTCTACTCGCAGGCCGCGCTCGAGGCCGGGATCAGCACCGAGATCGCCGACCTCACCCTCGCCGCCACCCCCTTCCGCCTGCTGCCGGAGATGCAGAAGCCCGTCTACGAGGAGATCCGGAAGCGCGACGCCGAGCTCTACACCGGCCTCGAGCGCGCCGGGTTCGGCTACGACTTCGGCGAGGACGGCTCGGGGCTGCACTCGATCTATCTGCGCCGCGGCGCGGGCTACTACATCGACGTCGGCGCCTCGCAGCTGATCATCGACGGGCGGATCAGGCTCAGGCACGGGACCATCGATCGCCTTACGGAGAATTCCGTCATATTGAGCAGTGGCGAAGAAATCCCCTGCGATCTCGCGGTGCTCGCCACCGGCTACGGGTCGATGAACGGCTGGGCGGCGAAGCTCATCTCGCAGGAAGTCGCGGACAAGGTCGGAAAGTGCTGGGGGCTGGGCTCCGATACGAAGTACGATCCGGGCCCATGGGTCGGGGAGCTCCGCAACATGTGGAAGCCCACCCAGCAGCCCAACCTCTGGTTCCACGGCGGCAACCTCATGCAATCGCGCCACTACTCGCTCTACCTCGCGCTGCAGCTGAAAGCGCGCCTCGAGGGCATCCCGACCCCCGTGTACTACCTCGACCCGGTGCATCACCTTGGATAAGGAGCTGATCGAGCAGTACCGCGACTCCGACTACGTGGTGCTGACGGAGCCGGCGCTCGTGCTGCGCGTGGGCGAGCCGAGCGAGCGCCTCGACCGGCTGCTCGAGGAGCACGAAGCGGAAACGGCGGCCTTCGTCACCGCTGCCAACCCGCGCAGCGAGAAGAAGAGCGCCGCCCAGAACGCCGAGGCGATGTCGGCGCTCGAGGGCATCCTCGCCGCCGCGGGCTACCCGCGCTACCCCGGCGAAGGCCGCAACGACGAGCGCACCTGGCGCGAGCCGAGCGTGCTCGCCGTCGGCATCTACCGCGAGAACGCCCAGGCCCTCGGCCGGCTCTTCGGCCAGAACGCCATCGTGTTCATCGAGAAGGGGCAGGCGCCCGAGCTGCTGCTGCTCTAAATGGGGACGGACCCCGTCATTCTCATTTAGGTAGTGGCCACCCGTAAGGGATGAGCGCGCTCACTACCTGCGACTAGTCAAATGAGAATGGCGGGGTCTGTCCCTATTTCTTGTGGATCGCGCGCCACACCCGCTCAGGGGTGGCGGGCATGTCGAAGTGGCGGATGCCGAGCTCGGAGAGGGCGTCGACGATGGCGTTCATCACCGAGGTGAGCGCGCCGGCGCAGCCGGCCTCGCCGCAGCCCTTGACGCCGAGCGGGTTGGTGGTCGCGGGCACCTCGTGGTTCGCTACCGACATCGACGGCGGCGCATCGCTGGCGCGCGCGAGCGCGTAGTCCATGAACGAGCCGGTGAGGAGCTGGCCGCTCTCGTCGTAGCGCGCGCTCTCCATGAGCGCCTGGCCGATGCCCTGCACCACGCCGCCGTGGATCTGGCCCTCGACCAGCATCGGGTTGACGATGGTGCCGAAGTCGTTCACCGCGGCGTAGCGCACCACCTCGACGTGCCCGGTCTCGGGGTCGATCTCCACTTCCGCAACGTGGCAGCCGTTGGGGAAGGCCGAGGGCACCACGTCGGTGATGTGGCTCACATCCAGCTGTTTGGGATATTTCTTTGCCAGTTCTTCAAGATCAGCCTTCCGGTCGGTTCCCGCCACGACGAAATTCCCGTCGCGGAACTCGATGTCGGCGTGCGCTGCTTCGAGAAACTCGGACGCGAGCTTCCTTCCTTTCTCGATCACCTGGTCGGCCGCCTGTTGCAGCGCGCCGCCGCTCATGAGGAGCGAGCGCGAGCCGCCGGTGCCGGCGCCGAACTCGAGGCGGTCGGAGTCGTTCTGCACCAGGCGGAACTTCTCGATCGGCAGCCCCAGGCGCTGCGACACCACCTGCGCGAACGCGGTGGCGTGGCCCTGGCCGAAGTCGAGCGTCCCGGTGACCAGCGTGACCCCGCCGTCCTCGAAGCGGATCTGCCCCGACTCCTTGTTGGGCGGCGAGGTGCACTCGAGGTAGCTGCCGACGCCGAGGCCGCGAAGTTTTCCGCGCTTTTTCGACTCGTTTTTCCGGTTCTGGAAATTGCGAAAATCAGCAGCTGCGAGAGCGCGGTCCAGCACTTCGGTGAACTCGCCGGAGTCGTACACCTGCCCCGAGGCCGAGGCATAGGGCATCTGCTCGGGGCGCACGTGGTTGCGCCGGCGCAGCTCCACGCGGTCGATGCCGAGCTTCGCCGCCGCCTCGTCGACGAGGCGCTCCATGTAGTAGTTCGCCTCGGGCCGGCCGGCGCCGCGGTAGGCCGACACCGGCGTAGTGTTGGTGAGGACGAGCCGGGTCGCCACGTGCAGCAGCGGCGTGCGGTACACGCTCGCCGAGTTCTTCACCGCGTTGTTGGTGGCCATCATCGGCGCGGTGGTGCCGACATACGCGCCGACGTTACCGTAGCCGGTGATGCGCAGCGCGAGGAAATTGCCTTCCCCATCCAGCGCGAGCTCGGAGGTCATCTCGTGGTCGCGCCCCTGCTGGTCGGAGACGAAGCTTCCCGAGCGCTCGTCGGTCCACTTCACCGGGCGGCCGAGCGAGCGCGCGGCGTGCGCGAGGCACACGTACTCCGGGTAGATCGAGCCCTTCATGCCGAAGGAGCCGCCGACCTGCCAGGTGCGCACGCGCACCTTGTCCTGCGCCACGCCGAGGATGTCGGCGAGCTGGTTCCGCATGCCGAACACGCCCTGGCCCGGCGCCATCAGGGTGTAGCGCCCGCTCGCGGCGTCGTAGGCGCAGATGCCCGCGCGGGGCTCGATCGGCGCCGCGACGACCCGCGTATTGCGTAGTTGTAATTTGACTGTATGAGAAGCGCCCCGGAAGGCAGCTTCCACCTTCTCCGCGTCGCCGTAGCGGAACTCGACCACGACGTTCCCCGGCACCTCTTCGTAGAGCTGCGGCGCGCCGGGCTTCGCCGACTCGCTCGCGAGGGTCACCGCGGGCAGCGGCTCGATGTCCACCTCCACCGCCTCGGCCGCGTCCTTCGCCTGCACCGCGGTCGCGGCCACCACGCAGGCCACCGGGTCGCCGACGAAGCGCACCTTGTCCATCGACAGCGAGCGCCGCGGCGACTGCCGCAGGTTGGGCAGGGCGACGGTCGTCTTGTGCGTGCCGTAGGCGGCGAGGTCCTTGCCGGTGTAGACGGCGAGGACTCCGGGCATCTTTCCCGCAGTTTCAGTATTGATGGATTTCAGGATGCCGTGCGCATGCTGGCTGCGCACCATGTACGCATAGGCCTGCCCTGGCTCGTTGATGTCGTCGGTGAAGCGCCCCTCGCCCCGCAGCAGGGCGGGGTCCTCGAGGCGCTGCTGCCACTGCCCGATCTCGGCCTTCATGTGCAAATTATCCGGGACAGGCGGCGCTTTTTTGGACACGATAGCGATTTTCGAGGGGGGAATTTCGATGGTCCACGTCCTTGCCGTCATCACCGCCAAGGCGGGCAAGCGCGCCGCGGTGCTCGAGGCCTTCAACGCCAACGTCCCCGCCGTGCGCGCCGAGAAGGGCTGCATCGAGTACGGCGCCGCCGTCGACGCCGAGGGCGCGCCCTCCATCCAGGTGAAGTACGGCGACGACACCTTCGTCGTCATCGAGAAGTGGGAAAGCCTCGAGCACCTGCGCGCCCACGCCCACGCGCCGCACATGGTCGCCTACGCCGAGAAGGTGAAGCCCCACCTCGCCGAGCGCATCATCCACGTCCTCTCGCCCGCCTAAATGGGGACAGCCTAAATGGGGACAGGCCCCGTCATTCTCATTTAGGTAGTGGCCGCCCGTAAGGGATGAGCGCGCTAACCACCCGCGACTAGTCAAATGAGAAAGGCGGGGTCTGTCCCCATTTAAAGCAGGCCGAGCGCCTCGAACTTCAGGTACAGCTCCCGGCACACCCAGGCATCGGTCGCGGCGTAGGTGATCTGCTGCGCGCTCAGGCGCGGCGCCGCCCAGTTGGTGGTCTTGGCGCCCTTGGGGACGCGGTAGCCGAGGAAGAGCCCCGCGAGGTTTCGCACCCCCGACTGCTTCAGTCCGTGGCGCTTCACCATGTCGCCGAGGTCGACGACCTGCCGCTCGCTGAAGGCGTACAGCTTCTTCAGTGCCCGCACGTCGTCGCGCACCGAGACGCCCGCCTTCACGAGTCCCTCGGACGCCATGAGCTCCGCGAGCTCCGGCTCGAAGTCGAGCTGCTGGAGCTGGAAGAGGTACACCGCGCGCGCCGTGGCGAGCTGCGCGAGGGCGGGCGGGTAGCTCTGCCCGACCTTGAAGGCCGGGCGCGTCTCGGTGTCGAAGCCCGCGACGCGCTCGGCGCGCAGGTCGGCCATGGCCGCCTCGAGCATCGGCGCGGTCTCGACCAGCACCACCGGGCCCTCGTAGCGCCGGACCGGCAGCTCGTTGACCTCGTCGCGCGAGACGTCGCGCAGCAGCTCGGGGGGCAGGGCCATGGGCGGATCATAGAGCCTGCTTGACGCGGTGCTTTCCTTACCATAAAGTAAGGAATACATACAAATGTAAGGAAGCCGCCATGCCGAGCAGCGTCGTCACCAGCAAGGGCCAGATCACGATCCCCAAGGCGGTCCGCGATGCGCTGGGGGTCGACGCCGGCGACCGCGTCGAGTTCGTGGAGAGCGCCAAGGGCGTGTTCGAGATGGTTGCCGCGTCGAAGGACGTGCGCGAGCTCAAGGGCATGATCGAGCGGCCGCGCAAGCCGGTGAGCGTGGAGGACATGCGCCGGGCCGTCGCCCGCCGCGCGGGCCGGTGATCGGGCTCGATACCAACGTCGTCGTGCGCTACCTGGCGCAGGACGACCCGAAGCAGTCCGCGGCGGCGACCCGGCTCTTCGAGCGCGCGCTGACGCAGGACAGCCCGGGGTTCGTATCGGCGATCGTGCTGTGCGAGGTCGCGTGGGTCCTCGCCGAGTGCTATGGCGCCGACCGCGCGCGCATCCGCGGGGCGCTCGAGGGGCTGCTCGGCGCGAAGCAGATCGCCGTGGAGGCGCCCGACGCCGTGCGCAAGGCGCTGCGCGCGTGGGGCGAGTCGGCAGCCGACTTCGCCGACGCGCTCATCGGCGAAGTCGCGAGCGCCCATGGGGCCGCGAAGACGGTGACGTTCGACCGCGCCGCCGCGAAGCTGCCGGGCTTCGAGCTCCTCTAGAATCGGGCTCCGACCCCGATTTCCGTGCAGGAGAAGCCGATGGCCACCCACCTCAAGCGCCGCATCGCAGCCGAAACCACCGACGAGATGGACCGCAAGGTGCGCGCGACCGTCGAGGGCATCCTCGCCGACGTGAAGAAGCGCGGCGACGCCGCGGTGCGGGAGTATTCGGAGAAGTTCGACAAGTGGCTTCCGAAGAAATTAAGTAAAGGGGAAATCGAGGCGATCCTGGCCAAGGTCCCTCCTGCCACGATTTCCGACATCAAGTTCGCACAGAGCCAGATCCGCAACTTCGCCGAGCACCAGCGCGCCGCGATCCGCGACATCGAGGTGGAGACGCTGCCCGGGGTTCGTCTCGGACATAAGAACATTCCCGTGGAGAGCGTCGGCTGCTACGTGCCCGGCGGGCGCTACCCGATGGTCGCCTCGGCGCACATGAGCATCGTCACCGCGCGCACCGCGGGCGTGAAGCGGATCGTCGCCTGCACGCCCCCCAACCAGGGCGAGCCGCACGCCGAGACCATCGCCGCGATGGTGCTGGGCGGCGCCGACGAGATCCACGTGCTGGGCGGGGTGCAGGCGATCGCCGCGATGGCGCTGGGCACCGAGAGCTTCCAGGCGGTCGACATGCTCTGCGGCCCGGGCAACGCCTACGTCGCGGAGGCGAAGCGCCAGCTCTTCGGCAAAGTCGGCATCGACCTCTTCGCCGGCCCGACCGAGATCCTCGTCATCGCCGACGACAGCGCGGACGTGGAGATGATCGCCACCGATCTCCTCGGCCAGGCCGAGCACGGCCCGACCAGCCCGGCGATTCTCATCAGCACTTCAGAAGCTATTTGTGAAGCCCTACCGGCGGAGATCGAGCGACAGCTGAAAAAGCTCCCGACCGCCGACGTCGCCGGGGTCGCCTGGCGCGACTACGGCGAAATCATCCTGGTTTCTTCCAGGGAAGAAGCGGTAAAGGAAGCCGATCGCGTCGCCGCGGAGCATGTGGAGGTGCTTTGCGAGAACCCGAGATATTTCCTGGAGCACATGCGCAACTACGGCGCGCTCTTCCTCGGCCCGGAGACCAACGTCTCCTACGGCGACAAGGTGATCGGCACCAACCACACGCTGCCTACGCTGGGCGCCGCGCGCTACACCGGCGGCCTGTGGGTCGGCAAGTTCCTGAAGACCTGCACCTACCAGGAGATCACGCCCGAGGCGGCGGTGAAGGTGGGCGAATATTGCTCGCGCCTGTGCGCCATCGAGCGCTTCTGGGGCCACAAGGAGCAGGCCGACCTGCGCCTGCGACGCTACGGTGGTCAAAATATCGGAATCGGCGCGAAGTGATTTCCTGATGCAGATCAAGTGAGCCGCCGCCGGCGCTGCTAGATTGGAGTCGAGCCCGCAAAGGCCGGCGTCTCTCCTCAGTTACGCTGCTGCAACGGGAACTCCCGGTCACCCATCGGGATACCTTGGCCTGCGGGGGCTCGCTGCGGCGGTTACCGCCGCGGTGGTAAAGGCGCCCATCTCGGCGCTGCCCGGGGTTGCCCCGGGCTACCAGGCCCCGCCACGAGCGGGGCCTTTCTTTTCTGGGACCGAATCACCGTTTGGACGATAGACGCGCCCCCGCGCCCGGGCGTAGCCTGAGCTCGAGTTCGCAACGGCCGCCGCAAAAACGGCTGTAACGAAGGAATCCCCGGCCACCTGTCGGGGTACCTGGCCAGACCGGGCTCGCCGCGGCGGACTATGCCGCGGATGCATGAGGCGCCCGCAAGGCGCCGCCCGTAACAAAAACGGGCAACAAGGCCCCGCCACCGTGCGGGGCCTTCCCTTTCTAGCCTGCCTTCGTCACCACTTTAGCGGCCTCGGGCGCCGGCTCTTGGTGGCCGAACGCATAGCCCGCTGCCAGCACCACTGCCAGGACGACGGCCGCCGAAGCGACGGCTTTCGACAACTCCATGATTCCTCCGCTCGATCGTCCCCCTGGAGCAGAGTCTGTCAAACCTTGCCATGGCGCTTCTAGCGCAAAGGTCACACCGGCGCAGCTAAAGCTGGGCGCCCCGGACCATGCTGCGGTGCGGCCGGCGTAACAAATTCACGCTAGCCGAGCTGCCTCGACCACTCGAGCAGGCGCGCGAGGCGGTCGTAAGCGGTCGCGGCGATCTTCCGGATCTGTTGCATCCCGGCATGCTGGGCAGGAGCGATGACGCCCCGGTTTCGATCCCCGGGGCGCCGTGTTTCACCTGTCATCCGTACTGCTTCGCCCAGTCCCCGAGGCCGCGGCGGTAGAACGCCACCGAGGCCGCGAAGGCCGCCTTCTCGCCGATGCCGCGCGCCATGGCGCGAAACGACGCCGCCACGCTCGCCCGCGCCGCCCTCGCGCGGCGCACCGCCTGGCGGTAGCGCTGCGCGTGCCTGCGGGTAAAGACCACCCTGCGTCCCTGGCTCTGAATGCTCGTCTGCATGACTGTCTCCCGAAAAATGTTGAATCGACGGGATGCATCCTAGGCAGCGCGCGTATCCCCCCGATTTCGCTTCAGGCTCGTTGTGTTGCGAGTTTGTTTCAGGGCATCCTCCCGGGTTCGCCCCCCTGACAAGGGGGGTGTGAGCCGCGGCTTTTCGCGGCGAACGGGGGGTTTGCTTTTGTCCGACATCAATTCGCGTTTTCGCCTGGATGGCCGCATCGCGCTCGTCACCGGCGCCGGCCGCGGCATCGGCCGCGCTTGCGCCATCGCCCTCGCGCAGGCCGGCGCCGAGGTCTGGCTCGCCGCGCGCACCAAGGACGAGGTCGAGCAGGCCGCGGCCGGGATCCGCGCCGCCTGCGGCAAGGCGCACGCGGCGGTCTGTGATGTGACGCAGTTGGTTCAACTGAAAAAGCTCTTTTCCGGTATTCCGGTACTGGACATCCTCGTGAACAACGCCGGGAGCAACATCCCCGAGCCCTTCGTCGAGGTGACCGAGGAGCACCTCGACAGCATCATGGATCTCAACCTCCGCTCTGCCTTCCTCGCCGCCCAGGCCGCGGCGAAGAAGATGCTCGAGCACCCCGAGCGGAAGCACCGCGGCGGCGCCATCATCAACATGTCCTCGCAGATGGGCCACGTCGGCGCGGTGAACCGCACCGTCTACTGCATGACCAAGCACGGCCTGGAAGGCCTCACCAAGGCCATGGCGCTGGAGCTCATCGTCCACAACGTGCGCGTCGTCTCGGTCGCGCCCACCTTCGTCGAGACGCCGCTGGTGAAGGGCTTCCTGCAGCGCCCCGGCTTCAGCCAGTGGGTGCACGAGCGCATCCCGGCGGGCAGGGTAGGGGACGTCGAGGAAGTCGCGAGCACCGTGGTCTTCGCCGCCTCCCCCGCCGCCTCGCTCATCACCGGCACGAGCCTCATCGTCGATGGGGGCTGGACCGCGCAGTAAATGGGGACGGACCCCATTTTCCGTTGCTTCGCGTAGCGCGCAGGAAAATGGGGTCCGTCCCCATTTACTGGCACGGCGCTTGCGGCGGGGCCGGCGTCAACTTCCAACCGGAGGCCGCATGAGCTTCCTCACCCCGTTGTTCGTCTGGACCGACGCCATGCTGAAAAGCGGCAAGTCGGCGCTCGATTCGATGCAGGCCGTGGCCGGGAGCGCGAAATCGACGCGCGTCGGCGTGATTCCCACTGCCGACGCGCCCGCGAAGGCGGCCTCGCCCGCACGCAGGCGCAAGCCGCCGATGAAGGCGAAGCGCAAGGCGAAAGCCCGGCGCCGCTAGGCGCCTGCATAGAATGGAGGCGTGGACCGCCTCGAGCGCTTCTACAAGATCGACCAGCTCCTGAAGGAGCGAAGAGCGGTTTCTTTTTCGACCCTTTCTTCCGCCCTGGGGATTTCGCGCGCGACCCTCAAGCGCGACCTCGACTACATGCGCGAGCGCTTCAACGCGCCGATCGAGTACGACCGCGAGGCGAACGGCTACCGCTTCGGCGCGCCGCGCACCGGCCCGCGCTACGAGCTGCCGGGGCTGTGGTTCTCCGCCGACGAGGCGTACGCGCTGCTATCCATGCACACGCTGCTCGCCGAGCTCGAGCCCGGGCTCCTCGAGCCGCACGTGCAGCCGCTGCGGGAGCGCCTGCGCGCGCTGCTGGGCGGCGAGCCGGCGTGGAAGGACATCGAGAAGCGCCTGAAGGTTTTTCAGCCGGAGCGGCGGTCCTCGAAAACCGTGCTCTTCCCGTCGATCGCCAAGGCCGTCCTCACCCGCCAGCGCCTCTGGATCCGCCACTACAACCGCAAGGACGACCGCGAGACCGAGCGCGAGGTCTCGCCGCAGCGCCTCGTGCACTACAAGGACAACTGGTACCTCGACGCGTACTGCCACCTGCGCGAGGACCTGAGGAGCTTCGCCGTCGACGCAATCCGCGCCGCCGAGCTGCGCGAGGCGCGCGCGAAGGAGATCCCCGCCGCGGAGCTCGACGAGCACCTTGGCGCGGGCTACGGCATCTTCGCGGGAAAGAAAGTGCAGTGGGCGACGCTTCGCTTCACGCCCGAGGCGGCGCGCTGGGTCTCGGCGCAGAGCTGGCACCCGAAGCAGCGCGCGCGCTTCGAGAAAGACGGCAGCTACGTCCTCGAGCTCCCCTACGCCGAGGACCGCGAGCTGCTGATGGAGATCATGAAGCACGGCCCGGACGTGGAAGTCCTCGGGCCCGAAAGCCTGCGCAGCCGCGCCGCGCAATCGCTCGCGCAGGCCGCCGACCGCTACCGCGGCCGCTAGGCCGCCTTCGCGATCTCGGGCGGGAGCTCGGCGCCGTCCAGGGAATTGCGCAGGGTCTGGCGCAGGTCCTCGGCCGATACCCCGGCCGTGCGCACCCAGTCCCAGTCGTCGTATTCCTGGTCGAGGTCGAAGTCGTTTTCGTCGATGCCGTTCATGGTTTCCATGCTGGCAAAGACAGGTGCACGAGCCATGCCTTGCGGCATGGTTCGTCCGGACTACGCGACTTCGAGCAGCTCCACCTCGAACACCAGCGTCGCGTGCGGCGGGATCGCGTCGCCGCGCCCCTCTTCGCCGTAAGCGAGCTCGGGCGGGATGGTGAGCCGGCGCGTGCCGCCGACCTTCATGCCCGGCAGGCCCTGCTCCCAGCCCTTGATCATCTGCCCCTCGCCCAGGGGAAAGTCGAGCGGCTCGTCGCGCGCGCGGCTGGAGTCGAACTGCGTGCCGTCTTCCAGGCGCCCGACGTAGTGCACCACCACATCCATGCCCGCTTCCGCGGCTTCGCCGGTGCCGATGACGAGATCTTCCTTGAGCATGGTCATTCTCCTTTAGGTGGTGGGGGCATGCTGCCTTGCAGCAAGGCCGCGCAGTCTACGCGGAAAGGCGCGCCCTAGCGAGCGGTTTTGCTGGCTCATCCCCTGAGCCACCGCACCGCGCATCCTGAAGGGATGAACCCGATCATCGTCGAGCGCACCGAGCACGTGGCCTGCCCCAAGTGCAGCCATCGCTTCCCCCTCTCCGAGGGCCTCTCGCACCAGGCGATCGAGCGCCACGCGGAAGCCTTCGAAAAAGGCCTCGCCGAGCGCCGCCGCAAGCTCGAAGCCGAGCTCGCCGCCGCGGCGAAAGCGCGCTTCGACGTCGAGCTCAAGGCCAAGGACGCCGTGCTCGAGAAATTCCGCGCCGAGGAGCTGCAGCTCCGCCGCCAGGTCCACGAGCTCGCGGAAGCGAAGAAGAACGTCGACGTCGACTACCAGAGGAAGCTCGACGAGGAGATGAAGCGCCGCGAGGCGCTCTTCCAGGCGCAGATCGCCTCCGCCCAGCGCGAGGTCGCGGAGCTGAAGAGGAAGCTCGAGCAGGGCTCGCAGCAGCTCCAGGGCGAGGCGCTCGAGATGTCCCTCGAGTCGGTGCTGAAGGGCGCCTTCCCCCTCGACGAGATCGTGCCCGTGCCCAAGGGCATGAACGGCGCCGACCTCCTGCAGCACGTGCGCCTGCCCTCGGGCTACTGCTGCGGCACCATCGTCTGGGAAGCGAAGCAGACGAAGAACTGGCAGCCCGC
>CBDDRQ010000081.1:0-2606 GCA_965233125.1 uncultured bacterium
GCGGTGAAGCCGCCCTCTGCGAACATGCGGCCGAACTGGTAGAAGTTGACGCGCGTGGAATTGACGATCGCGGCCCTTGCTCCCGGGTCCGCGATCGTCTTGACCAGGCGGTTCAGCTTCGCCATGTGGTCGACATCCATCGTGGCGTGTGAGGTGAGGAACTTGAACCCGCCGGCCGCCACGTCGCGGCCCAGGGCCTGCGCGATGGACTCGGAGACCCTGCCGCCGTACACCGAGGAAACGACCTCGAGCATGTAGAGCATCCCCAGCACGGAGCATGGGTGTACCCGGTCCGCGCCATGGTAGTTGAAGGCAATCATGGCCTGGACCGGAGCGCTCGGCGGATTGACGCCGGCCGCGGAGACGTCGCCTCCCAACGCCTCGATGTCTTCCAGCACCCATGCTTCGTGGCCTTTTTCCTCCTCGATGCGCTCGTACAGCGCGTAGCGCACTTCCCGGAACTCCTCGCCGCAGCGCGACGCGGCGGCGGCCATCACCGGGCAGAAATTCCAGACGATGTGGTACAGGTCATGCAGGAAGGCCTGGTATTCGGGCAGCGGCAGGCCGTGGTGGATCATCGAATGCACCTTCGGCACGGCTTCGAGCTCGCGCCGGCTGGCGTCGGTCATCTCGACCAGCGTGATGAAGAACGACAACGGCTCCTGCTCCGCTTGCTTGGACTTTCGGGTAAAAACCGTCGACACTTTGTCCATCCCCTTTGCCGGGGATTGTAGCAGCCGCTAGCCCGTCGACTTCTTCATTTCGACGAGGTAGCGCTCGAGCTCGCCGCGCGCGGCGGCGAGCTCTTCGGTCAGCGAGCGCAGCACCCGCGGCGCCTGCAGGCGCAGCTCAGGATCGGACAATCGGCCAAGGCTCGCGCACAAGCCGGTGAGGCGGTCCGTTCCCATGCTCGCCGCCGATCCCTTGAGCGCATGCAGGAGCGAGCGGAACTCGTGGTAGTCGCGTCCGGCAAGCGACTTCTCGACGCGCTCGAGCAGCGCGCGGTTGTCGGCGAGGAACACCCCGATCAGCTTTTCGACGAAGGCCGGGGACGAACCGAGCTCCTCGAGGTGGCCGAGCGTCTCGGCATTCACGACCGCGGCGTGCTGCGGCAGCTCCACCACCACGCGTGCCGGCGGCGCCGCCACCGGCTCCGGCCGCTTGCCTTCCTGCGGCTTGCCCGCCAACGCCTGGATTTCCTCCAGCAGCCGCAGCGCTTCGATCGGCTTGGGCAGGAAGGCATCGAAGCCGGCCTCGAGCGCCTCGCGCTTGACTTCCGGGGTCACGTCCGCGGAGAGCATCAGCACCGGCAGCCGCTCACGCCCGCGCGTGATCAGACGGATCGCCTGCAGCGTCTCCATGCCTCCCAGGACCGGCATGTTGCGGTCGAGGAGCACGATGTCCGGCCGCTCGCGCTCGAGCGCGTCGAGCGCCTGCTCGCCGTCGTTGGCGAGCATCACGCTGTGCCCGCCGCGCTCGAGGATCTTGCCGATCACCTCGCGGTTGGTCGGGTTGTCGTCGGCCACCAGGACGCGCAGCTTGCGCGCCGCGCCGCCGCGCCGGGCATAGTCCTGCAGCCGCACCACGCCTTCGCGCATCTCGTCGCCGGCGCTGACCGAGTGCAGCACGTTGAAGAGCAGCCGCTTGTCGAAGGGCAGCTCCAGCACGGCGGAGAAGCCCGCGGACAGCGCCTCGAAGCGCGAGACCTCCGCTTCGTGCGCTACCGCGAGCACGCTCGGCGGCGCCGGATCCGGCGCCGCGCGGCGGAAGCGCTGCGCGGCCTTGAGGTCCTCCCCGCGCGAATGGATCAGCGCGCTGTGATAGGGCTTGGCCAGGCTGATCTCGGCGACGAGGCGCGCCACGCCGTCCTCGATGCTGCCGACGGCAATCGGCGCCGCGCCCCAACCGGCGAGCGTCTGCTCCAGCGCCTCGCGCTCGGGTTGCGGGAAGCCGATCAGCAGCACGCGGGCGTCGGCGAGCTCGCCGCTGCCGGCGCCGGCGCGCTCGGGCTGCTTCTCGACGTCGATCTCGAACCAGAAGGTGCTGCCGAGGCCGACAGCGCTTTCGAGGCCGAGCTTGCCGCCCATCAGCCCGACCAGCTGCTTCGCGATGGTCGTGCCCAGCCCCGTGCCGCCGAAGCGGCGGGTCGTCGACTGGTCGGCCTGGGTGAAGCTCTCGAAGACGCGCGTCTGCGCCTCGGGGGCGATGCCGATGCCGGTGTCGCGGATGGAGAACTTCAGCCGCACGCGGGTCTCGGTCTCCGCCTGCGCCGAAACGTGCACCGTGACGCTGCCGTGCTCGGTGAACTTCACCGCGTTGCCGGCGAGGTTGATGAGCACCTGGCGCAGGTAATGCGGGTCGCCGCGGACCGCCGGAGGCACCTCCGGCATGATCGAGACGACGAAATCCAGCCCCTTGGCGGCGGCCTGCGCGGCGAGGATGCGGCAGGTGCTGTTGACGAGCGCATGCAGGTCGAAATCGGCCTTCTCCAGGACCACCTTGCCCGCCTCGATCTTGGAGAAGTCGAGCACGTCCTCGACCAGGCCGAGCATGACGCGCGAGGAGCTGCGCAGCGTCTGCAGCATGTCGGCCTGCTCGCGCGTGAG
>CBDDRQ010000082.1:0-10549 GCA_965233125.1 uncultured bacterium
CCCGGCTAGCGCAGCCGCAGCTGGACTTCGGTCTCTTCCCCGCCGGCGCCGTCGCGGGCCGCGCGGCTGATGGCGAGGGCGCGCTCCGAGTAGCCGCGCGCGGCCTGTGCGTCGCCCTTGGCGGCGCTCGCGCGCTCGAGCTCGACGAGGTCGGCGAGGATCTTGCGCGGATCGGCCAGAGTACGGTCGATTTCCAGCGCCTGCTCGAGGGCCGGGATCGCCCCCGCGGGATCGCCCAGGCGCGCGCGTGCACGTCCGATGTTGCGCAGCGCATTGGCGGTCTCCGTCCGATCGCCGCGGCCGCGCGCCGACGATTCGGCCGCCTGTGCGAGGCGCAACGCGGCCCCGGCATCTCCGTCGAGGGCGGCATGGGACTGGACGTTGAGGATCGCGGCCGCGAGCTCGCAGCGCAGCCGCTGGCAGCGCTCCCAGGCGCGCTGCGCGTACGATGCAGCGTCTTCGGTGTCGCCCGCCGCGAGCCCCAGGATCGCCCGACGCAGCTCGGCCTGCAGCACGCGGCGCTCGGGAAAGCGGCCGCCCTGCGGGTCGAGCACCGGCGCGAGCGCGGAGCGCGCGGCAGCCTGGTGCCCCAGGCGCTGGTAGACGATGGACAGGCTGATGGCGTTCGCCGCGGCGGCGTCGGCATCCTCGATGGTGCGCGCGATGCGCAGCGCCTCCTGGAACCTCAGCGCGGCGGCGGCGTTGTCGCCGGCGCGCGCGAGCGCGGCGCCGCGCGCGGCCGCCTCGGCGAGGCGCTCCTGCGCGGGCGGAACGACCGGCTCGGGACGCGCGGCGCAGCCGGCGCAGAGCGCGGCGGCGAGGATGGCGGCGCGAAACCTGCGCGTCACTTGCCGTTGTGGCCGTCGAAACTGTCGATCGCAAGCATCGCGTCGGCGGGCTGTTCGAACGAACCGCTGAGCGGCCATACGCGCTTGGCGGCGCCGATCACCTCGCCCGCCTCGCGCAACGTCGCCTCGCCGCGCTCGAATACCGGCTGCGTGCGCTTCAGGACGCCCGCGGCCTCCTCGCCGGTGCGGCGCAGTTGCCCGGCGGCCGAGTCGACCGACTCGAGCGTGCGCGAGAGCTTCGTCGAGAGCTCGGGCACCGCCTGCCCGATCTGGTCGGTGGCGCGCTGCGCGCTCTCGGCGGCGCTGCGCGCCGCGGCGAGGGTCGCGGCGGCCTGCTCGCCGACCTGCGCCGTCGTGCGCGCGCCGTTCTTCAGCAGCTCGTTCAGCGCCCCGTGCGTCGCCGGCAGGCGCTCGGCCTCGGCGCGCAGCGCGGCCAGCAGCACCGACACGTCCTCGCTCGAGCGGTTGAGCTGGGAGAGCACCTGCCGCATCTCGTGGAAGGCCGGCACCGTCTGGCGGCGGATGTCGTCGATGATCTCCGAGAGGCTGCGGCTGCGCTCGAAACCGATGCGGTCCCCCTGCTCAAGCGGCGGCCCGGATTTCGCCGGCAGGATCTCGATCGAGCTTGCGCCGACCACGCTTGCTTCGCGGGCGAAGCGGGCCTGCGAGCCCTTGGGAATGCGCCACAGATGATCGCTCGCGATCGACAGCTGCACGTCGACGCCTTCGAAGGCGAGCCCCAGCTGCTTCACCGAGCCGACCGTGTAGCCGTAGAGCTTGACCGGCATGCCCTGGTTGATGCCCAGCGCGTTGGGGGTCACGAAATGCACCGTCGTCTGGTGCACGAACCAGCCCTGCTTGTAGGCCACCAGGCCCATGAACGCCCCCACCAGCAGCAGCGCGACGAGCAGGAAGGCGTTGACCTTGAGCAGCAGGCGGGAGAAGCGGACCGGCGGCGTGAAAGCAAGGCTCATGAGTGCTCCTCTTTGGTGTCGACGTAGAGCAGCGTGCCCGACGGGTGGCGGGCGCGGTACTCGGCTTCAAAGCGTGCCACGCAGGCGCATTCCTCTCGGCTCAGGCCCTCCTCGAGGTTGTCGAGGACCGCGAGCTCCGGATCGCTCACCAGCAGCCGCACGAACGCCACCACCCGGCGCTGCAGCGTCCCGAGCTGCTCGGGCAGGCGCGCGAGCAGCGCGAGCGGCTCCTCGACGAACGCCGCGAGCACTTCCTGGGTGGTCTGGGCGACGCGCTCGAGCGACGGGCTGCCGTGGTAGGCCGCCGGAAGCGAGATGTTTTCCCAGGCATTGAGGCTGGTGATGAGCGTCACCCTGGGGCTGAGGACGCCGACGCGCCGCAGCAGGCGTGCGCGCGCGGCGCTGCTCAGCCCGGCCACCGGCTCCCCGAGCAGCTCCAGCTCCTCTCCCTCCTCGCAGCGCGCCTCCGCCACCGCGGCGATGAAGCGCTCGCTCGAGTGCGGGTCGGGCAGGTGCGCCCGGCTGACGGCGCCCTCCGGGACTTCGAGCGCGAAGGCCGGGGCGCCGGGCTGCCTGCACGCGTAGCGCAGCGCCGTGCTCATACCTTGGCGGTCACCAGCCCGAAGAACAGGATGCCGAACACGAGGTAAGCGAACACCGCGTTGATGCCCAGCGTCAGCATGGCGCTCTGCGTGACCGCGCGGGTGACGGCCTGCGGCACCGCGTTCTGCGTCAGGCCGGGCGGGTTGAGGCCGTGATAGCAGCAGCACGCGGCGATGGCGAAGCCGAACAGCAGCGCCTTGATCGTCGAGTAGAAGAAGTCCACCGGGGAGAACTGCGCCGAGAAGCGCCCGGCGAGCTCCATGAAGGTCGCGTCGATGATGAGCGGGCTGAAGAGGAGGCCACCCAGCACGGCGAGAAACTGGATATAGAAGGTGAGTACCACCGTGGCCAGCATCACCCCGGCGACGCGCGGCACCACGATGTAGTCGTAGAGGTTGATGCCCAGATGGCGCAGCGCGCGGGTCTGGCCGGAGACGCGCATCATGGCCACCTCGGCCGAGATCGCCGTGCCGGTGCGCAGGATCACCACCACCGCCGCGGCGAGCGGCCCGATCTCGCGGAAAACGAGCAGCAGCAGGATCTTCACCGCGAGGTCGGTGTCGGCGTCGAGGACGTCCATCGTGATCGCGATGATCAGGACGCCGAGCACGGAAGCGCGCAGCACGACGCCGGTCGCGGCGGTCACGCCGGTGAAATACACCTGGCGCAGGAACGATTCGCGGACCGGCGCGCGCCGCAGCCGGCCCATGCGGCCGACGGCGTTGAGCGACAGCTTCAGGCCGCCTTCGATCTCGCGCAGCGCACGCAGCATCCGCCCTCCCCAGGTGGGTATTCTGAAGTATAATCCGCGGCTTTTCGCGGTTTGCGGGGTATTCCCAAATGGTGGTGATTCGATTGCAGCGCGGTGGTGCCAACAAGCGGCCGTTCTACCACCTGGTGGTGGCCGATTCGCGGCGCGCGGCATCGGGCAAGTTTCTCGAGCGGCTGGGTTTCTACGATCCCAAGGCGCCGCAGGGGCGTGAGGCGCTGCGCGTCAACATGGAGCGGCTGAAGCACTGGAAGGGCAAGGGCGCCCAGCTCTCGGACACGGCGGCGCGGCTCGTGCGGCAGTTTGCGAAGAAGGCCGCCTGAGAACCTGATTGCGATGGGCCGCGTCGCCGGCGCCTACGGCGTGCACGGCTGGCTGAAGCTCTCGCCGGAAGGCGGGGTGAAGGAGACGCTGGCGCGCGCGGCGGAATGGTGGCTCGGCAGGCGACCCTACCGCGTGCTCGAAGCCAAGGTGCACGGCGCGACGGTGGTCGGTAGGGCCGCGGGCATCGAGTCGCGCGAGCAGGCGCTGGCGCTGAAGGGTTCGACCGTTTCGGTGCGCCGAGAGTCGCTGCCGGCGCTGGAGCCGGGGCACTACTACCTCGCGGACCTGGTCGGGCTCGAGGTGGTGAACGAGAACGGCGAGACGTTCGGGGTGGTGAAGCGGCTTTTCACCAACGGCGCCCAGGACGTGATGGAGGTGACGGGCGCGGTAACGCGCCTGCTGCCCTGGGTGCCGACGGTGGTGAAGAAGGTGGATCTCGCCGAGAGGAGGATCCACGTGGAATGGGGGGCGGACTGGTGATCCGCTTCGATGTCGTGACCCTGTTCCCGGAGATGCTCTCGGCGGTGGCAAAGAGCGGCATCACCGGCCGCGCGCTGGAAGCGGGGCTGTGGCGGCTGGCGACGTGGAATCCCCGCGATTTCACGACCGACAACTACCGCACCGTGGATGATCGGCCGTACGGCGGCGGGCCGGGCATGGTGATGCTGGCCGGGCCGCTCGAGCGGGCGCTGGACGCGGCGAAGACGGCGGGCGCGGGCAGGGTGCTCTACCTGTCGCCGCAGGGAAAGCGGCTCGATCATGCGCGCGTGGTCGAACTGGCGAAGGAAAGCGCGCTGGCGCTGTTGTGCGGCCGGTACGAGGGGATCGACGAGCGGCTGCTCGAGCGGTGCGTGGACGAGGAGCTGTCGCTGGGCGATTTCGTGCTCTCCGGCGGCGAGCTGGCGGCGATGGCTTTGATCGACGCCGTGGTGCGCCAGCTTCCGGGGGCGCTCGGCGACGCGCAGTCGGCGCTCGAGGAGTCGTTCGCCGATGGGCTGCTCGATTGCCCGCAGTACACGCGGCCCGAAGTGTGGCCGGAAGGGCCGCAGGGCGTGAGAGTGCCGGAGGTGCTTCTGTCGGGGCACCATGAGCACATCCGGCGCTGGCGGCTGAAGCAGGCGCTGGGGCGTACGTGGCTGCGCCGGCCGGAGCTGCTGGCGGCGCGCCTGCTGAACGAAGAGGAAAAGCGGCTGTTGACGGAGTTCCAGCACGAATACCGAAGGTGAAACGAGGCTGAACATGGACCTGATCCAGACAATCGAGCAGGAAGAGATCAAGCGGCTGGCGAAGAGCATCCCGGTGTTCTCCCCGGGCGACACCGTGGTGGTGAGCGTGAATGTCGTCGAGGGCGAGCGCAAGCGCGTGCAGGCTTTCGAGGGGATGGTGATCGCCAAGCGCAACCGCGGGCTCAACTCCTCGTTCATCGTGCGCAAGATCTCCTCGGGCGAGGGCGTCGAGCGCACCTTCCAGACCTACTCGCCTCTCATCGCCTCGATCGAGGTGAAGCGCAAGGGCGCGGTGCGCCGCGCCAAGCTCTACTATCTGCGCGGACGCTCGGGCAAATCGGCGCGCATTCGCGAGAAGACCGGGGAAAGCGGCGACAAGAGCAGTGCCGCGGAAGCCGAATCGCGGGAATAAAAGAAGCTTAGAATCCCGGGCATGCGCAGGGAGACCGCTGCCATCAGCCCGATCGCCGAGATCGTCGCCGCGATCCGCGCCGGCGAGATCGTCATCCTGGTCGACGACGAGGACCGCGAGAACGAGGGCGACCTCGTCTTCGCCGCCGAGTTCGTCACCCCCGAGAAAGTCAACTTCCTCGCCCGGCACGGCCGCGGCCTGATCTGCATGCCGATCGTCGAGGAGCACGCCCGCCGCCTCGGGCTGCGCCCGATGGTGGAGCACAACCGCTCGCGCCACGGCACCAACTTCACCACCTCCATCGAGGCAGCCGAAGGTATCGCCACGGGCATCTCGGCGCATGACCGCGCCCTGACGATCAAGATCGCGGCCTCCGCCAGCGCGAGGCCGGAAGACATCGTGCAGCCCGGCCACGTATTTCCGCTGATCGCGCATCCGGGCGGCGTGCTGGTGCGCGCCGGGCATACCGAGGCCTGCTGCGATCTCGCGCGCCTCGCCGGCCTCAACCCGGCGGCCGTGCTGTGCGAGATCATGCGCGACGACGGCACCATGGCCCGGCTTCCCGACCTGGTCGAGTTCGCCGCCGCGCACCGGCTGAAGATCGGCACCATCGCTGACCTGATCGAGTACCGCAGCCGCAACGAGTCCCTGGTGCAGCGCACGCAGGAGCGCGACCTGGTGACCCCCTGGGGCCCCTTCCGGCTGGTGGCGTACAGGGATCTCGCCCTCCAGGCGGTCCACATCGCACTCGTGCTCGGCACGCCCGAGAAGACGAGGGAGATCCTGGTTCGGGTGCATGAGCCGCTCTCGGTGATCGACCTGCTCGATGCAGGACCGGGGACCCATTCCTGGGGCGTGGGTGAAGCGCTGCAGGCAATCCAGCAGGCCGGCGCCGGCGTCATGGTTCTGATGAACTGCAATCAGGAAGAACCGAGCCTGCCCAGGGCCGGCCGCAGCATGGACCTGCGGCTCTACGGCATCGGCGCGCAGATCCTGCGCGACCTGGGCGTCGGCCGCATGCGCCTCATGGCGGCGCCGCGCAAGATGCCGAGCATGGCGGGCTTCGGGCTCGAGGTGACCGGGTACCTGGGCGGCTCGGCCTCGCTGCCGCAGCCCTAGCGCGCGATGCGCCTGGGCATCGTCGCGAGCCGGTTCAACGAGGAGATCGCCGCGGCGCTGCTCGAGCAGGCGCGCGGCGCCGCGCGCAAGCTCGGCGTCGAGCCCACGGTCCTGAGCGTGCCGGGCGCGCTCGAGATCCCGATCGCGCTGCAGTGGATGGCGCAGTCGGGCCGCTTCGACGCGCTGGTGGCCCTCGGCGCGGTGATCCGCGGCGACACCTACCACTTCGAGGTGGTGGCGAGTGAATCGGCTCGCGGCGTCATGGACGTGGCGCTCGAGTCCGGCCTGCCTATTGCCAACGGCATCCTCACCACCGACGACGAAGCCCAGGCGAAGGCGCGCCTCGCCAAGGGCGCCGAGGCGGTGCAGGTCGCCCTCGAGATGGCGAAGCTCAAGGCGAAGCTGCATGAAGAACGCTAGGCGGCAGGCGCGCGAGAGCGCGCTGCAGGCGCTCTACGCCTGGCAGCTCTCGGGCAGCGACCCGGACGAGCAGGCGCGGGGCCTGGAGGACTCGGAGCGGGGCGACGCGGCGCTGCTCGAGTCCATCGTCTCCGGCGTGCGCGCGCGCGCCGCCGAGCTCGAGGCGCTCATCTCGCCGCATCTTGACCGCGAGTTCGCCCGCCTCTCGCCGGTCGAGCGCGCGATCCTCTACATCGGAGCGCTCGAGCTGGCTGCGCACCCCCAGACGCCCTTCAAGGTGGTGCTGAACGAGGCGGTCGAGCTCGGCAAGAGCTTCGGCGCCGCCGAGGGCTACCGCTTCGTCAACGGCGTGCTCGAGAAGATCGCGGCGCAGCTGCGTCCCGAAGAGTTCGCGCGCTCGCGCCACAACGCCTGAACGAGTTCGAGCTCATCCGGCGCTACTTCGACCGGCCGCCCAGGCGGGCGCTGATCGGCATCGGCGACGATTGCGCGCTGCTGCGCCCGGATGCCGGCCTCGAGCTCGCGGTCACCACCGACATGCTGGTCGAGGGCAGGCATTTCCTTCCCGACGCCGACCCGCACGCCCTGGGCCACAAGGCGCTCGCCGTCAACCTGTCCGACCTCGCGGCGATGGGGGCCGCGCCGCGCTGGGCGCTGCTCGCCCTCGGCCTGCCCGCGGCGGAGGAAGCCTGGCTCGAGGCCTTCTCGGCCGGCCTGTTCGCGCTTGCCGAGCGCCATGGGGTCGAGCTGGTGGGCGGAGACACCACGCGCTCGCCGCTTCGCACCATCACCGTCACGGCCATCGGCGAGGTGCCGGCGGGCGTGGCGCTGTTTCGCGCCGGGGCGAGGCCGGGCGATGACATCTGGGTCTCCGGCGAGCTGGGCGGCGCGGCGCTCGCGCTCGTTCACCCGGAGATCGCCGCCGCCGCCGTGCGCCTGCACCGGCCGGAGCCGCGCGTCGAGCTGGGCGAGCGGCTGCGCGGCCTGGCGCACGCTGCGATCGACCTCTCCGATGGGTTGACGAGCGACCTCGGCCACATCCTCGAGCGCTCGCAGGTCGGCGCGGTCGTGCACTACGCGCACCTGCCCCGCGCCGGCGCCTTCTCCGGCATGGGCAACCCGGAGCTGGAAAAGGACTGCGTGTTGTCCGGGGGCGACGACTACGAGCTCGCCTTTACCGCGCCGCCCGCGCGGCGCGCCGATCTCGGCGCGCTTTCGGCGGAGCTCGGCCTGGCGCTCACGCGCATCGGCGCGATCCAGGCCGGCGAGCCGCGCCTGGTGGTGCTCGATGCCGCGGGCAAGCCGATGGACTACCGGCGCGGCTTCGACCACTTCGCGCCATCATGACCGTGCTGCGCCCGGGCGGCGCCTTCGCTTTCTCTCATCCGGCGCACGTGCTCGCCTTCGGTTTCGGCGCCGGGCTGGTACGCATCGCCCCGGGGACGGCCGGCACCCTTGCCGCCTGGCCGGTGGGCTGGCTGCTCGCCGGCGCCATGCCGGCGGCGGCGATGCTGGCCCTGGTCGCCGCGCTGTTCCTGCTCGGCGTGTGGTGCTGCGGCGTGACCGGCGCTCGCATGGGCGTCCCGGACCACGGCGCCATGGTGTGGGACGAGATGGTCGCCTTCCTCCTGGTGCTCGCGATCGTGCCGCGCGAGCTCGCCTGGCAGGCGGCGGCGTTCGCCGCCTTCCGGGCCTTCGACATCGCCAAACCGCCGCCGATCCGCTGGCTCGAGCGGCGCTTCCACGGCGGCTTCGGCGTGATGTTCGACGACCTGGTCGCGGCCGGCTACGCGCTGCTTGTGCTCGCACTGGCCAAGCGGCTGCTCGCGTGATGGAAAAGCTCTCGCGCACGGTGGGGGAGCGCCTGAAGTCCGCCGGCGCGACGCTGGTGACCGCGGAGTCCTGCACCGGCGGCTGGGTGGCGCAGACGCTGACCTCGGTCGCAGGTTCCTCGGACTGGTTCGAGCGCGGCTTCGTCACCTATTCCGACGACGCGAAGCGCGAGATGCTCGGCGTGCGGCCCGAAACCCTGTCGAGGCACGGCGCGGTGAGCGAGGAAACCGCGCGCGAAATGGCGCGCGGCGCGCTCGAGCGCAGCCGCGGCACATTGGCGCTAGCGGTAACCGGAATTGCCGGTCCGGGCGGCGGCAGCGCCGCAAAGCCGGTGGGCATGGTGTGCTTCGCTTGGGCGGGCAAATCCGGGGGGGTGCGCAGCGAGACCTGCAGCTTCCGCGGCGACCGCGAGAGCGTGCGCCGCCAGTCGGTGATCCATGCTCTCGAGGGGGTCTTGGCCACCCTTGACGCGCGCTAGGGGCGGCCCAACATAGAGGGATGACTTCAGTCCGCCGAGCTGCCGTCGCCGGCACGTTCTATCCGGGCGAGCCGCACGCGCTTGCCGCGGAGCTCGACGATCTGCTGGGCGGCGTGCCGCATCTCGCGCCGCGCCTGGGCTATCCCAAAGCCCTGATCGTCCCTCATGCCGGCTACCTGTATTCGGGCGAGACCGCGGCGCGCGCCTACGACGAGCTCCTGCCGGCGCGCGGCATCGTTCGCCGGGTCGTCGTCCTCGGCCCGGTGCACCGCGTCCCGGTGCGCGGCCTTGCCGCTCCGGGGGTCGACGCCTTCGCCACGCCGCTGGGGAACGTGCCCGTCGATCGCGAGGCGCTGCGCGCGGTGCAGGACCTGCCGCAGGTCGTCACGAGCGAGGCGGCGCATGCGCTCGAGCATTCCCTGGAGGTGCAGCTGCCGTTCCTGCAGACGGTGCTGGGCGCCTTTGCGGTCGTGCCGTTCGCCGTGGGCACGGCGAGCGTTCAGGAGGTCGCCGAGGTGCTCGAGCGGCTTTGGGGCGGCCCGGAGACGCTGATCGTGATCTCCACGGACCTGTCGCACTACCACGCCTACGACGAGGCGAAGCGGATCGATCAGGCGACGCTCGAGCGCCTGCGCGGCTTCGCTACCGACATCGACCACGAGGAGGCCTGCGGCGCGACGCCGCTCAACGGCCTGCTCTCGGTGGCGAAGAAGCGGCGCATGGCCATCCGCCTGCTCGCCGCGTGCAACTCGGGCGACACCGCGGGCGGCAAAGGCCAGGTGGTGGGGTACGGGGCGCTGGCGCTGCACGAGGGCGAGGGCGTGTCGCACGCCGACGCGGGCAGCACGCTGCTCTCCATTGCGCGCGCATCGATCGAGGCAGAGCTGCAGAAGAAGGATCCGATCGAAAAGCGCGAACACTGGCTCGCCCAGGCCGGCGCGAGCTTCGTCACCCTCATGCGCGCGGGCGCCCTGCGCGGTTGCGTCGGCAGCCTCGACGCGGTGCGAGCGCTCGGGGCCGACGTCGCCGAGAACGCGCGCGGCGCGGCTTTCCGCGATCCGCGCTTCGCCGCGCTCACTGCCGATGAATGGCCGCAGTGCCGCGTGGAGGTATCGCTGCTCTCCGCGCCCAAGCCGCTGCGCTTCGCCGACGAGGAGGACCTCCTTGCGCAGCTGCGCCCCGGCGAGGACGGCGTGATCCTCGAGAGCGCCGGCCGGCGCGGCACCTTTCTTCCCCAGGTCTGGGAGACGCTGCCCGAGCCGCGGCGTTTCATGGGCGAGCTGATGAGGAAGGCAGGACTCGCGCCCGAGGCGCCTCTTGCGCGCTGCCGGGTCTCGCGCTACCGGGTGATCAAATGGATCGAGTGAGCCCCGGGCGCTGGTGGCACGCGCTGCCCGACGGGCGCATCCAGTGCGACCTGTGCCCGCGCGACTGCCGGCTGCACGAGGGCCAGCGCGGCCTGTGCTTCGTGCGCCAGCGCGAGGGAGACCGCATGGTGCTCACCACCTACGGCCGCTCGTCGGGATTCTGCGTCGATCCGGTG
>CBDDRQ010000083.1:0-9510 GCA_965233125.1 uncultured bacterium
GCTGAAGACGCCGATCATCGCCTCGGGCGGGCTGAACAGCGTCAAGGACATCGAGACCATCTGCGCGAAGCTCGTCCCCGAGGGCATCATCGGCGCCATCGCCGGGCGCGCGCTCTACGAGGGCAAGATCGAGCTCAAGGCCGCGCAGGCCGCCGCCGACAAGGCCACCGGGAAGGCCTGAGATGCCCCTGGCGAAGCGCGTCATCCCGTGCTTGGATGTGACCGCCGGGCGGGTGGTGAAAGGGGTGAACTTCGTCGGCCTGCGCGACGCGGGCGACCCGGTCGAGATCGCCTCGCGCTACGACGAGCAGGGCGCGGACGAGCTGTGCTTCCTCGACATCACCGCGAGCTCGGACGAGCGCGACATCCTGCTGCACGTCATCGAGGCGGTGGCGCAGCGCGTGTTCATCCCGCTTACCGTGGGCGGCGGCGTGCGCCGGGTCGAGGACGTGCGGCGGCTGCTCAACGCTGGCGCCGACAAGGTCTCGATCAATACCGCCGCGGTGCAGAACCCGGAGCTCGTGCGCGAGGCATCGGGGATCGTCGGCTGCCAGTGCATCGTCGTCGCCATCGATGCGAAAAGGAGCGGCTCGTCATGGGAAGTGTTCACGCACGGCGGGCGCAAGCCGACCGGCCTCGACGCGGTCGACTGGGCGAAGCGCATGCAGCAGGCGGGCGCGGGCGAGATCCTGCTCACCAGCATGGACCGCGACGGCACCAAGGACGGTTTCGACCTCGGCCTCACCGCCGCCGTGTCTCTGGCGGTGGAGGTGCCGGTCATCGCCTCCGGCGGCGTCGGCAAGCTCGAGCACTTCGCCGACGGCGTGCTCGAGGGCCGCGCCGACGCGGTGCTCGCGGCGAGCGTGTTCCACTTCGGCGAGCTCACCGTGCGCGATGCCAAGGAGCACATGCACTCGCGCGGAATAGAGGTAAGACTTTGAACCCCGAAAAACAGGGACAGACCACGTTTTCGTCCCGGTTCGCGCTTACGCTGGGGAAAACGTGGTCTGTCCCTGATTTCGTGCGCAAGGCTCTTGCATGAGCTTCCTCGACGAAGTCCCCTGGAACGAGAGCGGCCTTATCGCGGTCGTCACCCAGGACCACAAGTCCGGGCGGGTGCTGACCGTGGCGTGGATGAACCGCGAAGCCCTGCAGCAGACCGTCGAGACGCGGCAGGCGGTGTACTGGTCGCGCTCGCGCAAGAAACTGTGGCGCAAGGGCGAGGAGTCGGGGCACGTGCAGAAGGTTCTGGAGGTGCGCCTGGACTGCGACGCCGACGCGGTGCTGCTCAAGGTGGAGCAGGCGGGCGGCATCGCCTGCCACACCGGGCGCGAAAGCTGCTTTTTCCGCAAACTCGAGGACGGGAGGTGGGTGGCGGTCGATCCGGTGCTCAAGGATCCATCGCTCATCTACAAAAAATGAAACCGGGACTTTACGAGACCCTCGAGCGGCTCGCCGCGACGATCGAGGAGCGCAAGAAGGGCGATGCGGGCAAGTCCTACGTCGCCGGCCTTCTTTCGGGCAGCGAGGACGCGCTGCTGAAGAAGATCGGCGAGGAAGCGACCGAGACGGTGCTCGCCGCGAAGGGCGGCGAGCGCCTCGCGCTGGTGCGCGAGGTCGCCGACCTGTGGTTCCACTGCCTGATCGTGCTCGCGCGCCACGGCCTGGGGCCGGGCGACGTGCTCGCGGAGCTGCACCGGCGCGAGGGCATCTCGGGCATCGACGAGAAGGCATCCCGGAAAAAATGACCGATCCCGATTGCATTTTCTGCAAGATCCTGCGCGGCGAGATCCCGGCAAAGAAAGCGCACGAGGACGAGCTGGTGCTCGCCTTCCACGACGTGCGGCCGCAGGCGCCGGTGCACCTGCTAGTGATCCCGAAGCAGCACGTGCCGACGCTGTACGACGTGGCCGCAGGGCACGAGAAGGCGCTGGGCCGCATGCTCGCGGTCGCCGGGGCGCTCGCCCGCAAGGAAGGCGCGGCCGAGGGCTTCCGCACCATCATCAACACCGGCCGGGTGGGGCACCAGGAGGTGTATCATGTCCATATGCACGTGCTCGGCGGCCCGGACCCTCTCGGTCCGATGCTCTCCCGGGCCAGATCCGGCGGCGCAACTAGGAGCGGATAGGAGACACATATGGGTTCGTTCAGCATCTGGCATTGGCTGATCGTCCTGGTCATCGTGATGCTGATCTTCGGCACCAAGAAGCTGCGCAACATGGGCGCTGACCTCGGCGGTGCGGTGCGGGGATTCAAGGACGGCATGCGCGAAGGCAGCTCGGAGAAGCCCGCCGACGCGCCCCAGGTTACCGGCAAGACGGTCGAAGGCGAAGTGAAGGGCAGGACCGAGCACAAGGTCTGAGCCGGCCACCACCTCCGAGCCAAGGCGCCCCCGCGGGCGCCTTTTTGTTCTCTAGCCCATGTTCGACATAGCGTTTACCGAGCTGATGGTGATCGGACTGGTCGCGTTGATCGTGATCGGGCCCGAGAAGCTGCCGCGCATGGCGCGCACCGTCGGGCACCTCGCCGGGCGGCTGCAGCGCTACGTCTCCGACGTCAAGGCCGACATCAGCCGCGAGATCGAGCTCGACGAGCTGCGCAAGATGCGCGACTCGATGCAGCAGGCGGCAAGCGAGATGGAGTCCTCGGTGAGCACCGAGCTGCACAAGACCGAGACCGAGCTGAACGACGCCGCGAAAGCGATGACGGAAGACAAGCCCGCGGAAGAAGCCAAGAAGGCATGAGCGACCAGGAAAGCTTCATCTCGCACCTGGTCGAGCTGCGCAACCGCCTGGTGCGGGCGGTTGCCGCGGTGGGGGTGCTCTTCGTCGCGCTGTTCCTGTGGCCCGGCAGCGGGCCGATCTACGACGTGCTGGCGCTGCCGCTCATGAACGCCCTGCCGCAGGGGGCGAAGATGATCGCCACCGGCGTGATCACGCCGTTCATGGTGCCGGTCAAGGTCACCGCCCTGCTCGCGTTCATGGTCGCGCTGCCCTGGGTGCTCTACCAGGCCTGGGCGTTCGTCGCGCCGGGCCTGTACGAGAACGAGCGGCGCTTCGCCCTGCCGCTGGTGGTGGCGAGCACGGTGCTGTTCTTCCTCGGCGTGGGCTTCTGCTACTTCTTCGTCTTCGGCAAGGTGTTCGCCTTCATCCACGACTTCGCGCCCAAGTCGATCACCCCGGCGCCCGACATCGAGGCCTACTTCAGCTTCGTCATCACCATGTTCCTCGCCTTCGGCATCACCTTCGAGATCCCGATCGTGGTGGTGGTGCTGGTGCGCATGGGCCTGGTGAGCCTGGAGAAGCTGCGCGAGGCGCGGCCCTACGTGGTCGTCGGCGCCTTCGTGGTCGCCGCGATCGTCACCCCGCCGGATGTCCTCTCGCAGTTCATGCTCGCGGTGCCGATGTGCATCCTCTACGAGGCGGGCCTGTTCCTCGCGCGCTTCATCAACGTCCGCGCGAAGACCGGGGAGGAGGAGGAGAAGCACGACCCGATGACGCCCTGACGCGGCCGCCGGTATAGTGGCGACCTGTATGGATAAGAAATGGGAAGTCCTCAGGGAAAGGGCACGGCAGCTGGGCGACCCGCGGCTCGAGCGCGCCATGGACATGCTCGAGCAAGGCGACCGGCGGAAAGCCGAGCCTCTTCCCGCGCAGATCGTGGATGCCGTGGTCCGGGACGGCCCGCCCTGGCTGCTGATCCTGCTCGCGCTCGCCTGCGCTGCCGCCTCGCTCTTCTGCTTCGCCATGGCCATAGCCCTGTCGAAGGCGACGCACATCCTGGTGCTCTTCAAGTGGGCGGGATGGGCCTTCGGCCCGCTGTTCGCCCTGGCGGCGGTCGGACTGGCGTTCGCGGCGCGCCGCCCGACGCCTCGCGTGCCGCCGCCGAGCTGACGCTACTTCCGGTCCAGGAAGCGCTCGATCAGCGCGAACTGCCCGGGGACGTTGAGCGCCGGGGCGTGGCCGCAGCCGGGGATGGTGACGACCTCGGCGCGCGGGCCGCGGCGGCGCATCTCGTCCGCGACCTCGGGAAGGAGCAGGTCGGAGCTCTCGCCGCGCAGGCAGAGCGTCGGTACGTCGATCGCGTCGTAGGCCTGCCATTGATCGTAGTCGGCGGGGTGGTGCTCGAACTGCATCACCATGTTCGGGTCGTAATGCGGCGTGACGCGCCCGTCGGCGGTGCGCCGCGCCGAGGTCTCGGCGAGCCGGCGCCACTGCGCGTCCGAGAGGAAGCCGTAAGGCTTGTAGATGGCACGGAAGTACGCCTCGAGCTCGCTCATCCGGTCGAAGGCGGGAGGCTTTCCGGCATAGCCGCGGATGCGCTCGACGGCGGCCGGCCCCAGCTGCGGGCCGATGTCGTTCAGCACCAGGCGCCGGATGCGCCCGCGCAGCGCGCCCGCCGCGAGCCGGATGCCCAGGGCGCCGCCCATGGAGGTTCCGAGCCAATGGCATTTCTCGATGCGGATCTCTTTCATCAAGGACACTGCGATCCGGGCGTAGAAATCGAGGCAGTACTCGCGCTCGGGCGCCGGGCTCCATTGCGACAGGCCGCGCCCGATGGTGTCCGGGCAGATGACGCGATAGCGGCTCGCGAGGTGCGCGGCGATGTCGTCCATGTCGCGGCCGGTGCGCGCGAGGCCGTGCCAGGCGATCACCGCCTCGGCATCGCGGCTGCCCCACTCGGTGTAGTGGATCTCGCGGCCCTCGCAGAGGGCGTAGCGGGAGTTCATCGGCGCAGGCGCCCGACGACGCCGGTGGGGAAGTAGTACACGCACAGGATGAAAAGCACGCCCAGCCACAGCAGCCACCGGTCGGGGTGCAGCAGCTGCGGCAGCAGGGGAATCCCGGCGGCGGCTTCGGAGGCGAGCTTCATCAGGTCCTGCAGGTAGTTCTGCGCCACGACGAAGAGGGTCGCGCCGAGCACCGGGCCGTACATCGTGCCCATGCCGCCGATCACCACCATCAGCAGGATGTCGATCATGATGCTGAAGGAGAGCGTGGTGTCGGGCCCGGTGTAGCGCAGCCACAGCGCGTAGAGCACGCCGGCCGCCGTGGCGCCGAGCGCCGCCAGGCAGTTCGCCACGGTGCGGTAGGTCACCAGCCGGTAGCCGATCGCCACCGAGCGGAACTCGTTCTCGCGGATCGACAGCAGCACGCGCCCGAACGGCGAGTTGACCACGCGCAGCAGGGCGAGGAAGAGCGCCGCGGCGACCGCGAGCACCACGTAGTACGCCGCCAGGCGGCTGCGCAGCAGCTCGGGCACGCGGAAGCTGAGCCCGTCCTCGCCGCCGGTGAAGTCCGAAAGCTGCGAGGCGAGGATCTGGAAGAAAGACGCCACCGCGAGCGTGATCATGGCGAAGAAGATCGCCCGCACGCGCAGCGAGAGCAGGCCGATGGCGAGGGCAATGAGCAGGCTGGTCGTCAATGCAATGAAGATTCCCGTGGCGAGCGCCAGCCAGCCGGCGCCCAGCTTCGCCATCGCGATGCCCACGCCGTAGCCGCCGATGCCGAAGAACATGGTGTGCGCGAACGAGACGATGCCGGTGTAGCCGAGCAGCAGGTCGTAGCTCGCCACCAGCAGGATGAACACCGCCACCTTCGCCGCGACGTTGAGCGAGCGCGTGCCGGGGAAGATGAACGGCGCGAGGACCAGGCACACGGCGATGGCGACCAGAAGCACCGCGAGCACCCTGCTGCGCGGCAGGTCGCCGGAAAGGATGCGGGCGATCACGCCGACCCCCTGACAAGGGGGTCGTGAGCCTGCCGCGCAGCGGCAGGCGAGCGGGGGGTTGATTTTGGGGAGGGTTCGAAATGGGTACGATCGTACCCATTTTGGCCTTCCCGGCCGCTCTCACCATGGCCGGTATGCAAACCGAAAACCAACCCCCCGCTCGCGAAAAACCCGCTCGATCCCCCCCTTGACAGGGGGGCGGCAAAAGGCAGCGCCCTGCTCATGCTTTCCCCACCGGAATACTCACGATTTACCCACGGGGTAAAGCCCGCGCGGGCGCCACAGGAGCACCAGGACCATGAGCAGGATGTTCGAGCCGAGCGCGAGCTTGGGCGCGAGGAAGCCGGTGTAGTTCGCCATCAGGCCGACCAGCAGGGCGCCGACGAAGCAGCCGCCGATCGAGCCCAGGCCGCCGATGATGACGACGATGAAGACCACCACCAGCACCTGCATGCCCATCTGCGGCGTGACCTGCTCCTGGTACATCGCCCACATCGCGCCGCCCAGGCCCGCCAGGCCCGAGCCGGCGACGAACACGCCGACGAACAGGCGCCGGATGCGGTAGCCCAGCGACTCGACCATCTCCGGGTTCTCCACGCCGGCGCGCACGAGCAGCCCGATGCGCGTGCGGTTGAGCACCAGCCACAGCGCCGCGAACACCGCGAGGCCGACCACCACTGCCGCGACGCGGTAGCGCTCGATCGCCGCCTCGCCGACGATGAAGGAGCCGGTGATCGCGCCGGGGCGCGGCAGCGGGATGATGTCGGCGCCCCACACCACGTGGATCAGCTGCTCGAACACGATCAGGCCGCCCATGGTGATGAGGATCTGCTTCAGGTGGTCGCCGTACACCGGGCGGATGAGCACGCGCTCGAAGAACCAGCCGAGCACGGCGGCGAGCGCGATCGCGGCGGCGACCGCGGGCAGCATGGCCGAGAGGTCGGAGGCGAGGGACTCGGCCTCCATCTGCTTCGCCATGCGCGTGAGCACGGTCGCGGCGCCGTAGGCGCCCACCGAGATGAAGATGCCGTGCGCGAAGTTGAGGACGTCCATCAGGCCGAACACCAGCGTGAGGCCCGAGGCCATCATGAAGATCATCATCCCCATCGCCAGGCCGGCGACGGTGAGCGTCACCCAGGTCGGCAGGCTGCCCACGAGCGGCAGCGCCGCGAGGGCGAGCACCGGCACCAGCGCCAACGGCAGGTGCTTATTCATGAGAAACCAAGGAAAGGCCGAGCAGGCGCTGCATGAGCGCCTCGTCCGAGGCGAGCGCGGCCATGTCGCCGGTGTGCACGATGCGCCCGGAATCCATCACCGCCGCCGCGTCGCCCAGCGAGCGCGCGAAGTGGAAGTTCTGCTCGACCACCAGCAGCGTGGTGTCGCGCTTGAGCTCGCGGAACGCCTCGATCATCGCGGCGATGACGGCGGGGGCGAGCCCCTTGGTCGGCTCGTCGACCAGCAGCAGCTTTCTCGGCTCGACGATGGCGCGCGAGATCGCGAGCATCTGCTTCTGCCCGCCCGAGAGGTTGCCGGCGTGCGAGTGCCAGAACGTCTTCATCGCCGGGAACAGCCGGAAGATCCGCTCCAGGCGCGTGTCGTCCGGGTCGCCCGCGCGCGCGGCGAGGACGAGGTTCTCGCGCACCGTCAGGCCGGCGAAGATGCCCATGTTCTCCGGCACGTAGGCGATGCCGAGCCGGGAGATGTCCGGCGTCTGCAGATCCTCAATGGATTTGTTTTCATAAAGGACGCGTCCGGCTGACGCTCGCCACAATCCCATGATGGTGCGCAGGCAGGTGGTCTTGCCGGCGCCGTTGCGCCCCAGAAGCATCGTCAACGAGTTCGCCAGCACGGAGAGATCGACACCCTGGAGGATGTGGTACTGCCCGATGTGGGTGTTGACGCCCCGCAGATCGAGAAGCGGGCTTCGCAGATCAGGCACGCGCGACCCCGAGGTAGGCTTCCTGCACGATGGGCGAAGCGATCACCTCGGCGGGCGCGCCGTCGGCGACGAGCTCGCCCTGGTGCAGCACGATGATGCGGTCGGCGAGGGAGCGCACCACGTCCATCTTGTGCTCGACCAGCAGGATGGTCTTGTCACCCATCCGTTTTATGTCTTCGATCAGTTTCAAAATCACCGGCACTTCATCGACGCTCATCCCGGCGGTCGGCTCGTCGAACATGAAGACGTCGGGCTCGAGCGCGAGCAGGATGGCGACCTCGAGCTTGCGCTGGTCGCCGTGCGGCAGGGTGGCGGCGAGCGCGTCGCGCCGCGCGGCGAGCGCGACGCGCTCGAGGAAGTGCTCGGCCTTCTCGACGAGCTCGACGTGGCGGCCCCACATCGACCACAGGTCGCGCCCGCGGCCGGCGCGCGACTGCACCGCGAGGCGCACGTTCTCGAGCACGGTGAGGCGCGGGAAGAGGTTGGTGAGCTGGAAGGCGCGGCCGATGCCGCGGTGGGTGCGCTGCGAGGCCGACAGCGCGCTGATGTCCTCGCCGTAGAGCGACACGCGCCCGCTCGTCGCCCTGAGCTGCCCCGAGACGAGGTTGAAGTAGGTCGTCTTGCCCGCGCCGTTCGGCCCGACGATCGCGGTGAGGGTGCCGGGCCGGAAGGCGCACGACACCGCGTTCACCGCGACGTGCCCGCCGAAGCGGATGGTCAGGCCGTGCGTTTCGAGGACGGGGTGTTCCACCCCGGGCCCCTTATTTCTTGTTGCGGATCGGAATCGGCAGCTGCGAGGCCGGGATCTCCTTCACCAGCTCGAGCAGGTCCCACTCGCTCTTCTGCTCCTTCTTGATTCGGAAGTGGTACATCGGCTGCAGCGCCTGGTGGTCCTCCTTGCGGAAGCCCATCGTGCCCTTGGGCGTGTCGAAGAACATGCCTTCCATCGCGGTGATCAGCTTCTCGGTGTCGGTGCCGCCGGCGCGCTTGATGCCGCTCACCACCGCGCTCGCCGCGGCGAAGCCCCCCGCGGTGAAGAAGTCCGGCGGCGCGCCGAAGCGCTTCTGGTGCTCGGCGACCAGCCAGTCGTTCATCTTGTTCTTGGGGAAGGCGTAGTAGTAGTAGATCGCGCCCTCGGTGCCGGCGAAGTCCTTCCAGCCCTTCATCGCCGGCAGGATGTTGCCGCCGGGGGCGATCTCGATGTTGTAGCGCTCGGGCTTGAGGTCCATCAGCTTCGCCATCGGGTGCGCGCCGGCCCAGATGACGACGATGACCTTGCGCCCGGGCTTGTCCTTCAGCGCGCCGAAGATGCGCTGCGCCGGCGCGGTGAAGTCGGTGGTCTGCTGCGGCGCGTATTCCTCGTGCACGATCTTCGCCTTCGAGCCCACCGAGGCGAGGGCCTCCTTGAAGGCCTTCACGCCGTCGCGGCCGAACGCGTAGTCCTGCGCGAGCGTGGCGATCTGCGCGTCGGGCGGCAGCGCGGCCGCGCCGGCCACCGCGTCCTGGGTGGAGTTGCGCGCGGTGCGGAAGATGTAGCGGTTCCACTTGTCGCCGGTGATCTGGTCGGCGACCGCGGGCTCGACGATGAGGATCTTCTTGTACTCCTCGGCGACCGGCAGCATGGCGAGCGCCACGCCCGAGCCGACCGGCCCGATGGCGATGTCGGCCTTGTCGTCGCCGAAGGCCGCGGCGAGGTGCGCCTTGCCGATGTCGGGCTTCAGCTGCGAGTCCTTCTCGATCACCACGATCTTGCGGCCGAGCACCTGCATGGTGCCGCCGGTGAGGTACTCCAGGCCCATCATCAGCCCGTTGCTGCTCTGCTTGGCGTAGGCCTCGAGCGG
>CBDDRQ010000084.1:0-2787 GCA_965233125.1 uncultured bacterium
AAGAAGTATTGCGTATCGGCCCGCGCCGTGGCGGCCTGCGGCAGGCCGGCGAGGCCGGTGAGCGCAAGCCGGCCGCTTTGTTCCTCAATCAGAACAGTTCTGTTCGAGAAATCCTGGCCGAGCAGCGCGGCAGCGCGCTCGGCGGCGCTCTGCGGCCGCAGGTGGCGGCTGACGCGGCCGTTGTGCTTGAGCGAGAAGGCGACCTGCGGCCGCGCCAGCGCGATGCGCCGGAACGCCTCGTCGCAATGGCCGAACTCGGTGGCCTCGGTGCGCAGGAACTTGCGGCGCGCCGGCGTGTTGAAGTACAGCTCGGCCACCTCGACCGTCGTGCCCGGGGCGCGCGCGGCCGGCTCGGGCTCGCCGGCGCGTGCGCCTTCGGCGTGGATCACGCTGCCGTGCGGCGCGTCGCGCGTGCGCGAGGCGAGCGTCAGGCGCGACACCGAGGCGATCGACGCGAGCGCCTCGCCGCGGAAGCCCATAGTGGCGACCGCCTCGAGGTCCTCGAGGCTGCCGATCTTGCTGGTGGCGTGCCGGGCGAGCGCCAGCGCCAGGTCCTCGCGCGCCATGCCCTGGCCGTCGTCGTCGACCTGGATGCGCCGCGCGCCGCCCTCGTCGAGCGTCACCGCGATCGCGCGCGCCCCGGCGTCGAGGCTGTTCTCGAGCAGCTCCTTCAGCACCGAGGCGGGCCGCTCGACCACCTCGCCCGCCGCTATCTGGCTCACGAGAAGCTCGGGAAGGACGCGAATGGCCGGCACGGGAAGAGTATATAGAATCCGGCCGATGGAACTCCTCGCCTGGGCGTGGGACCTCGCGGTGAATCTCGACGCGCACCTCGCGGCGTTCGTCGCGCAGCACGGCGTGTGGGTTTACGCGCTGCTCTTCGTCATCGTGTTCTGCGAGACCGGGCTGGTGGTGACGCCGTTCCTGCCGGGAGACTCGCTGCTGTTCGTGGTCGGCACGCTCGCCGCCGCGGGCGGGATGGACATCGGCCTGGTGATGGCGGTGCTGGTGGCGGCCGCGCTGTGCGGCGACAACGTCAATTATTGGATTGGCCGTTCCGCGGGTCGGCGGCTCCTTGCCCGCTGGGTCAACCCGGCGTACCTGCAGCGTACCCACGACTTCTACGAGCGCCACGGCGGCAAGACCATCATCATCGCGCGCTTCATGCCGATCATTCGCACCTACGTGCCCTTCGTCGCCGGCCTGGGCGCGATGCCGTACGCACGCTACATCGCCTTCTGCGTGGCGGGCGCGCTGCTCTGGGTGGGGTCGCTCTGCCTCGCGGGCTACTTCTTCGGCAACATTCCGGCGGTCAAGTCGAACCTGACGGTGGTGATCGTGGCGATCGTGCTGCTCTCGATCACCCCCGGAATCGTCGCCTGGATGAAAGGAAGATCAGCCTGGACGAAAAAAGCGTCAGTTCAGCGCGAGGGGTGAGGCAGGCCGCGGCGGGTGCTTGGCGATGTAGTCGCGGATGCCTTCGAGCAGCGCGCGGGCGAGCTGGTCCTGGTAGGACTCGTCGCCCAGACGGCGCTCCTCCTCCGGGTTGGAGATGAATGCCGTCTCGACCAGGATCGAGGGCACGTCCCGCGCGGTGAGCACCGCGAAGCTCGCCTGCTCGACGCTGGGCTTGTGCAGATCGTTGACGGTGCCCAGCCGGCGCAGCACCGCGTTGCCCAGACGCAGGCTGTAGTCGATGGTGGCGGTCTGCGAGAGATCCATGATGGTGCGCACGACGTGGTCTTCCTTGCCCACGAGCTTGACGCCGCCGATGAGGTCCGCTTCGTTTTCCTTGTTGGCCAGCGCGCGGGCCAGCTCCGAGGTGGCGCGCCGGTCCGACAGCGCGAATACGGAGGAGCCGCGCACGTTGCGCCGGGTGAAGGCGTCGGCATGGATCGACACCAGCAGATCCGCCTTCACGTCGCGGGCCTTGTCTACGCGCGTGCGCAGCGGCAGGAAGTAATCGCGGTCGCGGGTGAGCAGGGCACGCATGTTCGGCTCCGCGTCGATGAGCGTTTTCAGGCGCTTCGCGATCATCAGCGTCACGTCTTTCTCGCGGGTGCCGCGGCGGCCGATCGCGCCCGGGTCCTCGCCGCCGTGGCCGGGATCGATTACGATGGTGGCGAGCCTCGCCACCGCCTGGCGGTCGGGTTGCTGCTTGCGCTTCTCGCTCTCCTTGATGAGCGCGATCAGCGGGTCGATCGCCTGCAACGGATGCAGGTCGAGCACGATGCGGTAGCCGTATTCCCCGATCGGCTTGAGCTTGAAGACCTGCGGCTTCACCTCGGACTTGAGGTCGAGCACCACGCGCACGACGCCGGGGCGGTTGAAGGCCACCCGCAGCCCCTGCAGGTAGGGGTCCTCGCCGCTCACCTTTCCGGCCAGCTCGGCGAGCGCTGGCGTGATCTCGTCGACCTGCAGGTCGAGCACCAGTCGCTCCGGATCCTTGAGCGCGAAAAATTCGTACAGAATTTCCTGCTTGGTCTCGATGGTCAGCCGCGTGTAGTCCGGCGAGGGCCAGATGCGGCTCGCCAGGACCTGCGCCTCGGCGCTGCCTAGGAAGAAAAGCGCAGCGAGGACAGCCAGGACTCGCCAGCCGGCGTGTGCGCCACGAGCCGGGCGCGGCGTCCCTCGCCCGCGAACTCCAGCTCGAGCTCGAGATCCGGCGGCGCCAGATCGGGCGCAGCCCGCTCCGGCCACTCGACGATGCAGGCCGAGGCCGGATTGAAGTATTCGCGGAAACCTGAGCTCAGCCATTCCGATCGGTCCTTGAACCGATAGAAATCA
>CBDDRQ010000085.1:0-15650 GCA_965233125.1 uncultured bacterium
GCGCGTGGCGCCTTCCGATCAAGCGCCCACACCTATCGGCTGCGAATTTTTAAAGAGCGTTGGTTGCGGGGAGAGGATTTGAACCTCTGACCTTCGGGTTATGAGCCCGACGAGCTGCCAGACTGCTCCACCCCGCGCCCGAAGAGACAAAGATTATAGCGGGCCACGGAAAACCGTGTCAACGATTTACGACGGAAAGTCCCCCGCTGCTCGGCGGCCGGGTGGGACGTCGTTCAGGCAGCGACAGGTGCCCTAGATTTCCCGTCGCTCCAGCAGCGCCTGGGAGATGGTGCCGGCGTCGACGTACTCGAGCTCCCCGCCCAGCGGGACGCCGCGGGCGATGCGGCTCACGCGCAACTCGCGCGATCGCAGCATCTCGGCGATGTAATGCGCCGTCGCCTCGCCTTCGTTGGTGAAGTTGGTGGCGAGGATGACCTCGCGCACCTCCCCCCCGGCAACCCGCGCCTGCAGGCGATCGAGCCCGACGTCCCTCGGGCCGACCCCGTCGAGCGGCGAAAGCCGGCCCATCAGCACGAAATACATCCCCGAGTAGCTCAAGGTCTGCTCCACCATCGACAGGTCGGCCGGCGTCTCGACGATGCACAGGAGCGAAGGGTCGCGCCGCGGCGAGCGGCACAGGGCGCAGATCTCGTCCTCGGTGAAATTGTTGCACTTGGCGCAGCGACGCACGCCAGCGAGCGCACCTGCGAGGGCCTGCGCTAGGCGCTCGGCGCCCACGCGGTCATTCTGCAGCAGATGGTAGGCCATGCGCTGCGCCGAGCGCGGCCCTACGCCCGGCAGCACGCGGAGCGCTTCGACCAGGCGGTCGAGCGCCTGCGAGCCCGGGACGGCGCTGTTCTTCAAAACGGCAGCTTGAAGCCGGCGGGCAGGCCCAGCCCTGCCGTCATGCCGCTCATCTTCTCCGCGATGGTGGACTCGACGCGACGCGACGCATCGTTGAACGCCGCTGCCACCAGGTCCTCGAGCATTTCGCGGTCGTCGCCGAGAAGGCTGGGATCGATGCTGACGCGCTTGACCTCGTGCTTGCAGGTCATCTGCACCTTCACCATGCCCGCCCCGGACTGCCCTTCCACCTCGAGGGTCGCGAGCTGCTCCTGCATGCGGCGCATGTTCTCCTGCATCTGCTGGGCTTGCTTCATCAACTGGCCGATATTGCCCTTCATTTGCGATCTTCCCGGGGAGTGGAGTCGACGACCTTGCCGTCGAACAGGTTGACGAGATCTTTCACGAAGCCGTCGGACTGTACCGCTCGCTGCGCCTCGGCGCGGCGTGCGTCCCGCTCGCCCGCCTCGAGCGCGGCAGCGCTCGCTCCCGACGTTTCTCCGATCGCGACCTTGAGCGTCACGGCGGATCCGAAGTGGCTCTCGAGCGCCGCCTTCAGCTTGTCTTGGTAGCTGCGCTCGGCGAGGTAGGCCTTCGATTTCGGCACGACGAGCTCGAAGCGCCCGCCGTCCTGGCTCTGCAGCTCGGCGTTGCGCGCCAGCTCGCGCGCCGCGCCGGCGAGGGACAGCCGCTCGATGAGCTGCGGCCAGTCGCCCGACCGGGCGCCCGGCGAAGCGGCGGGCCGCGGCTTCGCGCTCTCGCTGCGCGGGACGGCCGGCCGGGTCCCTTCGGGGCGGAAGGCCAGCATGCGCAGGAGCGTCATGACGAAACCGGCGTGCTCGTCGGGGGCGAGAGGCAGATCCACCCTTCCCTGCAGCGCGATCTGGTAGTAGAGCTGCACCAGTTCTGGATCCAGGCGGCCGGCGAGCTCGGCGAGCTGCGTGCGCTCCGGGAGCTCGGCATCGAGCGCCTCGGGGAGCGACTGGAGGAGCGCGAGCTTCAGCAGCAGGCCCGCCAGGTCGGCGAGCGCCTGGTCGAACGACAGGCTGCGCGCCTGCATCTCGTCGGCCGTCCGCAGAACCGTCGCGGCGTCCGCGCCCGCGAGCGCAGCGAGCAAGCCGAGCAGATAGCCCTGGTCGATGGTACCCAGCATCTCGCGCACCGGGCCGGCGGCCACCCGGTTGCCGCCGTGCGCGATCGCCTGGTCGAGAAGCGACAGGGCGTCGCGCATGCTGCCCGCGGCGGCGCGCGCCACCAACGGCAGGGCCTCGGCCTCGTATTCGATTCCTTCCGCGACAAGCACCTTTTGCAGATGCGAGACAATGGCCGCGGGAGGCATCTGCTTCAGGTTGAACTGCAGGCAGCGGCTGAGCACCGTCACCGGGATCTTCTGTGGATCGGTGGTCGCCAGGATGAACTTGACATGCTCGGGCGGCTCCTCGAGCGTCTTCAGCATCGAGTTGAAGGCATGCCCGGAAAGCTGATGCACCTCGTCGATGACGTACACCTTGAAGCGGCCGCGCGTCGGCGAGTACTGCGCCGTCTCCAGGAGCTGGCGCATCTCCTCGATGCGCGTATTCGTGGCGGCATCGACCTCCAGCAGATCGACGAAGCGGCCGGCGTCGATCTCGACGCAGGCAGAGCACTTGCCGCAGGGCTGCGGCGTCACGCCCGTCTCGCAATTGAGGCACTTCGCCAGAATGCGCGCCAGCGTCGTCTTGCCGACGCCCCGCGTGCCGGTGAACAAGTAGGCGTGATGCAGGCGGTTTTGCTCGAGCGCGTGACGCAGTGCCCGCACGACGTGCTCTTGCCCCACCAGGCTGCCGAAATCCCGCGGCCGCCACTTGCGGGCAAGTACTTGATAGCTCATCGGTTGCTCAATTAGTGGCGAGCCTGACCCCCGGCACTTGCAGGGACCGGCTGTGGCTGCTTCCTTCCGGACCTGACCAGGTTCACCAGACTGCAATGCGGGGAGGCCCGCCGCTTCGAATTGTAAGTCATCGACTCCCGTAAGTCGCCTGTCAGGCTCGCGTCAGGACGCGCGAAGGAGCGGGCGCTATGCTGCAAGCTGATTCATCCTCCTCCATCGCGCCGATCCGCGCGATGGTTTCAAGCGCCCTGCAGGCGAAAGCCCGGAGGGCGCTTTTCTTTGTGGGTGGCGGAGAGAGTGGGATTCGAACCCACGGTACGCTGTTAACGTACACACGCTTTCCAAGCGTGCGCCTTAAGCCGCTCGGCCATCTCTCCGGAGCGCCGATTTTATCCCTTGTCGCGCCCTCAAAGCTTGTAGTCGAGCGCCAGGCGCTCCTGCAGCTCGCGCGCGACGCGCAGCGATTCCTTGAGCAACGTGGTCTCCAGCCGCCCGAGACTGCCCGGGTCGAGCCGGTTCTGCAGGCCGGCGCCGGCCGCCGGCGCGCCGGCCTGGAGACGCAGCCGTATCGCCTGCATGACGAAGAAAGCGTCGACGGCCGCGCCCGCCTCGGCCTCGCTCATGCCCATGGCAGCGCGGGCCGAGCGCAGCCGCTCCGCAGTATTGGTCTGCGCCACGCCATGCGCAAGCGCGAAAATGCGCGCGGCATCGATGATGATCTTCGCTCCCCGACCCTTGAGATCGATGGTCCTTTCCGCGCCGGGGACGTCGTCGGTGACGAAGCCGCCGAGCCGGCCGATCGCAGGCTGGGCGCGCAGCGCATTCTCGGCCATGTGTCGCAGGAACGCGGGATGGCGGGGGATCAGCTCCTGCACCCAGGCGCGAAGCGCCCCGGCGAGCGACATGTCACCGTACAGGGGACGGAAGTCGAAGCAGATCACCGACCAGAGCAGGGCTTTGGGCACCGAGGACTCGATCCATCCGGCCATCTTTTGCCGCCACTCGTCGAGGGAAAGGCAAAGCTCGGGATTGGATGCCATGACGTTTCCGCCGCAGAGCGCGAAGCCGCAGGCGTCGAGCGCGACATTGACGTCGCGGGCGAACGGCAGCAGCCGCGCGCGCACGGCGCCGGGTGCGGCGCCATCGTGGGCGCGGAAGGCGAGACCGTTGTCCTGATCGGAGGCGAAAGTCTGCTCGAGCCTGCCTTCGCTGCCGAAGGCGAGCCAGCACCAGCTGATTCGCTCCAGGTCATGGCGCTTGCGCACCAGCTCGATGACGCGCTGCGACAGGCGATCGTTGAGCACCGAAACGAACGAGGTCAGCTGCTCGGCCGACACGCCCTGCTCCACCAGGCGCACGCTGAGCTTGCGCAGCTCCGCGGCGATGCCGGCGACCACGCTCACCTCCTGCGCCAGCCGGATCTCCATGGTGATCTCCCCCAGGCCCAGCCGCTGCAGGGAAAAGAGATCCCGTTCCGATACCACGCCGATGACGCGGCCCTCATCCATGACCAGCACGTGGCGGATGCGTCGTGCCAGCATGGCGAGCGCCGCCTCGTAGGCGAGCGCATGCGCCGGGAGCGCCAGCGGCTCGGGTGTCATGCGCTCGGCCACCGGCCGCGCACCGGCGCCGTCCGCGAGGGCGCCCACCAGGTCGTGCGAGGTGACGATGCCCAGCGGACGGCCCCGCTCCGACGTGACGATCACGGAGCCTACGCCTCGAGCGCGCATCTGCGCCGCGGCGTCGGCGAGCGGGGTCGCCGCATCGCAGAGCAGCGGCTCGCCCCTCACCAGCGAGCGCAGCGGCCGGGCGAAGGTCTGCTGCTCCGCGACGATGCGACGCTCGAGGTGGGCGTAGGTATCGGCCATCAGTACTGCACGCGCGCGTAGTATGTCTCGCGCGAGGCGCTCAGCGCCTGCCCGAGGGTGACGATGCCGCGATCGAGAAGCAGCGGCAGCAGCTTGAGGAAGATCTCGCCCGTCAGCAGCGCATCGCCGAGCGCAGTGTGCCGTCCGATCGGATCCACGCCAAGCCGCTCGGCGATCGCCTCGAGCCGGTGATCCTGAAGGGACGGATGCAGGAGCGCCGAGAGCAGGAGCGTGTCGAGCACCGGCTGCGCGAAGTGCACGCCGGTGGCGGCGCGCTTGAGCTCGAGAAAGCGCATGTCGAACGCGGCATTGTGCGCAACCAGGACCGTATCCTCGCAGAAGCGGTGGAACGCCGGGAGCACCGCGCCAATCGGCGGCTGGCCGCTGAGGGCGCGAGCCTCGATGCCGTGCACCTGCGCCGAAGCCCGGTTCAGGGGCCGGCCGGGGTCGACGAGCTGCTCGTAGATTTCGTTCCTCAGCAGCCTGCCGTTGACGATGCGGACCGCCCCGATGCTGATGATCTCGTCTCCCGCAGAAGGCTGCAGGCCGGTGGTCTCGGTGTCGAACGCGGTGTAACGAAGCGTGGCGAGCTTCGCCTCGTGCATGGCGCCGCCGAGCTCGCCGGCGCCGAAGAGGTCGAAGTCGTAGTACTCGGGCCGGCTTCGGGCAAGGCGCGCGGCGCCCGCCGTTGCGGGCTCCCCGGCCGGGATCAACAGCCGGAAGCAGCCGCTGCGCAGGCCGCCCACGCCGGAGGCCTGGTACCACACCTCGCCGCCGTGCCGCTCGAGGATGTCGCGCACGGTAAGCGGCGATTGCTCGGCGCCCGCCTCGAGCGGCTGCGCCTCCCACAGGGAGAGCGCGTCGCTTCCCACGATCGCCCCAGCCCAGGCGATGTCGATCTCGCCGTGCCGGCCGGCCGGGCGGGCGCGCAGGTCGAAGCGGCGCACTGCGTGAGCCTCATGGACCCGTGCGGCGAGATGAACCATCGCCTGGACCAGCGCGTAGCTGTCCGCCCGCAGCCACAGGTCTTCGCCGGACTCGTCGAGCTCGACCGACACGTGGAGCGTCGAGGCAATCCGCACGCGGGCGAACTCCAGCAGGTCCGTGGCGCGCAGATCCTCCAGCTGCAACGCCGCCTTCAGGGCGTCGGCGTGCTCGCGCATCGCATCGTTGATCGTGCCGGAAAGCGCGGCGGCCTCCGCCGCGACGATACCGACGAACTGCTCGCGCCGGGCACTTTCCATCTCCGGGAAGCTTGCCAGGGTCTCGGCGGCGGCGCGGATATTTGCGGCCGGCGCACGGATCCGCGCGGCGAAGGCCTGCAGCAGGGAGCGGCGCTGCGACTCCCGGTCGAGCACCCCGGTCACGTCTTCGAAGGTGAGCACCATGCCCGCCAGGGCGCGGGCGGTGCCGAGCACGGGGGCGACATGGCACCTGAAGAGGCGCCCGGCGGGAAGCGTGGCGACGAAGCGGGCGCCGGGCAGGGGCTCGCCGCGCTCGAGGCTGCGCTCCAGCTTGTGCACGGCATGCGCGATCTGGCTGCGCTCGATGAGCGCGAAGATGGAGCGGCCGAGGCCGACCGGGGGTGCCGTGGCGGCCGCGCCCTGCGGGGGGGCGAACAGCAAGCGCGCGGCCTCGTTGTAGAGGAGGATGATTCCCTCGCCATTGCAGACGACGACGCCCTGGGCGAGCTCCGACATCAGCGCCGCCAGGCGGTTTCGCTCTTCCTCGAGGTGCGCGCTCGACTCCGCGGTGCGGACCTCGCTTTGGTGTTGCAGGCTGGCGTATGCGCCGGCAAGCTCGTTGATCGCCGCCGCGACCGGCCCCAGGGCGCCCGCCGCCTCCGGCGCCAGGCGCAGCTCGGCGTTGGCGCTGCGGATCAGCCGGATCTGCTCCGCCAGCCGCTGCACCGGCGCGACATGCTCGGCGAAGAACCATCGCGCCGTTCCCGCGCAGGCCAGGAACAAAAGCACGGCGAAAAAGACCAGGGCCGCCAGCCGAGTTTCCAACACGCGAGAGACCACCGCGGCCTGCGCCTCGGGCAGCCCTGCCCCGGCAAGCAGCGCGAAGCAGCCCACCACGCCGAGCGTGCCCGCGTACAGCGCGAGCACCCAGAGCCAGAACTTCGCGCGCGGGCTCATGCGCCCGGCTGCGGCCGCTCGTCTCCCAGTAGCTCGCCGATGCGCGCGACCAGCTCCGCGCTGGAAAACGGCTTCGTGATGTAGAGATCCGCGCCCAGGGACAGGCCCTTGCTCACCTCGGCCTCGCGCCCCTTGGCCGAAAGCATCACGATGCGCATGCGGCTCCATTCGGAGCGCTCGCGGATGCGCTGGCAGACCTCGTAGCCGCTTTGCCGCGGCATCATCACATCGAGCAACACCAGGTCCGGCGCGAACGACTGCACCAGGCGCAACGCCTCTTCCCCGTCCGCGGCGACGCGAATCTCATAGCCCTTGCGCTGCAAGAGGTACTCCAGCGCCGCGACGATGTTGGGCTCGTCGTCGACGATGAGGACTTTCTTCGCCATCGATGGCCTCGCGGGCGGCGCCCCGGCTCAGGCGCCTCGTTCGACCGCGAGCGCCATCAGCGCGATGAGCAGCGCCCAGGCAATGAAGATGTAGGCATACAGAACCGGGATGCCGAGCACCGTGGCCGGCTGGTTGAAGATGGCGAGGAGCGGATAGTTGAAGAGCACGCAGCCAAGCATGAACAACGCCACCAGCCGATGCCCCCTGAGGTCCGTCTGATCCATTGGGCCCTCCTGCAGCCTATGGTAGCAGCTTGCCGAAGAGCCGCGCGATGCTGCGGGCGAGCTCGCCCTCCAGCGGAAACGAAAGCATGCCCATCACCGAGTAGCCGAGCAGCCACGGCATCAGGTAGAAGCGGATCATGAAGAAGAACCAGGCAACGTAGAGCGGCACCAGGGGCCGGATGAGGAACCCCGGCGTGACCGGCGCGAACAGCTTCAGCAGCGGGTCGGTGACGCGCACGAAGAAGCGCATGAAGAAGAAGGTGCTCGTCTCGGGCAGGAAGATGCCCATGCCGAAGCGCCCGATCAGCGTCCACATCACCGTGCCGAGCACGTAGTCGACGACGATCACCCACAGGGGGAAGGCTTCGCTCATCGCGGCATTCTAGAGTCCAGGCGAAAAAAAACCGGGGCGATCGGCCGCCCCGGTTGGTTTGCCTTTCGCGGCGTCAGTGCGATACGCCGAGTACCGTCTGGCCTTTCGGAATGCGGATCTCGTCGACCATGGCCTGCGTCTCCGCATCGGGCGCCTTGAACATCAGGGTCACCGCGACCATGGCGATCAGGCTCGCCGCGGCGCCGATGATCCCGAAGCGCAGGTCGTCGATGCCGATCCAGGGCGTCATGCCGCCCCATTTCACCATGTAGAGGTACCAGGTGCCGACCCCCAGGCCTACCGCCATCCCGGCGATGGCGCCTTCGCGGTTGGCCCGCTTCCACCAGATGCCGAGCACCAGCGGGAAGAAGAGGCCGGACATGGCGAAGTCGAACGCCCAGGCGACCGCGCCGAGGATCCCGGTGAGGCGCAGGCTGGCGACCGCGGCGCCCGCGGCACCGATGACCACCAGCAGCACGCGCGCGACGATCAGGCGTCTTTTCGTATCCGCCTTCGGGTCGATCATCTTGTAGTACAGGTCGTGGGAGAGCGCGTTGGCGATCGCGAGCAGCAGCCCGTCGGCGGTCGACATCGCCGCCGCCATGCCGCCGGCGGCCACCAGGCCCGAGATCACGTACGGCAGGCCTGCGATCTCCGGAGTCGCCAGCACGACGATGTCGCCGCGCATGAAGAACTCGTTGATCTGCACGATGCCGTCGCCGTTGGCGTCCACCACCTTCAGGAAGCCTACCGAGCTCCACTTCTGCACCCAGGTGAGCGCATTCACGTCGGCCAGGGACTTCCCGATCACGCTCGTGGCGAGATTGGGATCGAGCACCTGCAGCTTGGTGAACGTGGCGAGCGCCGGCGCCGTGAAGTACAGCAGGAAGATGAACAGCAGCGACCAGGCCACCGAGGTGCGCGCGTCTCTCACCGACGGGGTGGTGAAGTAGCGCATCAGGATGTGCGGCAGCGAGGCCGTGCCGAGCATCATGCACGCGACCAGGGTGACGAACTGGACGCTCGAGATGAACGTCCCGGCGGCTGCGGCGTGCTTCACGGTGAGCGCGCTCATGCCGGCCACCGCCTGCGCAGGCTTGAGTATTCCCACCTGATGCAGCGTCTCCAGCTCCGCGATCCGCGCCACGGCATCGCCGTAGACGAGCTGCGGAATGACCCCGAAGCCCTGCTTGTTCGACATCCAGATCACGGGCACCAGGTAGGCGATGATCAGCACGATGTACTGCGCGACCTGCGTCCAGGTGACGGCCCGCATGCCGCCCAGCATCGAGCAGAGCAGGATGCCCGCCAGACCGAACCAGACGCCCACGCCAAACGGAATCAGCAGCGCGCGCGAGGCGATCGTCCCGGTGGCGTTGATCTGCGCCGTGACATAGGTGAACGAAGCCACCACCAGCACGATCACCGCGAGCAGGCGCGCCACGTTGCCGCCGTAGCGCGTGCCGATGAAGTCGGGCACGGTGTAGCAGCCGAACTTGCGCAGGTAGGGCGCCATCAGCACCGCCACCAGCACGTAGCCGCCGGTCCAGCCCACCACGAAGGCGAGGTAGGGATGGCCGGCCATGTATACGCCGCCCGCCATCGCGACGAACGACGCGCCCGACATCCAGTCGGCGGCGGTCGCCATGCCATTGAACACCGGCGGCACCTGCCGGCCGGCGACGTAGTAGGCATCGACCTGCATGGTGCGCGAAAGCCAGCCGATGACCGCGTAGATGAGGATCGTGAAGCCGACGAACAGCAGCCCGATGGTGTCTTCCTTGACCCCGGCGCGCTCGAGCAGCGCCATGAGCAGGATGAAGACGACGAAGCCCCCGGTGTAAAGGCCGTAGATGCGCGGCAGGTTTTCGATGAACGAACGGTCTTTGGTGAAAAAGGCCATGATTTCCCCCTTATTCTTCGGCCATGCCGTACTGGCGGTCGACCTTGTCCTGCTGCCAGACGAAGATGAAGAGCTGCACCACGAACACGACCAGCGACCCCTGCGCGGCCATGTAGAAGCCGACCGGGAAGTCGTTGAACGTCATGCTGTTCAGCTCCCGGGCAAACCAGTGCACGACAAACGAGAAGATGAACCAGATCGTGAGATGAATCCACATCAGGCGCCGCGTGGCGGCCCAGTGGGCGGCTTGCTGGGAACCCGGAACAGCACTCATCGCTTGCCCTCCTTTGTATTTACTATTGGCTTATGGGCTTCTGGAACAACCTGCTGAAAAAGCGCGACACGCCGATCACCGACCCGGCCGGCCTGCAACGCTTTCTCGAGACGCGGGCGAACTTCGTCACCCAGACGTCGCTCTACGGCTACCTGCGCACGCGCGCCGGAACGCGCTTTCCGGAATTGTTCTCGAGCGACGCGTTCGCGCACGCGATCAACATCGCCAAATGGCAGCTGTGGCTCGCCTGCGTGGCGGATATCGCGGTCTATTCCGGGGGGCTGCTGGCGAGCCGCACGGGGGCGCCGCCGGCCAGGGTCGACGCCCTGATGCGCGGCATCGTCGACGAGCTGCTGCGTGTCACGGGCGTGCCCGCGGACGCGGGGCCCGAGTTCGAGGCGGGCGCCCAGGCGCTGCGCGCCCGCATTTCCGGGTGCGACTGGTCGAAGGTTGCCGACGACGACACCGCGTTCGTCGAGAGCCCTGCGGCGCTGGTGCGCCATGCGCCGATCGTCGACGAGCTGAAGCAGCTCGATGAGCCGATCGTGCGCAACTCCGTGCGCTTCCGATGGCAGGAAGTGCGGCGCGACCTGCGCCGCGACCTCGACGCCGCGGCGGTGCTCGCATCGACTGGCTCCTAGCAGGTTGCTGCCCGGCAGCACAGAACCTCCCCCGTTTCTTTGCGGGCATGCTAATCCCGGGGAAGCCGACTTCCAATTAGGGAAAACCCTAGGTTTTTCCTAGCCTTCTGCTGTGCGCTGCAACATGAGCTGCACCAGTTCCGCCACCGAGGCCGCGCCCATTTTCTCCATCACCTTGGCGCGGTGAACCTCGACCGTCTTGACGCTGATGTCGAGCTCGGCGGCGATGAGCTTGTTCTGCTTGCCTTCGACCACGAGGAGCAGCACCTCGCGCTCGCGCTCGGTGAGCGCCGACAACCGCTCGTCCAACAGGGCGCGGAGCGCCCGCTTGCGCCGCACCTGGTCGTCACGCTCGAAGGCGCTGGCGATGATCGCCAGCACTTCGCGGTAGCTGAACGGCTTCTGGATGAAGTCCACGGCGCCGCCCTTGATGGCGCTGACCGCCGTCGGCACGTCGCCATGCGCGCTCATGAACACCACCGGAATGTCGATGCCGCGCTGCTTCAGGTACTCCTGCAGCTCCAGGCCGCTCATGCCCGGGAGCCGCAGGTCGAGCACCAGGCAGCCCGGGCCGTGCCCATAGGACTCGATGAACTCGGCCGCGGTGGCGAAGGTCTGCACCGCGATGCTTTGCGACTCCATCAGCCAGCGCCACAGGGTCCTGATCGATTCGTCGTCGTCGACGACATAGGCGGTGGGCCTCGCTTGCGGATCGCTCATCGGCGGCCCCCGGAGCTCATGCGGCAGCCGCCTCCCCCGCGAGCGGCAGGGTGAACGAGAAGCAGGCTCCCTCCCCCGGGCGGCTCGCGACCCACATACGGCCGCCGAAGTGCTCGACCAGGCGCCGGCTGATGTGCAGCCCGAGCCCGCTGCCCTGAGGCTTGCCCGTGAGCGTGTCGCCGGCCTGCCGGAACTTGTCGAAGATGGCCTCCAGGTGCTCCGGCGCGATGCCCGGCCCGTTGTCGCGCACGTCGACGCGCAGGTAGCCGCCCTCCTGAGCGAGCGTCACGTCGACCTTCCCGCGGCCCGCATGGCTGAACTTCACCGCGTTGGACAGCAGGTTCAGCATCACCTGCACCACCCGGTCGAGGTCAGCCATCACGGGAGGCGCTGCAGCCGGCAGCCGCGCCTCGACGCGCACGCCTCGCTCCTCGAACAGGCGGCTGGTGGCGGCGACCGCATCCTCGATCACCTGGCGCATGTCGATCGGGCCCTCGTGCCACTCCGCCCGCCCCGATTCCAGCCGCGACAGGTCCAGCACCTGGTTGATGAGCCGGGTGAGGCGCTCGGTCTCCTTGATGATGATGGCGAGGAAGCGGCCGCGCTCGGCCGCCTCGAGCTCGGGGTGGTCGTGCAGGATCTCGGAGAAGGCCCGGATCGAGGTGAGCGGCGTACGCAGCTCGTGCGACACCGTCGAGACGAAATCGTCCTTGAGGCGGTCGAGCTCGGTAAGGCGCTCGTTGGCCGCGCGCAGCTCCTCCGTGGCACGCTCGAGCTCCTGCGACTTCTGCTCGAGGCGGTGGCTGTAGACGATGATTTGCGAGGCCTCGTCGAGCATCGCGCGCACTTCCTCGAGGGGCAGCGCCTCCTCCTTCGCCACCGAGGCCACCATGATGTGCGCCGAGGCGGCGCCGATGACGCCCGCGAGGTGGGTCTCGACGAAGTGCACCAGGCGCGCGTCGGCCTCGAGCCGGCGCCAGTCCTCGCCCAGGCCGCGCTCGCGCGCGTGTGCGCCAAACGCCTCCTCGGCTGCGGCGACGCCCATGAAGCGGGCGAGCAGATGGAACAGCTCCGGCACCGACGCCGTGCCGCGCCAGAACCGCGCCCCCGCGCTGCCTCCGGAGCGCTTGAACACGTCCACGAACAGGCTTGCCTGCCGGTGCTCCTCGGCGCTGGGCGCGTGCATCAGCGAAACGCCGAGATAGGCGCCGACATTGGCCGCCATGCTCCAGATCATGGCGTGCGTGATCTGGTCGAGTCCCGACACGCCGAAAAGCGCCAGGGGCTTCAGCAGCTCGATGCCGAACGGCCCTTCCTCGAGGAAGCCGAGCGGCAGCCACCCCGAGCGCGCCACGGCCGGCAGGAGCAGCGTGTACATCCACACCGCGAACCCCGCGCCCAGGCCCGCCAGCGCGCCGCGGCGCGTGCCGCCCTTCCAGAAGATGCCGCCCAGCGCCGCCGGCGCGAACTGCGCGACCGCGGCGAACGAGATGAGCCCGATCGAGACCAGCGCGTAAGCCTCGCCGGCGAGGCGGAAGTAGAGGTAGCCGAGCATGAGGATCAGCACGATCGCGCCGCGGCGAATGCCCAGCAGCAGCCCGCTCAGGTCCGCGCGCTCGTTCAGACGCAGCGCCCGCCAGCGCAGCAGCACCGGCATCACCAGGTCGTTGCACACCATGGTCGAGAGCGCGATGGTCTCGACGATCACCATCCCGGTCGCCGCCGAGAGCCCGCCGATGAACACGACGAGCGCAAGCAGCTCCTGGTGCTGCGCCATCGGCAGCGTCAGCACGAAGGTATCGGCGTCGACGCTGCCGTCGGCGAAATGCAGCCGGCCGCCGAACGCGAGGGGCAGCACGAACACGTTGATCGCCAGCATGTAGAGCGGGAACAGCCAGATCGCCTTGTGCAGGTGCCTTTCGTCCTTGTTCTCGATCACCGTCACCTGGAACTGGCGCGGCAGGAACATGATGGCGAGCATCGACAGGATGGTGAGCCAGACCCAGCTCGAGTAGCCCCCCGCGACGCCCTCGAGCGGATTGAGCATCGGGCGCAGGTCGGGGTCGGCGGCCGCGCGCGCGAACACGTCCCCGAAACCCCCGTAGAGGCCCCAGGTGACCCACGCGCCCACCGCAACGAAGGCGACCAGCTTGACCACGGACTCGAAGGCGATCGCCGCCACCATGCCCTCGTGGTGCTCGGCCGCGTCGAGATGGCGGGTGCCGAAAAGGATGGTGAAGGCGGCCAGCACCAGCGCCACCGTGAAGCCGGTGTCCTGCAGCGCCGGCACGGTGCCGAGCTTCGCGGGCATCACGATCTCGGGATACTGCAGCACGATGGAAAAGCTGTTCGACACCGCCTTCAGCTGCAGCGAGATGTAGGGGAGGATGCCGATCACGGCGATCACCGTCACCACCCCGCCGAGCAGCGCGCTCTTGCCGTAGCGCGAGGCGATGAAGTCGGCGAGCGAGGTGATGCGGTTCTCCTTGCTGATGCGCAGGATCTTGCGCATCACCACCCACCACAGCGCGATCATCAGCGTCGGGCCGATGTAGATCGGCAGGAAGCCCACGCCGTCGGCCGCCGCGCGCCCGACGCTGCCGTAGAAGGTCCACGCCGTGGCGTACACGGCGAGCGAGAGGCTGTAGATGTAGGGGCTCGCGATCACCGAGCGGCCGGCGTCCGCGCGCCGGTCGGCGTAGTAGGCGATGCCGAACAGCAGCCCGAGGTAGGCGAAGGACGCCAGCACCACCACCCATCCCTCGAGCATCGTCCCCTCCTTCGCGCCCGAGCGGCCCCCGCCGCCCGCCTACGTCGCCTGCTTGAGCTGCTCCAGGATCGCCGGGTTCTCGAGCGTCGACACGTCCTGCGTGATCTCCTCGCCGCGCGCGATCGAGCGCAGCAGCCGGCGCATGATCTTGCCCGAGCGCGTCTTGGGCAGGTTCTCGCCGAAGCGGATGTCCTTCGGCTTGGCGATCGGCCCGATCTCCTTCGCCACCCACTGGCGCAGCTCCTCGGCGATCTTCTTCGCCTCGGCGCCGCTCGGCCGCGGCCCCTTGAGGACCACGAAGGCGCAGATCGCCTCGCCGGTGAGCTCGTCGGGGCGCCCGACCACCGCCGCCTCCGCCACCAGCTTCGAGTTCGCCACCAGCGCCGACTCGACCTCCATCGTGCCCAGGCGGTGCCCCGAGACGTTCAGCACGTCGTCGATGCGCCCGACGATGCGGTAGTAGCCCTCCTCGTCCGTGCTCGCCCCGTCGCCGGCGAGGTAGAGCTTCCCCTTGAAGTCGTCGGGCCAGTAGGTCTTCCGGTAGCGCTCGGGATCGCCCCAGATGGTGCGCAGCATCGAGGGCCACGGGCGCTTGATCACCAGGATGCCGCCCTTGCCCCGGCCCACCGGCTGGCCGGTCTCGTCGACGATGTCAGCGAAGATGCCCGGCAGCGGCAGCGTCGCCGAGCCGGGCTTGGTGGGGATCGCGCCCGGAAGCGGCGAGATCAGGTGGCCGCCGGTCTCGGTCTGCCACCAGGTGTCGACGATCGGGCAGCGGCCGCCGCCGACGGTCTCGTGATACCACATCCACGCTTCTGGATTGATCGGTTCGCCGACGGTGCCGAGGATGGGCAGGCTCGACAGGTCGTACTTCTTCGGCAGCTCGCCGCCCGCCTTGATAAGCGAGCGGATCGCGGTCGGCGCGGTATAGAAGACATTGACCTTGTGGTCCTGGATGATCTTCCAGAAGCGCCCCGCGTCGGGATACGTGGGCACGCCCTCGAACATCACTTCGGTGGCGCCGACGGCGAGCGGGCCATAGGTGATGTAGCTGTGGCCGGTGACCCAGCCCACGTCGGCGGTGCACCAGAAGACGTCGGTGGGCTTGTAGTCGAACACCCACTCCATGGTCAGCTTGCACCAGAGGAGGTAGCCGGCGGTGGAATGCTGGATGCCCTTGGGCTTGCCCGTCGAGCCCGAGGTGTAGAGGATGAACAGCGGATGCTCGGCGTTGACGTTCGTGGGCTCGCAGGTATCGGGCTGGCCTTTCACCACGTCGTCCCACCACTTGTCGCGCGGCGCCTGCATCGCCACCGCGCTGCCGGTGCGCCTGAAGACGATGACGTTGCGCACCTTCTCGCAGCCGCCCATGGCAAAGGCCTCGTCGACCACCGGCTTGAGCGGGATCTCGCGCCCGCCGCGGAACTGGCCGTCCGCGGTGATCACCTCGGTCGCGCCGGCGTCGATGATGCGCTCCTGCAGGCTCTTCGCCGAGAAGCCGCCGAACACCACCGAGTGCGTGGCGCCGATGCGCGCGCAGGCCTGCATCGCCGCCACCACCTGGATCGACATCGGCATGTAGATGAGCACGCGGTCGCCGGTCTTCACGCCGTGCGCCTTCAGCGCGTTGGCGAGC
>CBDDRQ010000086.1:0-17973 GCA_965233125.1 uncultured bacterium
GGAAGGCGCCGCGCAGCTCGGCGATCTCGTGCTCGATGCGGCTCTGGAGGGAGTCGACGTCCATGTCAGGGGCTGCGGCGCTCCGCCGCGTGCAGGCGCGCGCGGTGCCGCTCCTCGCAGGCGGGGTGCTGCAGCACGAACTCGCGCAGCAGGTGCTTGAGCGCCAGCTCGCGCGTGCGGTTGCCGCAGGCGCGGGCCTCGGCGATGTCGTCGCGGATGATCGCCTTGATGCGCCGCTCGCCCCCGGGCGTGTGCACCAGGTAGTTGCCGAGCTCGGCGGCGGCCATCTCCGGGATGTGCTCGTGGTGCGCGATGGCGAGCACCTCCTCCTCGGTCAGGTCGCACAGCGCGAGGCAGTCCTCAAGCGAGAGCATGGACGAAAGATAGCGCGCCCCGCGCCTGTACGGTTGACCTCGATCAAACCCGACCCGGATCGCCCGACTAGCATCGTCGCACAGGAGAAAGCGCCATGCCCCTTAACCGCCGGGAAACCCTGCAGCTTGCCAGCGCCATCGAGGAGCGCCGGGACGCCTTGATCGAGGAGATCCGCGCCGATCTCGCGCGCATGCGCGCCGGGCCCTATGCCCAGGCCGCGGGCGCGACGCCGGACTCGGGCGACGAAGCGGTCGCCGACCTGCTCGCCGACCTGGGCGAGGCCGAGACCTCGCGCGACGTGCAGGAGCTGCGCGCCATCGACGCCGCGCACCGGCGCCTCGCCGACGGCAGCTACGGCGTGTGCGTCGACTGCGGCGGCGACGTCGGCTTCGAGCGCCTGCGCGCCGAGCCCGCCGCGGCGCGCTGCATCGAGTGCCAGCGGCGCCACGAGAAGACCTACCGCGCCTAGCGCGGCATGGCCAAGTACCCCACCGAGCTCGTGTGCACGCGCCAGCTCGCCGACGGCCGGCGCGTCGTCATCCGCCCGATCCGGCCCGACGACGAGCCGTGCGAGCACGAGTTCCTCGACCATCTCTCCGGCGACACCCGCCGCCGGCGCTTCATCCGCTACGCCGGCGTGCACGACGGGCCGCTCGCGCATTTCTTCACCCACGTCGACTACGACCGGCACATGGCGTTCATCTGCGAGGCGAGCGTCGCGGGCGAGCCGCACCTCGTCGGCGACGCGCGCTACCTGGCCAACCCCGACGGCCGCAGCTGCGAGTTCGGCGTCGTCGTCGCCGACGACTGGCACCACACCGGCATCGCCCAGCTCCTGATGAGCGAGCTCATGCGCGCGGCGCGCGCGCGCGGCTTCGCGACCATGGAAGGGCTCGTCCTGCGCGACAATGCCGACATGATCGGCTTCGTCAGCGCGCTCGGCTTCGCGGTGAACGTCATGCCGGAGGAGCCGGGCATGGTCAGGGTCGTGAAACACCTCTGAGCGCCCCGCCCGTCTTCGTCGCGCGCGGCCTCACCAAGGTCTATCGCATGGGCGAGGCCGAGGTGCGCGCGCTGCGCGGGGTCGACCTCGAGGTGCGGGCGGGCGAGTTCATCGTGCTGCTCGGGCCCTCCGGAAGCGGCAAGTCGACGCTGCTCAACATCCTGGGCGGGCTCGACACGCCCACCGCAGGGTCCGTTTCCTTCCAGCAGAAGGACCTGTCCCGCGCCGACGAGGCGACGCTCACCCGCTACCGGCGCGAGAACGTCGGCTTCGTGTTCCAGTTCTACAACCTCATCCCCAGCCTCACCGCGCGCGAGAACGTGGCGCTCGTCACCGACATCGCCGCGAGCCCGATGCCGGCGGCCGAGGCGCTCGCCTGGGTGGGCCTCGCCGAGCGGCTCGATCATTTTCCCTCGCAGCTCTCCGGCGGCGAGCAGCAGCGCGTCGCGATCGCGCGCGCCATCGCCAAGCGCCCGCAGGTGCTGTTGTGCGACGAGCCCACCGGCGCGCTCGACTACGAGACCGGCAAGCTGGTGCTCGAGGTCATCGCGCGCATCAACGCCGAGCTGGGCACCACCGCGATGGTGATCACCCACAACGCCGCCATCGGCGGCATGGCCGACCGCATCCTGCGCCTCGGCGACGGCCGCATCGTCGGCGAGACCCGCCCCGAGCGCAGGCTCACGCCCTCGGAGATCTCGTGGTGATGAGGTCCCTCGACCGGAAGCTGCTGCGCGATCTGTGGTCGCTGAAGACCCAGGTGGCGTCGATCGCGCTGGTGATGGCCTGCGGCATCGGCGCGTTCATCGCCTCGTTCTCGACGCACTACTCGCTCGAATGGTCGCGCGAGCACTACTACGACAGCGCGCGCTTCGCGCACGTGTTCGCCGCCGCCAAGCGCGTGCCCGCCTCGCTCGCCGAGCGCATCCGCGCGATTCCCGGGGTGGCCGAGGCCGAGACGCGCGTGGTGCGCGACGCGCAGCTCTCGATCGAGGACGTGTCGCCGCCGATGATCGGCCGGCTGATCGGCCTGGATTTCGCGCACCCGCCGGGGATGAACCGCCTCACGCTCAGGAACGGGCGCTGGCCCGCGCCGGGCGCGCGCGGCGAGGCGGTGGTCAACCAGCGCTTCCTCGAGGCGCGCGGGCTCGCGCTCGGCGAGCGCGTGAGCGTGCTGATGAACGGCAAGCTGGAGCGCCTGACGCTGGTGGGCACCGCGCTCACGCCCGAGTACATCTACGCCACGCGCGGCGGCGGCATGCCCGACGACGAGTGGTTCGCGGTGCTGTGGGTGGACGAGCGCGCGCTCGCCGCCGCCTTCAACATGGAAGGCGCGTTCAACTCGGTGCTCCTGCGCCTTTCAAGGGACGTTTTCACCCCCGGCGTGGTGGCGGCATTGGACCGGATACTCGAGCCCTACGGCGGCCTGGGCGCGGTGGGGCGCGAGGACCAGGTCTCGCACAAGATCCTCTCGCAGGAGATCAACCAGCAGCGCGTCTGGGGCACGGTGCTGCCGGCGATCTTCCTCGCGGTGGCGGCGTTCATCCTCAACGTCGTGCTGCACCGCCAGGTGAACGCGCAGCGCGGCGAGATCGCGGCGCTGAAGGCGCTCGGCTACGAGGACCGCTGGATCGCCGGGCACTACCTGCGCTTCGCCTCGGTGATCGCGCTCGCCGGCGTGCTCGCCGGGATCGCTCTGGGCGCCTGGCTGGGCAGCGCCATGACCGGCCTCTACACCGACTTCTTCCACTTCCCGACCTTCAACTACCGCCTGCCGGCGTGGATCATCCTCGCCGGCAGCGCGGTGGCGCTCGCCGCCGCCCTCGGCGGCGCGCTCGCCGCGACCCGCGGGGTGGTGCGGCTCAAGGCCGCCGAAGCCCTGCGCCCGCCGACGCCGGCGCAGTTCAGGGGATTTTTTACCTCCCATGGAAGCTTCCTCACGCCGGCGCAGCGCATGATCCTGCGCAACCTCGAGAGGCGGCCAGTGCGCGCGGCGGTGACCGTGGCCGGGATCGCCGGCTCGGTCGCGATCCTCCTCGCCGGCACGTTCTGGAGCGACGCGCTGGAGTACTTCCTGGACGTGCAGTTCAACCGGGTGATGCGCGCCGACGTCAACATCGGCTTCGCGGAAGCCGTGCCGCGCGCGGTGCGCTGGGAGCTCGAGCGCCTGCCGGGCGTGCAGCAGGCGGAGGTGACGCGCGCCATCCCGGTGCGCCTGCGCGCCGGGCATCGCAGCTACCGTACCGGCATTACCGGCATCGCCGACGACGCGAGCCTGCAGCGCATCCTCGACGCGGACCTGCGCGAGGCGCGGCCGCCGGGCGCCGGGCTGCTGCTCACCACGCGCCTCGCCGAGCGGCTGCGGGTCGCCCCGGGAGACACGGTGCTGGTCGAGATGCTCGAGGGCAAGCGCATCCGCACGCAGGCCCGGGTCTCGGCCACGGTGCGTGAGATGGCCGGGATGAACGCCTACATGCGCCTGGAAGAGCTGAACCGGCTCGCGCGCGAGGGTCCGGTGGTGTCGGGCGCGGCGCTGCTCGTCGAGCGCGCGCAGGAGCCGGCGCTGCTCGAGCGGCTCAAGCAGATGCCGGGCGCAGCGGTGGTGATCGTCAACCGCACGCTGCTCGAGACCTTCCGCGAGACCACCGGGCGCAACGTCATCTTCTTCACCACCGTCCTCACTCTCTTCGCGGCGACCATCGCGGTGGGCGTGGTCTACAACAACGCGCGCATCCAGCTCGCCGAGCGCTCCTGGGAGCTCGCCAGCCTGCGCGTGCTGGGCTTCACGCGCGGCGAGGTGTCGGTGCTGCTCCTGGGCGAGCTTGCGCTGGAGATCGCGGCGGCCATCCCGCTGGGCTTCCTCATGGGCTACGGGCTGTGCGCGCTGATGATCGCCCTGATGATGGGCGAGGAGGTGATCGAGTTCCCCCTGGTCATCTTCCCCGCCACCTACCTCTACGCCGGGGCGGCGGTCGCCGCCGCGGGCGTCGCGAGCGCCCTCGTGGTGCGCAATCGCATCGATAATCTCGACCTCGTCGCCGTGCTGAAGACCCGCGAATGACCCGACGCAACCGCATCGCCCTTGCCGCCGCGCTCCTGGCGCTCGCCGCGCTCGCCGCCTGGGCGCTGCGGCCCCAGCCCATCGCCGTGGAGACCGCGGCGGTCGCGCGCGGCGCGTTCGAGCAGGCGGTGTCCGACGACGGCCGCACGCGCGTGCGCGAGCGCTACGTCGTCTCCGCCCCGCTCGCCGGGCGGGTGGAGCGCATCGACCTCGAGGCGGGCGACCCGGTGAAGCAGGGCCAGGCGGTGGCGCAGCTCACGCCCACGGCGCCGGCCTTCCTCGACGCGCGCACCGCGCGCGAGCTCCAGGAGCGCACCGGCGCGGCCGAGGCGCAGGCCGCGCGCGCGCGCGCCGAGACGCAGAAGGCGATCGCCCAGCGCAGCCAGGCGCGCGCCGACCTCGAGCGGCAGGCGAAGCTCGCCACCGAGGGCTTCGTCTCCGCGAACGCGCGCGAGCAGGCCGCGCTCGCCCTGCAGGTGGCCGAGCGCGCGGTGCAGGCCGCGCGCTTCGCCGAGGAAGCGGCGCGCCACGAGCTCGCGCAGACGCGCGCCGCGCTGCGGCGCTACGAGAGCGGCGCGCTCGGCCCACGCTGGGAAGTCACCTCTCCCGTGCACGGCTCGGTGCTGAAGGTGGTGCAGAAGAGCGAGGGGCCGGTCGCGCTGGGCGCCCCGCTCCTCGAGCTCGGCGACCCGAGGAGCCTCGAGGCCGTGGTCGACGTGCTCTCGCAGGACGCGGTCGCCATCCGGCCGGGCATGCCCGCGCGCCTGGAGCTCGGCAGCGGCGTCCCGCCGCTCGCCGCGCGCGTGCGCCTGGTCGAGCCGGCGGCCTTCACCAAGGTCTCCGCCCTCGGCGTCGAGGAGCAGCGCGTCAACGTCATCCTCGACTTCGCCGAGCCCCTCGACAAGGTGCAGACGATCGGCGACGGCTTCCGCGTCGAGGCGAGCATCGTCACCTACCGGCAGGACGACGCGCTCAAGGTGCCGGTCGGCGCGCTTTTCCGCGAGGGCGAAGGCTGGGCGGTGTTCGTCGCCGAGGACGAGCGCGCGCACAAGCGCGCCGTGAAAGTTCCGCGGCGCAACGGCGTCGAGGCCCTCGTCGAGGACGGCCTCGAGCCCGGCGAGCAGGTGATCGTCTACCCGTCCGACGCGCTCAAGGACGGCTCCAGGCTCGCTTCGCGCAACGACGCTCGGTAGTGCCTCAGGCACTCCGGCTCGCGTCCCCGGACCACCCGCATCCCCTTCAGCGCGCCGCGGTACTCCGTGACCACGGTGCACTGCCCGTTCTCGTAGAAGATCACCACCCAGTCGTGGGTGCGGTGCAGCTGGTGGGCCTGCCCGGTGTTGGAGAAGAGCGCGGTGAAATGCCGCCCGTCGCGCCGCGCGTGCAGCACCGGCAGCCAGGCGATGTGCTCCGGGTTGAAGCGCCGCGGCGCGATCGTGTGCAGCCGCCCGGCCGCAGCCTGGTCGCGGTACTCGCGATCCACCTCGAGCAGCGTCGCAACCGTCGGATCCACGAGAAAAAGGCTACGCCATCGCCAGACCCGCATCTTGACGCGGATCAAATCGCCTACCGGCACGCCGCTTGCACGGGTACTGGGGTTCTCATAGGAGACTTTATGGCTACGCGAGACATCCATACCCGCCACGACGTGAGGGACAACCCGCCCGCCGAGGGCGACCGCTTTGCCCGCGAATCGAACACCTGGCGCCGGATGAAGCCCTACCAGATCTGGGTCGCGGCAGGAGCGGCCGCGGCCTTCATCGTCATCGGCCTGATCATTCTCTGATCATCGGCCCCCTTGCCGGCCATGGAAAGCGCGGGCCGGGAACCCGAAATGCTTCCGATCGGAAGCATGTGCGGCGCTAGACCCAGCGCTTTTCGGCCAGCCACGCCGCGATCTGCGCGGCCGCCGAGGCGGGGGTGCCGCGATCGCCGTGCACGGTAAGCTCGGGCGCGAGCGGCGGCTCGTAGGGAGCGCCGACGCCCGGGAGACGGGCGGTGTTGCCGGCCTTGTAGAGCCCCTTGGTATCACGCGCGCGGCAGACCTCGAGCGGCGTGTCGACGTAGACCTCTGCGAAGCGCGCGATGCGGCCGCGCGCGGCATCGCGGTACTTGCGCAGGTTCGCCGTGGCGTCGATGAGGACGGGTCTGCCGCTCTCCACCAGGAGTTTCCCCAGCCCGGAAAGCGTGGCGTAGAAGAAATCCCGATCCTCCTCGTCGTAGCGCGGAAACGGCGTGAGCTGGGTGCGCAGCACGTCGGACTCGAGCACGGCGGCGTCGACGCCGCGCGCGTGGAGCTGCGCGAGGAGCACGCGCGCGATCGCGCTCTTGCCCGAGCCCGAGAGGCCGGTGAGCCACACCGCGAAGCTCACGCGCAGTACTCGCCGGCGCGCGCCGGGTCGAAACGAGATTCTTCGAGAACCCGCTTCACGAAGCTCAGCATCTTGTTGCGAATTCCCTCCTCCAGTGCCGGATACCAGAGCGGGTTCGCCATCACCAGGCCGCGGAAGGCGAGAAAGGGCGCCACTACCTCCAGCAGCTCGGCGTCGCCCGAGCGCTCGAGGTAGCGCGCCCAGAAGCGCCGCCACAGGCGCTCGAAGCCGCCCTCGAGGCGGCCCGAGCGCTGCAGCGAGAAGAAGAGGAAGTTCAGCGCGAGGCAGGCGACGTCGTCGGCCGCGTCGCCCCATTCCCCTCGCGAGCGGTCGAGCACGCTGAAGTCCGCGCCCTCGCGGAACAGGATGTTCCAGGGATGGAAGTCGCCGTGCACCTGGCGCAGCCGGTGCGTGCGGTCCCGCAGCTTCCAGCGCCACTCCACGCAGTGCAGCTCTATCTTCTTCAGAACGTCGAATTTTCCGGGGTAGCTGTCGCAGACCCCGAAGATGCATTCGCCGTGGCCGACCAGCTCGCGCACGCGGCGCACGTACAGGCCGGGATCGGGGCCTTTCACGCGGTGGATCTCGACGAGGTAGTCGCACAGCGCGTCTACCCGCTCCAGGTCCAGAGAAGAAACTTCCCCGGAGCCTCTTATCCGGAGGAGATCGTCGGCGTATTCATGCCCCTCGATGAACTCCGCGAGCATGAAGAGCTCCTCGGCGTTGCCCAGGGGCACGAGCTCGCCGCTTTCGCGCACGGCGCCGACGTCGAGGGAGGCGACGTGGCGCGGCAGCGCGCCGAAGGCGTGGTGCGCCCACAGGAGGAGCTGGGCGCGGTCGGCCATGTGCTCGTGCCCGAAGGGCCCGGGGCGCACCGACTCGATCACGGCGCGCCGCGGCGCGCCCTCCAGCTCGTAGTCCACGCGCAGCGGGATGCCGTAGCCGTAGCCCTTGTCGCCCTGGCGGGCGCCGCCGAGCGGCGTGATGCGCACCGCGCGCACCGGCCGGCCGTGCACGCGCCCCAGGTAGGCCGCGACGGCCGCGGGGACGAACGGATCATTGCTCACGGGACGAGCAGCGCCGGGACCGGGCTCGCCACCGCGGCCTTCAGCGCCACCGAGCCGACCAGCGCGTGATGCGCGGCGCCCAGGCCGCGCGTGCCCAGCGCCACCAGCTCGGCGCCGGTTTCCTCCGCGAGCGAGCGCACCTCGAGGGCGGCATCGCCGACGCTGAAATGCACCCGGTGCGCGATGCCCGCCTTGCGAAAGAGCGCCGCGGCCGCGCGCGTCGCCTTCCTGCCCTCCTTGTCGCTCCACTGCCCGATCACGTCGTCGTGCGGGGGCAGGACGGTCTGCAGGTAGGTGAGCGGCGGCTGCACCCAGAGGAGCTGCACGTCGAGCTCGCCCAGCCACCCGCGCCAGGCGATGAGCTTGCGCGCGGCGCGCAGCGCCGGCTTCGAGCCGTCGGTGGCGAGCAGCACGCGCAAGCGCCGGCCGAGCGCCTCGGGCAGCCGGTCGCCGGGCTTCACCAGGATCACGGGAATGCGCGCGCGATGCACGACGCGCAGCGCCGTGGAGCCGAGCGCGAAGCCCTGCAGGGCGCCTTCGCCGCGCGTTCCCATGACGATGGCCTGGGGCGCCTGCCGGCGCGCCCGGGCGAGGATCGCCGCCGCGGCATGCGCCTTCGCTGTAAAGGGCACGGCCTCGAGACTGTCGCGGGCGCCGGCGTGGCCGGCGAGGAGCTCGGCGGCGCGCCTGGCCGCGGACGAGCCGTCAACGGCGAGAAGCAGCTTGACCTTCATGGCGCCCTTGAAAGTACATGATTTCGGTATCCCTTAGGGCGCGCCGGGCAGGCCGAGCCGGCGCAGCAGGAGCTTCTCGCCCTCCAGGGCCGCCATCAGCGCCACGCCGCAGGCGATGACCAGCGCGCCCTCGGCGAGCCCCAGAGGGCGCGTCGCGAACCAGCCCTGCATGAGCGGCAGGTAGGTGAACGCGAGCTGCGCGGCGATCACGGCGGCAAGCGCGTAGAGCACCGCCGGCGTGCCCAGCGCCCCGCGCAACGTGAACGAGGTGCTGCCGAGGTAGCGCACGTTGAAGAGATAGAAGATCTCGAGCACCACCAGCGTGTTGACCACCAGCGTGCGCGCGGTCTCGAGGTCGCGCCCGCCGGCGAGAGCGCCGAAGAACATGGCGAGCGAGATCCCGGCGAACAGCACCGACACCAGCGCCACGCGCCAGACCAGGAAGCGCGAGAGCAGCGACGCGGCCGCGTCGCGCGGCGGTCGGCGCATCACGTCGGGCTCGGGGGGCTCGAAGGCGAGCACGAGGCCCAGCGTCACCGAGGTGACGAGGTTGATCCACAGTATCTGCGCCGGGGTCATCGGCAGCAGGAAGCCGAACAGCAGCGCCGCCATCACCGTGTGCGCCTCGCCGCCGTTGGTGGGCAGCGTCCAGGCCACCACCTTGCGAATGTTGTCGTGCACGGTGCGCCCCTCGTGCACCGCGTTGACGATCGAGGCGAAGTTGTCGTCGAGCAGCACCATCTCCGCGGCTTCCTTCGCCGCTTCGGTGCCCTTGATGCCCATGGCGACGCCGACGTCGGCCTGCTTGAGCGAGGGCGCGTCGTTCACTCCGTCGCCGGTCATCGCCACGACCGCGCCGCGCGCCTGCAGCGCCTTGACGATGCGCAGCTTGTGCTCGGGGCTCGCGCGGGCGAAAACCGCCGTTTCGTGGACGCGCTGCTCGAAGGCCTTCTCGTCCAGGCGCTCGATCTCGGCGCCGGTCGCGGTGCGCGGCTCGCGCCCGAGGCCCAGCGCGCTCGCGATCGCGCCGGCGGTGGCCGCGTGGTCGCCGGTGATCATCTTCACCTCGATGCCGGCGCTCCGGCATTGCGCGATCGCCGCGAGCGCCTCCTCGCGCGGCGGATCGATGAAGCCGACGACGCCCAGGAACGTGACCTGCGCCGCGTCCGCCGGCTCGAGCCGCTCCTTGTCGAGGCGCTTCCAGCCGAAGCCCAGCAGCCGCTCGCCCGCCGCCGCCGCGGCGGCGATGCGCGCGCCCCAGCGTGCATCCTGCGCGATGCCGGCCATCTCGAGCAGCCGCTCCGGCGCGCCCTTCACGAACATCACCGCCCCGCCCTCCGGGCCGCGGTGCAGCGTGGCCATGAAGCGGTAGGCGGCGTCGAACGGGATCTCGTCCAGGCGCGGCCACTCGCGGCGCAGGTGCTCCGGGTTGAGACCGGCCTTCATCGCGAGCGCGATCAGCGCGCCCTCCATGGGATCGCCCTCGACGGCCCAGGCGCCGTGGCGCTCGTGCAGCTGCGCGTCGTTGCAAAGCAGCCCGCAGCGGATGAGCGGCATCGCGTCGGCGAGCGCCGCGGCGTCGTCGTCGTGGCCGACCGCCTCGATGTCGCCGCGCGGGGCATAGCCGGTGCCGCTCGCCTCGGCCTCGTGGGCGGCAGTGACGATGCGCCGCGCGGTCATCTCGTTGCGCGTCAGGGTGCCGGTCTTGTCGGTGCAGATCACCGAGGTGGCGCCCAGGGTCTCCACCGCCGGCAGGCGGCGGATCACGGCGTTGCGGGCCGCCATGCGGCGCACGCCGATGGCGAGCGTGATGGTGATCACCGCCGGCAGCCCCTCGGGGATCAGGCCCACGGCGAGCGCCACCACCGCGATCAGCGCCTCCGTCCAGGCGTAGCCGCGCGCGAGCACCGCGAAGGCGAAGAGCGCCGCTGCGCCGGCCATCGCCGCCCAGGTAAAGCGCCGCGCGAAGCGGTTGATCTGGCGCAGGAGCGGCGTGGTGAGCTGCTCGACGCTCTGCAGCAGCGTGCTGATGCGCCCGACTTGGGTCGCCGCGCCGGTCGCGACCACCACGGCGCTCGCCTGCCCGGCCGCCACGAGCGTCCCCGAGAACGCCATCGAATGGCGCTCGCCGAGCTCGGCGGCGGCGCTCGCCGGTGCTTCCTTCTTCGCCGCCGGCACCGACTCGCCGGTGAGCAGCGCCTCATCGATCAGCAGCCCGCGAGCGCGCAGCAGCCGCAGGTCGGCGGGCACGCGGTCGCCGGGCTCGAGCAGCACCACGTCGCCGGGCACCAGGCCCGCGACCGGGAGGCTGCGGCGCGCGCCGTCGCGCAGCACCGTCGCGCTGGGCGAGATCATGCGCCGCATCGCTTCCAGCGCCTGCTCGGCCTTGCCCTCCTGGATGAAGCCCACCAGCGCGTTCACCACCACCACGGCGAGGATCACCACCGCGTCCACGCGGTGGCCGAGCACCCAGGCGCCGAGCGCGGCGGCGAGCAGGAAGTAGATCAGCGCGCTGTTGAACTGCTGCAGGAAGCGCTCGAGCGGGTGGCGCCGGCGCGCCTGCGGCAGCTCGTTCGCGCCGTGCCGCGCCAGGCGCTCGGCGGCCTCGCCCGAGCTCAGCCCCTCGCGCCGGCTGGCGAGCGACGCGAGCACCTCGTCGCCGGGGCGGGCGTGCCAGTCTATGGCGTGCTCTTCGCCGGCCGGCGGTAGATGACGTAGTAGACGAGCGCGACCAGCACGCTGCCGCCGACGATGTTGCCGGCGATGACGGGCACGAGGTTGGTCCACAGCCAGGCAAGGGACACCGGGGCGCCGGAAGCGGCGGCGAGCAGGCCGGCGAGCGGCAGGAAATACATGTTGGCGATCGAGTGCTCGAAGCCGGCGGCGACGAACGCCGCGACCGGCAGCAGCACGGCGACGAACTTGTCGGTCACGCTGCGCCCGGCGAGGGTCATCCACACCGCCATGCAGACCAGCACGTTGCACAACACACCCCGCCAGAACGCCTCCCAGAAGGGCAGCGAGGACTTCAGCGCGCCGATCGCGAGGTAGGTCTCGCCGATCCGCCCGCCATTCATGCCGGTGTGCCCCGAGAGGAACACGAGCAGCGCGAGACCCGCGGCGCCGATGAAATTCGCCGTGCAGACGACCACCCAGTTGAAGAGCACGTCGCGCGTGCTCAGGGACCCCTGCGCCCACGCCATCGCGAGCAGGTTGTTGCCGGTGAAAAGCTCGGCCCCCGCCACCACGACGAGCAGCAGCCCGAGCGAGAACGCCGCGCCGCCGAGCACGCGCGAGGCGGCGAAGCCCAGCCCCGGGTCGCTCGCGACGATGACGTAGAAGAGCGACCCCAGGCCGATGAAGGCGCCCGCCAGCACGCCCAGCATCGCGAGCGACAGGACCGGGGTCGCCGATTTCGCGATGCACGCCACGTTGACGCGCTCGGCGATCTCGCGCGGCGAATAGGCGTCGAAGCCGGAATTCGGTGTCATGAGGCGATTATCCCGGAATGGATCTTGCATCGCGACGCCGATCATGGACGGAGACCCGACATGGCATTGACTCCCGGGCAAACGGAACAGCTGCGCCGCATGATCGAATCGCGCCGCCAGGTGCTGCAGGCGGAGCTGCACGAGGGCATCGACCGGACGCGCGAGGACCGCTTCGAGGACCTCGCCGGACCGGCGCCCGACGCGGGCGACGAGTCGGTCGCCACGCTGATCGGCGACATCGACCACGCCGACGTCTCTCGCGACATGGCGGAGCTGCGCGCGCTCGACGCCGCGCGCGGCCGGCTGGATGACGGCAGCTACGGCGTGTGCGCCGACTGCGGCAGCGAGATCGAGTACGAGCGGCTGAAGGCGGCCCCGGCGGCGTTCCGCTGCATCGGCTGCCAGCGCCTGCACGAGAAGACCTACGCCAGCCCGACCGGCTCCAGCCTCTAGTGCCTTAGGACGCACTTCTGATAGAGCCCCGGGAAGGCGCCGCCCGGATCGTACTTCCTCTTCAGCGCCGCGTACGCCTCGCCGCCGTAGTGGCCGTGAAACTCGGCCTCGGGGTAGAAGCTCTCCGAGTAGAGCGACTTGATGCCGCCCAGCTCGGCGACTTTCCGCTCGACCAGCCGGTTGAAGTACCCGGGCGGGCGCGCCTCGCGCGTGCGCTTCACGTCCCAGAAGCCGAAGTTCACGTACCACTGGTCTTTCACCGGATAGAGCGAGAAACGTCCCGAGTGACCCTGTGGACCGATGGGACAGACCCATTGCGGCCACAGCGCGATCTCGCGCGCGTAGAACTCGAAGAACTCCGCGGCGCGCGCGAGCGGGATGTCGACGTCCTGGATCACCGACTCGGAGTGCAGCCCGAGCACGCGCTCGACCTTCTTCGTCACGCCGTGCCGCGCGTTCCAGCGCATGATCTTCGTGTAGGTGCGCGAGCCCAGGCGGCCCTTGCCAAAAACAAAACGACGGAAAAAGCGATTCTGCGCAAAGACGTTCTTCGAGCACCAGAACCAGTCGGTGTCCCAGCGCCAGAGGTAATCGTGGATGCTGAGGTAGTCCTCGCGCTTCTCGGCGATCGAGCGGTAGTAGATCTTCTCGAACGTGTAGTCGCTCGTGTAGGGAGCGCTGTCGGCGAAGCGACCGAGCGTGAGGTAAAAGCGCCTTGCATCGAAGATCGTGCCATCGATGAAGTCGAAGTCCCCCGCCCTCAATCGGACATCGAGCGCGCGGAAATATTCGCCTGCAGAATCGTATCCCCTGTGCTCGAGCCGGACGTACGGCTTCACCGGGAGGGTCTTCGCCTTGACGCGCAGCGCGTAGCCGAGCGTGCCGTAGGAGTTCGGAAAGCCGAAGAAGAGATCCGCGTGCTCGTTGTCCGCGGTGGCGGTGACGATGGTGCCGTCGCCGAGCAGCACCTCGAGCTCGAGCATGGTGTCGTGCACCAGGCCGTGGCGGTGCGAGGAGGACTCGATGCCCACGCCGGCCACGGCGCCGCCCAGCGTGATGGTCTTGAGCTGCGGCACCACCGCCGGCATGACGCCCTGCGCGAGGCAGCCGCGCACCAGCTCCTCGTAGGAAATCATGCCCTCGGCGTCGACGAAATCCTTTTCAATGAAAAGAATCTCGTTGAAATGCCGGACGTCGAGTCGCCGCCGCGCGGCGCCGGCGCGGTCGCGGAACAGGTTCGAGGTGTCCTTCGCCAGCCCGACCGGGCCGGCGCCTTCCCTAAGCCGCGCGGCCAGGGCTTCTTTTTTCGCGGTATGCGGCAGGCGGCTCGTAGAGGAATCCCCGGCTCATCGGATAGTTCGCCCGCGTGATGTTGCCCTTGGAGAAGACGATCTGGAAGAGGTGCGTGTAGCCCACCGGCGAGCGGAACATCTCCGCGCAGCCGTAGAGGTAGACGCGCCAGATGCGCCGGAAGCGCTCGTCGAACTTTTTCGGGTCGAGGGCGCGGATCTTCTCCCAGTTGCGGTCGAAGCGCTCGCCCCAGGCGTCCAGCGTCAGGGCGTAGTTGCGGCGCAGGTTCTCGATGTCGACCACCTCGAGGCCGGCGCGCTCCATGGCGGCGATGGTGTGCGCGAGGCTGGGGATCCAGCCGCCGGGGAAGACGTGGCGGCGGATGAAGAACTCGGTCTGGAAATGCCCGACGTGGCCGATGAAGTGGAGCATCCCCAGGCCGCCGGGTTTGAGGAACCTCGCGTGCGCCTGCACCACCTCCTCGAGCTGGTCGCGCCCGGCGTGCTCGAGGGTGCCGATCGAGACCACCTTGTCGTACTCGCGCTGCGCGTCGCGGAAATCGGTGTCGATCACCCTCAGCGCGCCGCCGAGGCGGCGCCGCTCGATCTCCTTCCTCACCATCTCGACCTGCGAGGTGGTGTTGTTGATGCCAGTGACGTCAACGCCGAAGTGCTCGTGCGCGTGGAACATGAAGCCGCCGAAGCCCGAGCCGATGTCGACCACCTTCTCGCCCGGCTGCAGGCGGATCTTGCGCGCGACGTGCTCGATCTTGTTGCGCTGCGCTTCCTCGAGCGTGCGCGTGCCCTCCTTCCAGTACGCGCAGGTGTACATCATCAGCGGGTCGTCGAGCCAGTAGCGGTAGAAATCGGTCCCCAGCGCGTAGTGGGACTCGGCGTTGGTCCTCGCCTGCGCCCAGCTCGCGTTCGAAAGGCGGAACTCGTGCCAGCGGTTGCGCACCGCGGTCAGCACCTTGGGCTGCGCCATGCCGCCTTCCATGCCCACCGCCATGGCCCTGGCGAGGTCGCCCTCGATGTCGATATCGCCGTCGAAATAGGACTCGAGCATGCCGATGTGGCCGTATGCGGCGATGCGCCAGTAGGCGCGCGGGCGGTTGAACACCATCGTGAAGGCGGGCTCGCCGTCGCGGCTGCGGTACTCGCCGCCGCCGGCAAAGCGCACCGCGAAGGGGGTGCTGGTACGGCTGCCCGCCCTGGCGAGCAAGGTCTGGATGAGAGATTTCACGGCGTGCGGATTGTATCGTCCCGGTAGAAGCCGCCCTGCAACTTCTGCTAGCCTGCGCGGGTCTCCGGGTAAGTCAGGAGAAAACGCACATGGCCACCCGCAAGCCCGCTGTAAAGAAGGCAAGCCCCCGGAAAGCCACGGCCACGGGCCGTCCGCCCTACATGGGTAACGCCGAGGCGCACCCCTCCCCCGAGGAGCTCTGGAAGCAGATCGCCGAAGCCGCCTACTACAAGGCCAAGGCGCGCGACTTCGCTCCCGGAGGGGAAGTGCAGGACTGGATCGAAGCCGAGGCGGAGGTGATGCACCGCCTCGGCCGAGCCCCCTAGCGCGCTAGCGCCCCGATCCGGAGGAGCTGGAGCCCGCCTGCCCGGAAGTCGCGCCGGCCGCGGGCTGCTCGCCGCTCGCCGCCACCTCGCGGGTGCCGAATACCTCGATCTCCACCCGGCGGTCGGGCTGGAAGCACTGGATCAGCTTCTGCCCTTTCACCTTGCTGCAGTCGCCGCCGGTGACCGGGTTCTGCTCGCCCTGGCCCTCGACCACGATGCGCTCCTGCGAGACGCCTTTCTGCACCAGGTACTCCTTCACTGCCGCGGCGCGGCGCTCGGAGAGCTTCGCGTTGTAGTTCTCGGCGCCGATGCGGTCGGTGTGCCCGACCGCGACGATCTCGTCGACCTGCGCGTCCTTCAGGCCGTCGGCGATCTCGTCGAGCTTCTGCCGGCCTTCGTCGCGCAGCTCGGCCTTGTCGAATCCGAACAGCACGTCGGTCTCGAGCGTGATCTTCTGGAGCAGCGGTCCGCGCGGCTCGGGGGCGGCCTGCACGATCGGCGCGGGCTCGGGCTGCGCCAGCGGCGCCGGCGCCGGCTCGGGCGCGGGCTGCGGCGCCGCGGCGACGACCGGCGCGGGCGCCGAAGCGCGCGCGGTGGCGTCGCAGGGCTCGGAAGCCAGGGCCGGAGTCCAGGACCCGCTGCGCCAGCATTGGCCGTACGCCGTGCGGTAGTTGCTACCCTCCGGGCTATTGACGTAGCCCTGCTCCATCACGCCCGCGCTCGCGCCGGCGGAGGCCGGCGTCCCGTGCGGGGCGGAGGGGGCGATCTGCGCGCGCTCGCGCGCGCCCGACTGCGCAAGCTGGGTGCGCTCGGGCGCCGAACCGACCGCCGCCGTCGGGGTACCGCGCGCAGCCGCCGGCGGGCAGCCGGCAAGGCCCTGGGGCGCCGCGCCGCCGCGCCAGCACTCCCCGTAGTTCGTCACCACACTGTTCCCGCTCCCGCTCGTCACGTACCCGGGCTGCGACTGCGCAAGGGCGGTCCCGCTCACCGCCGCCAGGGCGGCGACTACCGCGCCGGCAAGGCGGCGCGCTGCAAAATTCGGCTTGGATCCTCTCTTCACGGCTCTGTCTCCTGTCGTTGGCCCCGCGGGGGCGGAGCGACTGGAACAGAGGCAGCAAGTTATGTTCCCTCCCGGTGACAGCCCGCTGGAACTGCGCCCGCCCCGCCGAAGGGATCAGGGGGCCCGGCCGATGGATTGCTTCTTCTCTGGTACTTAGAGGAAGCGCCCATGAGAATCAGCGTTCTTTGCAACCGCGGACCGAAAGGGGAAGAGCTCCCCTGCGCGTTCCACCTTGGCGGCCGGCGCCTGCCGATCCTTGCGATCCTGAGCCGCTGGACCGATGCGCCGCACCGCTACTTCGAGGTCGGCGTCGACGACGGCCGGCGCTTCGTGCTGCGCCACGACGTGTCGGTGCGCTGCTGGGAGCTCGCCGGCGTGTTCGCCGCGCCACGCCCCAAGCCGAAGTCGAGGCCCGCGCCGCTGCCGCCGCGGGCGCGACCCTCCGGACTCAGCCTGCGCTGGTGGCCCTTCGGACGGTAATGTAGTAGAGCACCGGGATCACCACCAGGGTCAGCACGGTGGCGACCAGGATCCCGAACAGCAGCGAGATCGCCAGGCCGTTGAAGATCGGGTCGTCGAGGATGAAGGCGGCGCCCAGCATCGCTGCGGCCGCGGTGAGCGCGATCGGCTTCGCGCGCGCCGCCGCGGAGGCGATCACCGCCTCCCCGAGCGGCATCCCTTCGGCTGCCTTGAGCCGCGCGAAATCGACGAGCAGGATCGAGTTCCTCACGATGATGCCGGCGAGCGCGATCATGCCGATCATCGAGGTGGCGGTGAAGTTCGCCCCGAGCATGGCGTGCCCGGGCATGACGCCGATGACGGTGAGCGGGATCGGCGCCATGATGACCAGCGGCACGAGATACGAGCGGAATTGCGCCACCACCAGCAGGTAGATGAGCGCGAGGCCCACCGCGTAGGCGATGCCCATGTCGCGGAAGGTTTCGTAGGTCACCTGCCATTCGCCGTCCCACTTGAGCGCGTAGCTGCGGTACGGATCGGAGGGCTGGCGGATGAAGTATTCGTCCACGTCATCGGGTAGCGAGGCGCGCGCGGCGAACATGCCGTACAGCGGGCTGTCGATGCGCCCGGCCTGGCCGGCGAGCACGTAGACCACCGGCAGCAGGTCCTTGTGGTGGAGCGCTCGCTCGCGCTCCGTGACGAGCGGGGTGACGAGCTCCGAAAGGGGCACCAGCTCGCCCGCCGGCGTGCGCAGCGGCAGCTTCAGCAGCTCGGCGAGCTCCGCCTGGCGCTCGGGGGGCAGCGCGATGCGCACCGGCACCTCGTATTTCGACTGCCCGTCGTGCAGCGGCGTCACCTCCACGCCCGCCAGCGCCATGCGCATCGTTTCCACGACGTCGCGGCGCGCGACGCCGAGAAGCGCCGCCTTCGCCTGGTCGACCCGCAGCTGCACGCGCGGCGCCGATTCCTGCACGGTGTCGTCGATGTCGACGACCCCCGGCGTGGCCGCGAGCGCTTCGCGCACCTGCTTCGCCACGCGG
>CBDDRQ010000087.1:0-7072 GCA_965233125.1 uncultured bacterium
GACCCCAGGCCGCGCCGATCAGCTCTATTTGTCGTTGCATCGCTACATCCAGATCAGAGGGCCGCTACGCCGTACGACAGAACAGGCGCCGCAGGGTTCTGGTCCAATTTCAATGTGGCTGAAGCGCGCATCGAGGAGTCCGGCATGACGGCGACGGCGAGATGGCAGGAGTGGGCGGGCTTCGCGCTCGGGCTCTGGCTCGCGGTCTCGCCCTGGCTCGTCGGCTATGCGGACAATGCGCCCGCCACCGCCAACGCGGCTTTCGTGGGCCTCGTGCTCGCCCTGGCCTCGCACTTCGAGGCGAGCCTGGACGAGGTGGCGGGCGAATGGCTCAACCTCGCCGCCGGCCTGTGGCTGCTCGCCGCGCCGTTCGCCCTCGGCTTCATCGGCCCGACCGCCGCGGCCGCCAACTGCCTCACGGTCGGCGCCTGCGTCACGGCGCTCGCCGCCTCCGCGCTCCAGCTCGACAAGGAAATCGGCAAGCTTTTCGGTTAACCTTCGCCGCCATGTTCACGGGCATCGTGGCGGCGGTGGGGACGATCGTGCGCGTCGCGCCCCTGGAGGTCGAGTGCGCCGGGCTCGACCTCGCCGACGTCGCCGTGGGCGATTCCATCTGCGTGCAGGGCGTGTGCCTCACCGTGACCTCGGTCGCGGGGCGGCGCTTCACCGCCGACGTCTCGCCGGAGACGCTGCGCCTGACCACCGGCCTGGAGCGTCCCGGCCCGGTCAACCTCGAGAAATCGCTCGCCGTCGGCGACCGGCTGGGCGGGCACCTGGTGACCGGGCACGTCGACGGCCTGGGCGAGGTGCTCCGGGTCGACGGACCGCTGGTGCGCATCCGCCCCCCGAAGGACCTGCTGAAGTACGTCGCGCGCAAGGGCTCCGTCTGCCTGGACGGCGTGAGCCTCACGGTCAATCGCGTCGACGCCGACGCTTTCGAGGTGAACCTGATTCCGCATACCCGTGCGGTGACGACGCTGGCGCGGCTTGCGCCCGGCGCGCGGGTGAACCTCGAGGTCGACCTCGTCGCCCGCTACGTGGAGACGCTCTTGTCGCCGAGGACGTCCTCGACGTAGAGCTTGTTGACGGCCACCAGGCCGGCGGCGGCGAGCGGCGTGGCGACGATCACGCCGAGCGGCCCGGCGGTCACGCCCAGCACCACCTGCGAGAACAGCAGCAGCGCCGGCGGCAGGAACACGGCGCGGTGCTGGATGAGGGGCGTCAGCACGTAGCTCTCGATCGACTGGATCGCGACGTAGAGCCCCGCGACCCAGAGCGCGAGCTGCGGGCCCTCGGCGAAGCCGACCAGCACCGCGGGGATGGCCGCGACGATCGGGCCGACATAGGGAACGAACTCCGAGAGCCCGGCGAAGAGCGCGAGCGGCAGCGCGAAGGGTACGCCGAGCAGCGCGAGGCCGATCCCGGTAAGCGTGCCGACGATCGCCATCAGCACCATCTGCCCGACCAGCCAGCGCTTGAGCACGTGGCCGATCGCATCCAGTACCTCGCGCGCCCGCTTTCGCCGCCGCTGGGGAAACAGGCGCGTGAAGCCCTCCGCGTAAGCCTGCGGCTGCCAGGCGAGGAAGATGCCGAGGAACAGCACCACCACGAAGCTGCCGAACGCGGCGAAGGTCGAGCCGACGAGCCGCAGGCCCTTGCCGACCATCTGCGCGCTCGCCTCGGGCGGCGGCGCCTCGGTCGCCTCGACCACCTGCTTGCCGTACTCCGTCCGGCGCAGCCGCTCCTGCACCTTGTCGATCACCTTCGGCAGCTGCTGGGTGAGCTGCCACGACTGGTCCACCACCGTGCGCCCGAACAGGAAGCCGCCGGCGGCGAGCAGGGCGACGAGCACGAACACCACCAGGCCCAGCGTGAGCCCCTCGCTCCAGCCGGTGCGCGCGGCGAGCCAGTCGGCCGGGGCGCGCAGCAGCACCGCGACGAAAATGCCGATGAACAGCAGCAGGAACACGTCGATCGCGTACCACAGCAGCACCAGCAGCACGATGATCGCCACGCCGATGCCGACGTAGACCAGGGCGTGCTGGGCGGTGTCCTTGCGTTCGGCCTGGTCCATGGCCTAAGTCCGACCCTGTACGATTCGCCGAGTTCATGGCGCACACGACCAGCCGCATCCGCTTCGACCCCGCGCTGCCCATCAACGCGCGCCGCGGCGAGATCCGCGACGCCGTGGAGCGTCACCCGGTGGTGATCGTGTGCGGCGAGACGGGGTCCGGAAAGACTACGCAGCTGCCCAAGCTGCTGCTCGAGATGGGCCGCGCGGATGCCGGCCGCATCGGCCACACCCAGCCGCGGCGCATCGCCGCGCGCTCGGTGGCCGCGCGCATCGCGGAAGAGCTCGGCGCCGAGCTCGGCGGGCTGGTCGGCTGCAAGGTGCGCTTCCACGACCAGGTCGGCGCGCGCTCGGCGATCAAGCTGATGACCGACGGCATCCTGCTCGCCGAGACCCAGGGCGACGCGCGGCTGCGCGAGTACGGCACCCTCATCATCGACGAGGCGCACGAGCGCAGCCTCAACATCGACTTCCTGTTGGGGTACCTGAAGAAGCTGGTCGTGGAAAGGAGGGACCTGAAAGTCATCGTCACCTCCGCCACGATCGACGCGGAACGGTTCTCGAAGCATTTCGACGGCGCGCCGGTGATCGAGGTCTCGGGGCGGCTCTATCCGGTCGAGGTGCGCTATCGCCCGGTGGGCGGGGACGCCGAGGACACCACGCGCGACGAGGAGGAGCAGGCGCTCGCCGACGCGGTGGCGGAGCTCTGCCGCGAGGGCGAGGGCGACGTGCTGGTGTTCCTGCCCGGCGAGCGCGAAATCAGGGATGCGGCAGAAACCCTCCGGAAGAAAGGGCCGAGGAACATCGAGATCCTTCCCCTCTATTCCCGCCTTTCCGCGGCCGAGCAGGACCGCGTGTTCCGCCCTGGCGGCGCGCGGCGCATCGTGCTCGCGACCAACGTCGCCGAGACCTCGCTCACCGTTCCCCGCGTGCGCTATGTCGTCGACACCGGCGACGCGCGCGTCAAGCGCTACAGCTACCGCAACAAGGTCGAGATGCTGCGCGTCGAGCGGATCTCGCAGGCGGCGGCGAAGCAGCGCGCGGGGCGCTGCGGGCGCGTCGCCAACGGCGTGTGCATCCGCCTGTACTCGGAGGAGGACCACGACCGGCGCCCGGCGTTCACCGACCCGGAGCTGCTGCGCTCCTCGCTCGCCTCGGTGATCCTGCGCGCGAAGAGCCTCGGCCTGGGGGAAGTGGAGACCTTCCCGTTCCTCGACCCGCCCGCGCCGCGCGCCATCGCCGACGGCTATGCGCTGCTGCACGAGCTGGGCGCGGTCGACGAGGAAAAGCAGCTCACGGCCCTCGGCCGCGAGCTCGCCCGGCTGCCCCTCGACCCGCGCGTGGCGCGCATGCTGGTGGCGGCGCGCGAGGAGGGCTGCCTTGCGCAGGTGCGCATCATCGCCGCCGCGCTCTCGGTGCAGGACCCGCGCGAGCGGCCGCTGGAGCGCGCCGCCGCCGCCGACGAGTGCCACGCGCGCTTTGCCGACGAGCGCTCCGATTTCCTGTCGTTCCTGAAGCTGTGGAGGCTTTTCGAGGGAAAGCTCGAGAAGGCATGCAGAGAGAATTTCCTCTCGATTCCCCGCATGCGCGAGTGGCGCGACGTCGAGGCGCAGCTCGGGAAGACCCTGGACGAGCTCGACTGGCCCGCGTCCTCGGTGAACGCCGAGAAGGCCGAGGGATATCGCGCCATCCACCGCGCGCTGCTCTGCGGCCTGCTCGGCAACGTCGGCATGAGGAACGAAGGCGAGGCGAGCTACACCGGCGCCCGGGGCATCAAGTTCTGGGTCCACCCCGGATCGTGGACGAGGAAGCAGGGGCGCTGGGTCGTGGCCGCCGAGCTGGTGGAGACGACGCGGCTTTACGCGCGCAACGTGGCCGGCATCGAGCCGAAATGGCTAGAAGAGCTCGGCGCCCACCTCATCGAGCGCGACCGGCGCGACCCGCACTGGGAGAAGGACCGCGCCGAAGCCGTGGCGCTCGAGCGCGGCACGCTCTACGGCCTGCCGGTGTACGCCAACCGGCGGGTGCCCTACGCGCCGTTCGCCCCGGCGCATGCGCGCGAGATCTTCATCCGCTCGGCGCTGGTCGAGGGCGACTACGACACGCGCGCGCCGTTCTTCGCGCACAACCGGCGCCTGGTCGCCGACATCGAGCGCCTGGAGCACAAGTCGCGCCGGCCCGACATCCTGGTCGACGAGGAGCTGATCGCGGCTTTCTACGAGGAGCGCGTGCCGGCCGAGGTGACCGACGGCGTCCAGTTCGAGCGCTGGCGGCGCCGCGCCGAAGCGAGCGCGCCGCGCCTGCTGTACCTCTCGCGCGAGGACCTGATGCGCCACGAGGCCGCGGGCATCACCACCGAGAACTTCCCGGGCGCGCTCGAGCTCGGCCCGAACCGCTTTTCCCTCGAGTACCACTTCGAGCCCCGCTCGCCGCGCGACGGCGTGACCATGACCGTCCCGCTCGCGCTGCTCAACCAGGTGCCGGCGGCGCGCTGCGAGTGGCTGGTGCCGGGCCTGCTGAAGGAGAAGGTGCGCGCGCTGGCGAAGTCGATCCCCCAGCGCCTGCGCCACAAGCTCGGGCCGCTCGAGGCGTTCGCCGAAGCGTTCGCCGCGGAGGTGGCGCCTTCGGACACGCCGCTCGCGGCCGCGCTCGCGCGCTACATCCGCGCCGCGAAGAACGTGGAGGTGCCCCTCGACGCCTTCCGCCCGGATTCCGCGCCGCCGCACCTGCACATGAACTGGCGCGTCGTCGACGCCGAGGGGCGCCAGGTAGGGATGGGCCGGGATCTCGCCGCGCTCAAGCGGGAGCTCGCCCCGCAGTCCCAGGCCGTCCTGCGCGAGGACGAGGCGCTCGAGCAGCACACCGCCTGGACGATGGGTGAGCTGCCGGAGCTGCTGGAGCTGGAGCGGGGCGGACAGACGCTCATCGGCTACCCGGCGCGCGTCGATGCCGGCGAGGCGGTCACCCTGCAGGTGTTCGACTCGCCCGAGAGGGCGCGCGACGAGCACCGCGCCGGGGTGCGGCGCCTGCTCGCGATCGCGTTTCGCGACCGCGTGCGCGACCTCGAGCGCGGGCTGGCGCGCGACGTGGTCCTGGGACCGCTCAAGGGCGACATCATCGCGGCCGCCCTGGAGCGCACGTTCCTTGCGGCGTCGCTGCCCATGACGCAGGCCGACTTCGCGCGGCGGCTGGAGGAGGGCCGCAGCCGCTTCAACCTGATCGCCCAGGAGATCGCCCGCGCCGCGGGCGGCATCCTCGCCGAGAAGGCGGCTCTGGAGAAAAAGCTCAACGGCGCGGCCAGGGCCTTCCCGCAGGTGACCGCGGAAATACAGCAGCAGGTGGATCGCCTGCTCGCCCCGGGCTGGCTCGCGCGCCATCCCTGGGAGCGCCTGCAGCATCTGCCGCGCTACCTCAAGGCGGCATCGCTGCGCCTGGACAAGCTGCGCGCGGACCCGGCGCGCGATGCGCGTCTCGCCGCCGAGGTGGCGGCCCTCGAGGTGCCCTACCGCCGCGAGCTCGCCGCGCGTGCGCGCTACGGCGCGCCGGAGCCGGCGCTCGAGCAGTTCGGCTGGCTGCTCGAGGAGCTGCGCGTGTCGCTGTTCGCGCAGGAGCTGAAGACCCCGGTGCCGGTCTCGGCCAAGCGCCTCGCCAAACTCTGGCAGACTGTGCGCCGATGAGCATCGCCGGCTCGCTCCTCTACGCGGCTGCCAACCTGCTGCACCCGCGCATGCTGTGGCTGATGATCTGGCCCATGCTGGTTTCGCTGGCGCTGTGGGGCACCGTCGCGCTCGCGTTGTGGGCCCGCACCGCCGTCTGGCTCGCCGCCCACCTCGAGCGCTGGATGGAGTCGGCGATGTTCTTCGCGAGCTTCGATCTCGCCGACGCGGCGCTCATCGCCGCGCACGTGCTGCTCTTCCTGCTGTTCGTGCCGCTCGTTTACCTGACCGCGCTCTTCATCCTGAGCGTGTTCGGGATGCAGAAGATGGTCGAGCACGTCGCGCAGCGGTCGTTCCCGAACCTCGAGCGGCGCCGCGGCGGCGGCGTCGTGGGCAGCGGCTGGAACGCCGCGCTCGCCCTTCTCGGCCTGATGGGCCTCGCGCTCGTCAGCCTGCCGTTCTGGCTGGTGCCGCTGCTGTGGCCGGTGATCCCGCCGGTGATCCTCGGCTGGGTGAACCAGCGCCTGCTGCGCTACGACGCCCTCGCCGAGCACGCGGACGGGGAAGAGATGGCACGCCTTTTCCGCGAGCAGCGCGGCTCGCTCTACCTGCTCGGGCTGCTGCTCGCCCTGGCGGCCTACGTGCCCCTGCTCGGCCTGCTCGCGCCGGTGCTCTTCGGGCTCGCTTTCATCCACTACCTGCTGGGGGCGCTGAATAGCAGCCGCCTATCGCGATAATGCGAACAAGAAATTGGCCGCGGGAACGCCCCTTGCCTAGACTCCATGCCATCCAAACGCAAGGAGTGAAAGTGTTCCCGAACCGAGAAGGACAACGCGTACCGCAGGTCACCTTCCGCGCCCGCGGCGAAAGCGACTGGAAGCCCCTGACGACCGACGAAATCTTCAAAGGCAAGACCGTGGTGGTCTTTTCCCTGCCGGGCGCCTTCACGCCCACCTGCTCGTCCACTCACGTGCCGCGCTACAACGAGCTCGCGCCGGCGTTCTTCGCCAACGGCGTCGACCGCATCGTCTGCCTGTCGGTGAACGACGCCTTCGTCATGAACGAGTGGGCGCGCACGCAGGAATGCGGCGATCTCCTGATGCTGCCCGACGGCAACGGCGAGTTCACCGAGAAGATGGGCCTGCTGGTCGACAAGACCGAGCTCGGGTTTGGCCGGCGCTCGTGGCGCTACTCGATGCTGGTGAAGGACGGCGTGATCGAGAAGATGTTCATCGAGCCCGAGAAGCCCGGCGACCCCTTCGAGGTGTCGGATGCCGACACCATGCTCGCCTACATCAACCCCAAGGCGAAGAAGCCCGACCAGGTGGCGATCCTCACGCGCGAG
>CBDDRQ010000088.1:0-10483 GCA_965233125.1 uncultured bacterium
CCACCCATAGCCGCAGGATTTCGGCGCCGAGGGTATTCGAGATCTCCTGCGGCGCCATGGTGTTGCCCTTCGACTTCGACATCTTGCGGCCTTCGAGGTCGATGACGAAGCCGTGCGTGAGCAGCCCCTTGTAGGGCGGCACGCCGTCCAGCATGCAGGAGACGAGCAGCGACGAATGGAACCAGCCGCGGTGCTGGTCCGAGCCCTCGAGGTAGAGGTCCGCGGGGAACCCGGTCTCGGCGCGGTGGGAACCCCGCATCACCGTGAAGTGCGTCGAGCCCGAATCGAACCAGACATCCAGCGTGTCCTTGGTCTTGTCGTAAGAACTCTCAACACCAAGTTCTTCTGCGGTGACCTTCTGCCACGCTTCTATGCCGCCCTTCTCGACGCGCTTCGCCACCTGCTCGAGCAGCTCCGGCGTGCGCGGATGCAGCGCGCCGGTCTCCTTGTGCAGGAAGAACGGCATCGGCACGCCCCACTGGCGCTGGCGCGAGAGCGTCCAGTCCGGGCGGTTGGCGATCATCCCCTGCAGCCGCGCCTGGCCCCACGCGGGGAAGAACTGCGTGTTCTCGATGCCCCGCAGCGCCGTCTCGCGCAGCGTCTCCGAGCCGACTTTCCTGTCCATCGCCGCGAACCACTGCGTGGTGGCGCGCAGGATCACCGGCGTCTTGTGCCGCCAGCAATGCATGTAGCTGTGGGTGTGCTTCCAGTCGACCCCGAGCAGAGCGCCTTTCTCCTCGATCGCCTTCACGATCTTCGCGTTCGCGTCCCAGATCGACAGGCCGCCGAAGAGCGGCAGCGACTCGGCGTACCGGCCGTCGCCCAGCACCGGGGTAAGGATGTCCTCGTCCTTCATGCCGTAGCGGCGGCACGACTCGAAGTCCTCCACGCCATAGGCCGGCGCCGGGTGCACGATGCCGGTGCCGGCGTCGAGCGTCACGTACTCGCCGAGGTAGACGGGCGCGGCGCGCTCGTAGAACGGGTGCTGGAAGCGGATGTGCTCGAGCGCGCTTCCCTTGCAGGTGCCGACGGTTTTCCCGGTCAACGAAAATCTTTTCAGGCACGCCTCGCGCAGCTCGGAGGCGAGGATCAGCAGGCCTTTTTCGGTGTCCACCAGGTCGTAGCTGAACTCGGGGTGCGCATTGAGCGCCTGGTTGCCCGGCAGCGTCCACGGCGTGGTGGTCCAGATCACTGCATAGGCGGGTTTCGTGATCGTGACGCCGAATGCGCTTTCCAGCTTCTTCACATCGACTGCCTTGAAGGCGACGTCGATGGCGGGATCCTTGCGGTCCTCGTACTCGACTTCGGCTTCGGCGAGCGCCGAGCCGCAGTCGAAGCACCAGTTCACCGGCTTCAGGCCGCGGTAGACGTAGCCCTTCTCGAGCAGCTTGCCGAGCACGCGGATCTCGTCGGCCTCGTTCGCGTAGGCCATGGTGAGATACGGGTCGTCCCAGTCGCCGAGCACGCCCAGGCGCTTGAAGTCCTGCTTCTGGCGCTCGATCTGCTCGGTGGCGTAGGCGCGGCAAAGGCGCTGCGTTTCCTCGGGGGGCAAGTTCTTCCCGTGCTTTTTTTCGATCTGCACCTCGATCGGCATGCCGTGGCAGTCCCAGCCCGGCACGTAGGGCGCGTCGAAGCCCGCGAGCGTGCGCGACTTGACGATGATGTCCTTGAGGATCTTGTTGACCGCGGTGCCGATGTGGATGTCGCCGTTCGCGTACGGCGGGCCATCGTGCAGCACGAAGCGCGGCCGCCCCTTGGCGACCTGGCGCAGGCGCTTGTACACGCCCTTCTCGTGCCATTCCTTGACCCACTGCGGCTCGCGCTTGGCGAGGTCCCCGCGCATGGGGAACGGCGTTTCCGGGAGATTCAGGGTGTCTTTGTAGTCAGCCATGTTTAGCAAAGTAGTCGCGCGCCCGCTGTGTGTCGCACGCGATCGCCTGTTTCAGCGCATCGAGCCCGTCGTACTTCTCCTCGTCGCGCAGCTTCTCGAGGAAACGCACCTTGACCCGCCGGCCATAGAGCTCGCCGTCGCAGTCGAAAAGGTGCACCTCGAGCAGCGGGCGCTCGAGCGGGTTGACGGTGGGGCGGCGGCCGACGCTCGCCACCGCCGGGCCCATGCCCTCGACCTCGACGGCGAAGATGCCGGCGAGCGGCGCTGCGCGCCCGAGGCGGATGTTGGCCGTCGGGAAGCCGAGCTGGCGCCCGAGCTTCTCGCCGTGCGCGACCCGGCCGCTGATCGAATAAGGGTGCCCGAGCAGCCGCTCGGCGCGGCGCAGGTCGCCCGAGCGCAGCGCCGCGCGCACCCCGGAGCTCGAGACGCGCTCGCCCTCGAAGAGCACGTCGGGCATCGCCTCGAGCGCGAACCCGTGCCGCGCGGCCGCCTCGCCCAGCAGGGCGAAGTCGCCGGCGCGCTGCGCGCCGAAGCGGAAGTCGCGCCCGACGATGAGCCGGCGGGCGCCTAGGCCGCGCACCAGCACGTCCTCCACGAAGCGGCCGGCGGGGAGCGAAGCGAATCCCTCGTGAAAGCGGGCGACGTGCACGCGCTCGATGCCGATCGCCGCCAGCAGCTCCAGCTTGTCGCGCAGGCGCGTGAGCCGCGGCGGCGCTGCGTCGGGGGCGAAATACTCGCGCGGATGCGGCTCGAATGTGAGGACACAGGATTGCAGGCCCGGCTGGCGCGCCGCCGCGATCACGCGCTCGACGAGCGCGCGGTGGCCCCGGTGCACCCCGTCGAAGTTTCCGATGGTCAGCGCGCACCGGCCCGAGGTAGGCTGCAACGAGCCGTGTGTAACGACCATGGACGCGGGCTAAAAGGTTGAATTATAGTAGGTTAGTGAAGAGCCTAGAGGATCAGATGGCGTTCTACGCGGCCTACCACCAGGACGGCCGCAACAAGGCAAGCCACTTCATCGGCGTGCCGATGATCGTCCTGTCCCTTTTCATTCCGCTCGCATGGCTGCGGGTCGACATCGGCGGCGTGCCGCTGACCGCGGCGATGGTCTTCGCCGGCGTGGTGCTGCTCTACTACTTCGTGCTCGACGTGCGGCTCGCGCTCGCCATGCTCGCGGTGAACGCGCTGCTGATCTGGGCCGGGCACCGGATCGCGGATCTCGGCGCCGCGCAGGGCTGGGCCTGGTTCGCGGCGCTCTTCGTGGGCGGCTGGATCATCCAGCTGGTCGGCCACGTCTTCGAGGGCCGCAAGCCCGCGCTCGCCGACAACCTGTTCCAGATCTTCGTCGCGCCGATCTTCCTGGCGGCGGAGGTCTTCTTCGCGCTCGGCTACAAGCCGGCCCTGCATGCGGCAGTTCAACGGCGCGCTCAGTTGAGCCGCGCGCAGAGCGCGGAGAGCTCCATCAGCCTGACACGCACCTCGTCCTGATCGGGCGCGTCGGGCTCGCGCTGGGCATAGTCCCTCAGGTCCTGGAGCGCCGCGCGGTAGCACTCCAGGCGCTGGTAGACGATGCCGCGGTCGCGCAGCTCGCCGCTCGCGTCGGGAGCCACCAGCAGCATGCGGTTCAGGACGTCGAGCATGCTCTCGGGCTTGTCGGCCTCGCGGTAGATGCCCTTGAGGTTCCTCAGCATGCGCGCCAGGATCTGGCGGTTGCCGGCGGGCTCGAGGAACTGGTCGAGGGGCAGCGCGGCCACCGGCACGTTGTCGGCCACGCCTTCGGGAATCACGCGCTGCAGGCGCTGGCGCAGCTCGCCCTCCGATTGCGGCAGGCCGCCTGAGAACGGGTCGAGCACCAGCACGCCCCCGCGCAGGCGCAGCCGCACCAGGAAATGGCCCGGGAAGGACACGCCCTCGAGGGGCAGCCCGACGCGACGCCCGATCTCCATGTACAGAATCGAGAGCGTAAGCGGGATGCCCGTCCTGCGGTCGATCACCTCGTTGAGATAGCTGTTGCGCGGATCGTAGTGTGGTGTCCAAGAATTAGCTTGTCACTCGTTTTTTCTGACGGCGGGTCCTCGGAGCCGTGCAACCGGGCTTGATCTGCTCCAAGGTCTGACGGCAGCGCGCGAGCTTGGCCAGGATCGATTCGACGGTGGCGGTCCACACGAAAGGCTTAGGATCTTCGTTCCAGGCTTTGAGGAATTCGTCGATTGCGGTCTTTAGGTCATCGACGCTGGAGAAAGAACCGCGGCGCACCGCCTTGGCGGTGAGTTCGCCGAACCAGCGCTCGACCAGGTTGAGCCAGCTCGAGCTGGTCGGAACGAAGTGCGGAACAAATCGCCGATGACGCTTGAGCCACGCCTGCACGTTGGGATGCTTGTGAGTTCCGTAGTTATCCATCACCAGGTGAAGTGGGACATCACCGGCGAACTCCTGGTCCAAGCGCCGCAGGAATTTCAGGAACTCCTGATGGCGGTGCCGGGTGTAGCACTGGCCGATGACTTTGCCTTGCAGGACTTCCAGGGCGGCGAATAGACAGGTGGTGCCGTTGCGCTTGTAGTCGTGCGTCATCGTGCCCAGGCGTCCCTTCTTCATGGGCAGTCCGGGCTGGGTGCGGTCCAGCGCCTGGATCTGGGTCTTCTCATCCACGCACAGCACCACGGCTTGATCAGGTGGATTCAGATACAAGCCCACCACATCGGTCAGCTTTTCCAGAAACCGCGCATCGCGCGAAAGCTTGAAGCTCTTGACCCGGTGCGGTTTCAAATTGTGGCTGCGCCAGATGTTGTTGACCGTGGATTTGCTCACCCCTTGCGAGTGCGCCATCTGGCGGCAACTCCACTGCGTCATGCCCTTGGGCTTGGTCTGCAGCGTCGCCTGGATAATCGACTGGATCTTGTCGGGCGTATAGCTGGGCTTGCGCCCACGTCCTGCTGCGATCTTCCACAAGCCCTGCGGACCGGCCTGGGCAAAGCGCTCGCGCCAGAGCTTCACCGTCAGGCGGCTGACCCCAAGCTCCTCGCCGATCGAAACATCCGTTTGCTCGGTTGCGGCGCCCAGCACAATCCGGCAGCGAAGCGCCACCTGCTGAGGCGTCCCCTGCGCGGCGACCCATCGTGAAAGTTGTTCCCGTTCAGCCACCGACAGACTCAAAGCGGGGCGCGTGCGGGACATAAAACATCATATCCCGCCCCCGAATTATATGTAAAGCTATTTGATGGACACTACAGTAGTAGTCCTCGGCGTTGCCGTAGTAGCCGAGGTCGTCGAAGAGGAACTGGTTGAGCGCGCCGACGCGCTCCTCCGCGTTCTGGTCCTGCGGCAGGCGCGTGCGCAGGCGCAGCGCCATGCGCTCGATCTCCTCAAGGTAGCGCTCGGGCTCCAGGCCGGGATAGGCGTCCTGCGCGATCATCAGGCAGGCGTGCGCGAGGTCGATGCGGGCATCGTCGCGCCGCAGCAACTCCGCGAAGGCCTCGAGCGGCGCGCCCATCAGAGCGCGCCCCGGCGGGAGAACTCGCGCGGGCGCAGGCCGAGCGCGAGCAGCACCGCCCCGTAGCACGCGCCGCCGAGCAGCACCAGGCCCGCTACCGCCGGGACCTTGTGCTGCCACGGGGCGGCGAGCCACCAGCTCGAGCTGCCCATCGCGAAATACAGCGCCGCCGCCATCGCCGCGACCGCGACCACGACCCTGGCGAGGAACGCCGCCCAGCCCGGCTGCGGCGCGTAAATACCTTTTCTTCTCAGAAACGAATATAAGAGGGCTGCGTTGAGGCAGGCCCCCAGGCCGATCGCGAGCGCGAGGCCGGCGTGGCGCAGCGGCACGACGAATGCCGCGTTCATCGCCTGGGTGGCGACCAGGGTCACCAGGCCGATCTTGACCGGCGTGGCGACGTTCTGCCGGGCATAGAAGCCCGGGGCGAGGATCTTCACCAGGATGATGCCCACCAGGCCGACGCTGTAGGCCATGAGCGCCTGGCGCGTCATCCAGGCGTCGTCGGCCGTGAAGCGGCCGTACTGGAAGAGCATGGTGATGAGCGGCATGGCGAGCACCGCGAGCGCCACCGCGCTCGGCACCGCGAGCAGCACCGTGACGCGCAGGCCCCAGTCGAGCAGACGGCTGTACTCGGCCGGGTTGGCGTCGGCATGGTACTTGGACAGGCTGGGCAGCAGGATGGTGCCCACCGCGACGCCGAGCACGCCCGCGGGCAGCTCCATCAGCCGGTCGGCGTAGTAGAGCCAGGAGATGCTGCCGGTGGCGAGGAACGAGGCGAAGACCTGGTTGATGACGAGCGAGACCTGGGCCACCGAGACGCCGAACGCGGCGGGCAGCATGAGCAGCAGCACCCGACGCAGGCCCGGGTGGCGCAGGTCGATGCGCCAGCGCGGCAGCAGGCCGAGCTTCACGAGGAAGGGAATCTGGAAGGCGAGCTGCAGCAGCCCGCCCGCGAACACCGCCCAGGCGAGCACCAGCACCGGCGGGTCGAAATGGCCGGCGAAGAAGGCGGCGCCGACGATGAAGGCGACGTTGAGCAGCGCCGGGGTGATCGCCGGCACCGCGAAGCGGTTCCACGTGTTCAGGATCCCGGCGGCGAGCGCCACCAGCGAGATGAAGACGATGTAGGGGAAGGTGATGCGCAGCAGGGCAACCGTCAGCTCGAACTTCGCCGGGTCGGCGCCGAAGCCGGGGGCGGTGACGTAGACGATGAGCGGCGCCGCAGCCATGCCGAGCGCCCCCGCCGCGACCAGCGCGAGGAAGAGCAGCGTCGAGATCGCATCGATGAGCGAGCGCGTCTCCTCCGCGGACTTTCGATTCTTGTGCTCGCTCAGGATCGGCACGAACGCCTGCGAGAAGGCCCCCTCGGCGAACAGGCGCCGCAGCAGGTTGGGGATCTTGAAGGCGACGAAGAAGGCGTCGGTGGCGAGCCCGGCGCCGAACAGGCGCGCGATGAAGAAGTCGCGCGCATAGCCGAGCACGCGGCTCACCATGGTGAGGCTGCTCACCGCCGCGAGGGCGCGCAGGAGGTTCATGCTAGAATCCGGCCCCTTTCAGGACACGCCGCCTTAGGACACTCCGCAAATGGCCAACATCAAGTCCGCCCGCAAGCGCGCCCGCCAGGCAGTGGGCCTGCGCGAGCACAACATGAGCCTGCGCACCGAGGTGCGCACCGCCATCAAGAACGCGAAGAAGGCGATCGCCGCCGGCAAGCCGGCGGAGGCCGCGAAGGCGCTGCAGGATTCCCAGCGCGTCATCGACCGCGTGGTGGCCAAAGGCATCCTGCATCGCAACGCGGGCGACCGGCACAAGAGCCGCCTCGCGCATGCCCTGAAGGGCATGAAGTAGCTTAGGCAGTATCCCCGACACGCTGCAGCCCGGCGAGTCTCGTGCGCTCCGCGATCCGTCCGTCACGCACCTGCAGCTCGTTGTCCTTGGCGAAGCTCGCCAGGAAGCGGTAGGCCATCGGCTCGAGCTCTTCCAGGCGCACGTCGACCACCACGCAGCGCACGCCGTTCGCGGTAACCGGATGAACGAAGGGCGAGTACTGCATCCGGTGATCGTTGCCGAAGGCCGCCAGCACGCCGCACAGCCGCTCGGCCCAGTCGCTCGGCCGGAACGGCTTGCCCTCCCGGGTCAGGCCCAGGATGACGAACTCGACCACCCCGCCGGCTTCGGGCATGCGCGATTATAGTCGCTCGCCCGGCGCGCCCGAGCGATGACCAAGCCCACCAGCCGCATCCTCGTCATCAACGACGAGCAGCTCGTGCTGCGCGAGTTCGTGAAGGGCCTGAACGCCGCCGCGCGCACGCTCGACAATCCGCTGGGCATCGCCTTCACCGGGGTCGCCACCGCGGCCGAGGCGCTCGAGGCGCTCAAGGCCGACGGCAACTACCAGGCGGTGCTCGTCGACGACACGCTCTATACGCTGGGCTCCAACTCCAAGAAGACGCTGCAGATGTCGGCGCTCGAGCTCGTGCAGCGCATCACGCGCTTCCGGCCGGAAGTCGACGTCTACATCCTCATCGCGCAGGAGAAGGAGGATGACGTGGTCGACGCGCTCTTCGCCGAGTCGGTCGACGGCTACTTCTACCGCGAAGAGCGCGACTACCGCGGCATCTACCGCATCCTGAACGCGCAGATCCAGGAGCGTGCGCGCACGCCCTTCTACGACCAGCTCAAGAACTACGTGTGGATGGCGAAGGACCAGTGGCACACGCCCGGGCACTCCTCGGGCGAGTCGCTGCGCGCCAGCCCCTGGGTGAACGATTTCTACGACTTCATGGGGGAGCACGTCTTCGACGCCGACCTCTCGGTCTCGGTGCCGATGCTCGACTCGCTGATGGAGCCCAAGGGCGTGATCGCCGAGGCGCAGGCGATGGCGGCGAAGGCCTTCGGCGCGCGGCGCACCTTCTTCGCCACCAACGGCACCTCCACCGCCAACAAGGTCATCTTCCAGACGCTGCTCGCCCCGGGCGAGAAGCTGATCCTCGACCGCAACTGCCACAAGAGCGTGCACCACGGCGTGGTGCTGTCGGGCGCGCACCCGATCTACCTCGACTCCTCGCTCAACCGGAAATACGGCCTCTACGGCCCGGTGCCCAAGAAGGACCTACTCAAATCCATAAGACAGCATCCTGATGCTCAGGCGCTCATCCTCACTTCGTGCACCTACGACGGGCTGCGCTACGACCTGAAGCCGATCATCGAGGCGGCGCACGCGAAGGACATCAAGGTGATCATCGACGAGGCCTGGTACGGCTTCGCCCGCTTTCACCCGGAGTTCCGCCCGACCGCGCTCGAGGCCGGCGCCGACTACGCCACCCAGTCGACGCACAAGGTGCTCTCGGCCTTCTCCCAGGCCTCGATGATCCACGTCAACGATCGCGAGTTCCGCGAGCATCTGTTCCGCGAGAACTTCAACATGCACACCTCGACCAGCCCGCAGTACGCCCTCATCGCCAGCCTCGACGTGGCGCGCAAGCAGGCGGGGATGGAGGGCTACCGGCTGCTCTCGCGCACGCTCGAGCTGGCGCGCGAAGTCAGGCAGCTCATCAACTCCACGCGCGTCTTCCGCGTGCTCGAGCTGGAGGACCTGCTGCCCGCGGCGGTGAAGGGCGACGGCATCCGGCTCGACCCCACCAAGGTGACGATCGACATCTCCGGCTGCGGCTACACCGTGGAGGACCTGCAGAAGCAGCTCTTCGAGCGCTTCAACATCCAGGTCGAGAAGTCCACGTTCAACACGCTGACGCTGCTCCTCACCATCGGCACCACGCGCTCCAAGGTATCGCGGCTGTACGACGCGCTCATGCGCATCGCCCGCCAGGGGCTGCACCCGCGGCGCCTGGTGCAGACCCCCGAGATACCGCCCTTCACGAAGCTGAAGTACCTGCCGCGGGACGCGTACTACTGCGGCGGGGAGCTCGTGCCGGTGTTCGACGAGCGGGAGCGCGTCAACCGCTCGCTCGCCGGCCGGATCTGCGCCGACCAGATCGTCCCCTACCCGCCCGGCATCCCGGTGCTGGTGCCCGGGCAGCAGGTCACCTCCAAGATCCTCGACTACCTGGGCGGGCTCCTGCACTCGCACAAGAGGATGGAGATGCACGGCGTGGTGCATGAGGGCTACCTGCCCTGCATCCGCGTGCTCAAGCCCGCCGAGGAGAAGGGCTTGAAGCCGCTGGGTTGAACCGATAGGATTCATCGAACGGCGGCCTGTGCCGCCGTTTTTCATTCAGGGGGAACCAGATGTCCCATGTCATGAACACCTACGCCCGCCAGCCGGTGGCCTTCGTGCGCGGCGAGGGCGTGTGGCTCTGGGACGAGGACGGGCGCAAGTACCTCGACGCACTCGCCGGCATCGCGGTCAACACGCTCGGCTACGCGCACCCGCGTTTCCAGAAGGCGCTGCTGGAAAGGATCCAGACCGGCGTGATCCACACCTCCAACCTCTGGCGCATCCCCGCGCAGGAGGCCGCCGCCGACCGCGTCGCCGGGATCACCGGCCTGGACGAGGTGTTCTTCTGCAACTCCGGCCTCGAGGCGACCGAGGCGTCGATCAAGGTGGCGCGCAAGTACGGCCACGACCGCGGCGTGGCGGAGCCGGCGATCATCGTCATGGAGAAGGCCTTCCACGGCCGCTCGCTCGCCACGCTCTCGGCCACCGGCAGCCGCAAGGTGCAGGCGGGCTTCGAGCCGCTGGTGCAGGGCTTCGTGCGCGTGCCGCTCAACGACCTCGACGCCGTGCGGCAGGTGGCGGAGAACAACCGCAACGTCGTCGCCGTGCTGGTGGAGCCGATCCAGGGCGAAGGCGGCATCAATGTCTCCCGCCTGGACTACCTGCGCGGCCTGAAGGAGATCTGCGAGCGCAAGGAGTGGCTGTTCATCTCCGATGAGGTGCAGTGCGGCCTCGGGCGCACCGGCAAGTGGTTCGTCTACCAGCACGCGGGCATCCAGCCCGACGTGGTGGCGCTCGCCAAGGGGCTCGCCTCCGGGGTGCCGGTGGGCGCCTGCGTAGTCGGCGGGCGCGCGAAGGGGGTATTCAAGCCCGGCAACCACGGCTCGACCTTCGGCGGCAACCCGCTCGCCATGACCGCGGT
>CBDDRQ010000089.1:0-3630 GCA_965233125.1 uncultured bacterium
AGCCCCTGGGAGAAGGAAGACGCCCAGCACGAGGGCATCCCGATCCTGAATTTCCTCGTGCCCAAGGCCTTTGTCGTTTCCAAAAATAAACTCACTGGGATGACTTTCGAGAAAGTCAAAGCCCAGTACGACGACAAGGGCAAGAGATCGTTGGTACCGACGGGCGAGCCGGAGCAATTCTTCGAGTGCGACGATGTCCTCGTCGCGGTCGGCCAGGAGAACTCGTTCCCGTGGATCGAGCGCGACAGCGGCATCGAGTTCGAGAAGGGGATGCCGAAGGTCGACCCCCAGACCATGCAATCGTCCGCCCCCCACGTCTTCTTCGGCGGCGACGCCGCTTTCGGCCCGAAGAACATCATCTGGGCGGTGGCGCACGGCCACGATGCGGCCGTATCGATTGATAAGCACTTGAATAAAGAAGATGTAAACGAGCGGCCCGCCCCGGGCGTCACCCTCATGTCCCAGAAGATGGGCATCCACGAGTGGAGCTACGACAACGAGATCGTCGGCGACCAGCGCTACAAGGTGCCCTGGCGCGACATCAAGGAGACGCTGAAGAACGTGAAGGCCGAGGTCGAGCTCGGCTTCGACGTCGCTACCGCGTGGAAGGAGGCGCAGCGCTGCCTCAACTGCGACGTGCAGACCGTGTTCAGCGAGAAGCTGTGCATCGAGTGCGACGCCTGCGTCGACATCTGCCCGATGGACTGCATCTCGTTCGTGAAGAACGGCGAAGAGAAAGAATTAAGACAAAGATTGAATGCTCCTGCGCAGAACCTCACGCAGGACCTGTACGTCTCGGGGGAGCTGAAAACGAAGCGGATCATGGTGAAGGACGAGGACGTGTGCCTTCATTGCAGCCTGTGCGCCGAGCGCTGCCCTACCGGCGCCTGGGACATGCAGAAGTTCCTGCTCGAGATGGCGGTGGCGGGGCCCGACGCCCGCGCGCCCTACCACAAGAAGGCGGCCTGAGGACGCGATGAGATCGGTCCTCGCCCCCAGGTCCAACTTCGTGGAAGCGGAGTGGGCGCTGCGGGTGCAGCTCGCCGGCGCCTACCGCATCGCGCACCACCTCGGGTGGGCGGAGCTCATCTACACGCACATCAGCGCGCGCGTGCCCGGGTCGCAGCACCACTTCCTCATCAACCCCTACGGCCTGCGCTTCGACGAAGTCACCGCCTCCAACCTCGTGAAGATCGACTCGGAGGGAGAGTCCGTAGGGCAGCAGGGATACAAAGCCAACAAGGCCGGCTTCATCATCCACAGCGCCGTCCACATGGCGCGCGAGGACGCGGCGTGCGTGTTCCACACCCACACGCTCGCCGGCATGGCGGTGTCGGCGCAGGAGGAGGGCCTGCTGCCGGTGCACATGTACTCGCACAACTTCTACGGCCGGCTCTCCTACCATGACTTCGAGGGCCCGAGCATGCGGCTGGAGGAGCGGGAGCGCCTCGTAAGAAGTTTAGGAAAAAACAACTCGTTGGTACTGAGAAACCACGGCCTGCTGACGCTCGGCAGCACCATCCCGGAGGCCTTCCTGCTGCACTGGCGCCTGAACCGCGCCTGCGAAGTGCAGCTTGCCGCGCAGGCGGCGAAGCTGCGCATTCCCTCGCGCGAAGTCTGCGAGCAGTCGGCGCGGATGGGCGACGAGTTCCTCAACGACGCCGCCCCGATGGGCGACCTCGAATTCAAATCGCTGCTAAGGGAGATCGAAGCGAAGGACGCTTCCTACAAGAACTAGACAATGAGCAAACGCATCGAAGCCACCAACGACTTCGTCATCAAGTTCGCCAACGTGAACGGCTCGGGCTCGGCCTCGGCCAACGAGCTCTTCGCCAAGAGCTTCCTGCGCATGGGGATCCCGGTCTCGCCGCGCAACATCTTCCCCTCCAACATCCAGGGCCTGCCGACCTGGTACGAGGTGCGCGTCACGGAAGCCGGCTACCTCGGCCGCCGCGGCGGCGTCGACCTGATGGTGGCGATGAACCCGCAGACCTGGGCGCAGGACGTGAAGGAGATCGACGCGGGCGGCTACCTCTTCTACGACAACACCAAGCCGCTGCCGAAGTCGAAGTTCCGCGACGACATCCACGTCGTGGGCATGCCGCTCACCGACATCTCCAACGCCACCTACACCGACTCGCGCGAGCGCCAGCTCTTCAAGAACATCATCTACGTCGGCGCGCTCGCCGGCATGCTCGGCATCGAGCCCGAGGTGATCGCCGAGCTGATCGGCGAGCAGTACAAGGGCAAGGAGAAGCTCCTCAAGCCCAACTTGAACGCCTTGCAGCTGGGGGTTTCTTTCGCCAGGGAGCACCTGAAAGACGCCGTCGGCCTGCGCACCAAGCGCGCCGACAACGTCGGCGACAAGATCTTCATCGACGGCAACGCCGCCGCGGCCCTGGGCTGCGTCTACGGCGGCGCCACCGTGTGCGCCTGGTACCCGATCACGCCGTCCTCGTCGCTCGCCGAGGCATTCACCAACTACTGCTCCCGGCTAAGAGTCGACAAGGAAACCGGCAAGAAGAAGTACGCCATCATCCAGGCCGAGGACGAGCTCGCCTCCATCGGCATCGTCACCGGCGCGGGCTGGAACGGCGCGCGCGCCTTCACCGCCACGAGCGGCCCGGGCATCTCGCTCATGAGCGAGTTCATCGGCCTCGCCTACTTCGCCGAGATCCCGGTCACCATCATCGATGTCCAGCGCGGCGGCCCCTCGACCGGCATGCCCACGCGCACGCAGCAGTCGGACGTCACCGCCTGCGCCTACGCCTCGCACGGCGACACCAAGCACATCCTGCTCTTCCCCGAGGACCCGCACGAGTGCTTCGAGTTCGCCGCGCTCTCGCTCGACCTCGCCGACCGGCTGCAGACGCCGGTGTTCCTGATGACGGACCTCGACATCGGCATGAACCAGCGCCTCGCCAAGCCTTTTCAATGGTCCGACGAGCGGAAGTACGACCGCGGCAAGGTAATGACCGCCGAGGAGCTCGACGCGGGCAAGGAGTTCGGCCGCTACCTCGACGTCGACGGCGACGGCATCCCCTACCGCACGCTCCCCGCCACGCACCCGAGTAAGGGCGCCTACTTCACGCGCGGCACGAGCCGCAACCCCTACGCGGTGTATTCGGAAGCCGGGCCGGACTACCAGTACAACATGCAGCGGCTCCTGAAGAAGCACGAGTTCGCGAAGACCCTGCTCCCCAAGCCGATCCTCACCCCCTCGCCCGAGCCGGCGCGCTTCGGCTGCATCTACTACGGCTCCACCTCGCCCGCGATGCACGAAGCTCTTGATTCTCTTTCAAAACAAAATATCTATGTGAATGCCCTGCGCATTCGCGGCTTTCCCTTCCAGGACGAGATCTTCGACTTCGTCCAGTCCCACTCCAAGGTGTTCGTGGTCGAGCAGAACCGCGACGCGCAGCTGAAAACACTTCTGGTGAACGACGCCGGCATCAACCCCGCGAGCCTGATCTCGGTCCTGCACTACGTCGGCACGCCCATCACCGCGCGCTTCATCACCGAGGAAATCTCCCAGATCGTCTCCGCCCTCAACGTGCGGCCGATCAAGAAGGACAAAGCGGCATGACCTACGTACTGAAGCCCAAGCTCCACCACCCGACCCTGCCGAAG
>CBDDRQ010000090.1:0-4492 GCA_965233125.1 uncultured bacterium
ATGCTGCGCGTGAAGTCGAGCGCGTTGGCGCCCTCGTTGACGAGCATCGCGTCGGGATTCGCTCTTACGATGTCGCGCACCACGTTGAGCGCGCTGTGGAAGTTCATCGGCGAGGGATTCTTCGCCAGGGTCTCGGCCATCCTGGCGACGTTGGCCGTCTTCTTCTCCCGGACCGCGTTCAGCCATTCAGCAGGCGGCTTCACCCAACCGGATTTCATTTCACTCAAAAGAGAAGAAATACAGGAGCCGATGTCCCCCACCACCGGCGCGTCGATGCGCACGTTGCTGTCGGCTTCCTGCGGCGAGATGTCCACCTGGATGAACTTCTGGCCGCCCCAGTCCTTGTGGCCCTTGCCGCCCCAGGTCTTGCCCTTGCCGTGCGAGAGCAGCCAGTTGAGGCGCGCGCCGATCAGCATCACCAAGTCGGCCCCCGGCAGCACGAAGGAGCGGGCAGCGGAAACGCACTGCTCGTGGGTATCGGGCAGCAGCCCCTTGGCCATCGACATCGGCAGGTAGGGGATGCCAGTCTTCTCGATAAAACTTCTCAACTCGGAATCGACCTGCGCATACGCGGCGCCTTTGCCCAGGATGATCAATGGCCTTTTGGCGGAACGAAGCAGATCGAGCGCTCGCTTGACCGACTCCGGCGCCGGGATCTGCTTCGGCGCCGGGTCGACGACCTTGATCAGCGAGTTCATCCCGCCCGCCGCGTCGATGCTCTGCGCCAGGAGCTTGCCCGGGAGGTCGAGGTAGACGCCGCCCGGGCGCCCCGAGACGGCGGCGCGGATGGCGCGCGCGATGCCCACGCCGATGTCCTCGGCGTGCAACACGCGGAAGGCGGCCTTGGCGAGGGGCCTGGCGATCGCGAGCTGGTCCATCTCCTCGTAGTCGCCCTGCTGCAGGTCGACGATCTCGCGCTCGCTCGAGCCGCTGACGAGGATCATCGGGAAGCAGTTGGTGGTGGCGTGCGCCAGCGCGTTCAGGCCGTTCAGGAAGCCCGGCGCCGACACGGTCAGGCAGATCCCCGGCTTCTGGGTCAGGAATCCGGCGATGGAGGCGGCGTAGCCGGCATTCTGCTCGTGGCGGAACGACAGCACGCGCAGCCCCTCGGCCTGCGCCCGGCGCGTGAGGTCGGTAATCGGGATGCCGGGCAGCGCGTAGATCGTGTCGAGGCCGTTCAGCTTCAGGGCGTCGATGACCAGCTGAAAGCCGTCGATCACTTGTGCTTGTGCGTCAGTGGCGACTAGAGGTTCGGCGGTGCCCATGGGCGGCCTCCTGTGAGGGACCGCTATGGTAAGAACCGGCCCCTCGGCGCGGCCTTGACTGAGGTCAAGGGTCTAGAATCCCCGCGCCGATGACGTCTTTGCCCGCGCACCCGCAACGCAACAGCATCCGCCTGCAGCTGCGCCAGAACCAGCTGCTGCAGGCCATGACCGCCGCGCAGTGGGCCGAGCTCGAGCCGCTGCTCGCCATCGCCGACTACCGCAAGGGCGACCCCCTGGTGCGCCAGGGCGACGAGGAGATGGAGCAGTTCTTCATCCTCGAGGGGATGCTCAAGCGCGTGGTCTCCAACCCCGAGGGGCGCGAGATGATCCTGCGCTTCGCCGCCGAGACCGAGATGGACACCTCCTACGCGGCGTGGCGGCTGCGCACCCCCGTGCCCTACTCGATCGTCGCCGTCACCAAGGTGCGCACCGCCGAGCTGCCGATGCCGCTGTGGGTCGAGTTCCTGGAAAGGAACTGGGACCTGAAGTCGCATTTCGAGCACGCGGTGATGCAGCTCATGTCGGAGGTGATGGCGCATACCATCACCCTGCACCTGCTCGATGCGCCCGGGCGCCTGTCGCGCTTCCAGCGCAAGCACCCGGAGCTCGCCGGCCGCATCCCGAAGAAGGAGCTGGCCGCCTACCTCAACCTGACGCCGGAGACGCTCTCGCGCCTGCGGCAGAAGCTCGGCAAGCCCTAGCGCCGGCGCAGCTTCGCCAGCCCGAGCGAGAGCAGGGGCCAGAACAGGAGGAAGAAGGCGAGGCCCGTGATCGAGCCGACCAGCGGCGTCGCGAAGAAGATGCGCATGTCACCCGCCGAGAACAGCATCGCCTGGCGGAACGCGGCCTCGGCGTTGTCCCCCAGCACGATCGCCAGCACCATCGGCGCGAGCGGGTACTGGAGCTTGCGGAAGAAATAGCCGAACACGCCGAACACCACCACCATCCACACGTCGAACTGCGCGTTGTGCACGGTGTAGGCGCCGATCGAGCAGATGACGATGATGATGGGCGCGATCACCGAGAACGGAATCCTCAGGATGGCGGCGAACAGCGGCACGCAGGTGAGCACCACGATCAGCCCGGCGATGTTGCCCAGATACATCGAGGCGATGAGGCCCCAGACGAAGTCCTTCTGCTCGATGAACAGCAGCGGGCCCGGCTGCAGGCCCCAGATGAGCAGGCCGCCCAGCAGCACCGCCGCGGTCGGCGAGCCCGGCACGCCGAGCGTGAGCATCGGCAGCAGCGCCGAGGTGCCGGCGGCGTGCGCCGCGGTCTCCGGCGCCACCACGCCCTCGACCTGGCCGGTACCGAACTTGTCGCCGTTCTTCGAGAAGCGCCGCGCCACGCCGTAGCTCATGAACGAGGCCGGGGTCGCGCCGCCCGGCACGATGCCCATGAAGCAGCCCACGGCGGCCGAGCGCAGCGACGTGAGCCAGTAGCGCGGCAGCTCCTTCCAGGTGTCGAGCACCACGCGCATGTTGAGCTTCGCGCGCGTGCCCCTGAATTCCAGCCCCTCCTCCAGCGTGAGGAAGATCTCGCCGATGCCGAACAGGCCGATCACCGCCACCAGGAAGTCGAAGCCGGTGAGCAGCTTGGTGAAGCCGTAAGTGAGCCGCAGCGTCCCGGTCACCGGGTCGGTGCCGACGGCGGCGAGCGCGAACCCGGTCATCATCGCGGCGATGGTCTTGTAGGGCGGCTCCTTGCTCATGCCGACGAAGGCGCAGAAGGTGAGGAGATACACGCCGAAGAACTCGGCCGGCCCGAAGGCGAGCGCGAAGTTCGCGATCACCGGCGCGAGGAAGGTGATCAGGATCACGGCGAGCAGCGCGCCGATGAAGGACGAAGTGAAGGCCGCGGTCAGCGCCTGGCCGGCCTTGCCCTGCTGCGCGAGCGGGTAGCCGTCGAAGGTGGTGGCCACCGACCAGGGCTCGCCCGGGATGTTGAAGAGGATCGAGGTGATGGCGCCCCCGAACAGCGCCCCCCAGTAGATGCAGGAGAGCAGGATGATCGCCGAGGTCTGCCCCTCGGGGGTCTGCGCCATGGCGAAGGTGAGCGGCAGGAGGATCGCCACGCCGTTCGCCCCGCCGAGGCCCGGCAGCACGCCGATGATCACGCCCAGGATCACGCCGGTGAACATCAGCGCCAGGTTGGTCGGCGTCATCGCGACGCCGAAGCCGTGCATCAGCGACTGGATCTCGTCCATCGCGCTAGCCCACGCCCAGCAGCCGCTCGAGCGGGCCCTTGGGCAGCGGCACGAGGAACCACACCTCGAAGATCAGGAACAGCACGATGCTGTGGCCGAGCGACACCGCGGCCACCTTCCACCACGGGTACTTGCCCAGCCAGCGCATGAACAGCGCCACGAACAGCACCGCCGACACGTAGATGCCGATCCAGCCGACCAGCGCGACGAATACCGTCGAGGGCACGAGCACCGAGAGCACGAGCTTCAGCTGGCCGACCTTGACGAAGGGTCGGTTCTTCTCCGCCGGCATGAGCGCGGCGAGCGCGATGGTCACCGCGCAGGCGCTGCAGATGAAGACGCCGAGGTAGAAGGGGAAATAGCCCGGCTGCGGGCCTTCGTCGCCCCAGCGCATGCCCAGGCGCAGGCTGTCGAAGATGACGATCGCGCCCAGCGTGAACAGCACCAGGGCGACCCCGATCTCCGCGCTGCGCAGCTTGAGCGCCGGTCGCTGGTCGGACTCAGCCGGCATTCAGCCCATCCCCCCTAAAAAAAGGCCCGGCTCGCGCCGGGCCCGGTTTCCCGCAAGGCCGTCCTACTTGGCGATGAAGCCGGCCGCCTTCATCAGCGACACGTGGCGCGCTTCCTCCTTCGCCACCCACGCCTCGTAGTCCTTGCCCTTGAGGCGGCTCAGGTTGAAGGCACCCTGCTCCATCAGGTTCTTCCACTCGGGCGTCTCGAACACCTTGGCGAACAGGCCCTGGTAGTAGGCGACGTGCTCCTGGCTGACCTTGGGCGCCATGAAGATGCCGCGCAGCATCAGGTAGTCGATGTTGAGGCCGCCTTCCTTGCAGGTCGGGATGTCGGCCCACGCCATCTTGTCGGTCACCTTGTTCTTGTACGGCAGGCGCTTGTTCTCGAACACGCACAGGGGCTTCAGCTTCCCCGAGCGCCAGTGCGCCACCGCCTCGATCGGGTTGTTCACCGTCGACTCGACGTGCCCGCCGACGAGCTGCGTCGCCACCGCGCCGCCGCCCTTGAA
>CBDDRQ010000091.1:0-2968 GCA_965233125.1 uncultured bacterium
AGGCCGAGCGCCACGAGCGCCAGCGCATACAAGACCAGCTGCGCGGGCCACACCGCCTCGTTGTAACGGACGAAGACGTCGAAGAACGCCATCCGCGTGAATGGCAGGCTCATCGGACGATGAACACCGATCTTTCGCGCACGCTCTCCTTCTCCGCCCCGACGGCGCGCACGCTGAACTCGATGGGATGGGTGCCGGGCTTGACTTCGTCGCGCTCGTCGCGAACGCGCAGCGGCACGATGCGGCTGCCGGTGGCATCGACCTCGACCCGGCGCTCGCCCTCGATGTGGATGTCCTCGAGGCCGTCGACGCGGATCTCGTAGACGCGGCTCGCCTCGGTGGTGTTCATGATCTGCAGCCGGTAGACGTTCTCGACGTCGTCGCCGACCTCGCGCGAGATCGCGGCGCGGTCGCGGATCACGTTCACCTTGAGCGGCACGCGCAGATAGAGGCTGACGGTCGCCGCGGCGGTCACCGCCAGGAGGATCGCCGAATAGAGCAGCACCCGCGGGCGGAGCACGCGCGTGGGCCGGCCCTCCATGGCGTGCGTGGTCGAGTAGCGGATGAGCTTCTGCGGCCGCCCGACCTTGTCCATCACCTGGTTGCAGCCGTCGATGCAGGCGGCGCAGCCGATGCACTCGTACTGCAGGCCGTCCCTGATGTCGATGCCGGTCGGGCAGACCTGCACGCAGATGCCGCAGTCGACGCAATCGCCCTTCGACTCGCCTTTCCCCCTGGGCTCGCCCCGCTTCTGGTCGTAGGTAATGACCAGCGTGTCCTTGTCGAACATCGCGCTCTGGAAGCGCGCGTAAGGGCACATGTACTTGCACACCTGCTCGCGCATCCAGCCGGCGTTGCCGTAGGTGGCGAAGCCGTAGAAGAGGATCCAGAAGGTCTCCCACGGGCCCGTCGAGAGGGTCATCACCTCGCCCCAGAGCTCGCGGATCGGCGTGACGTAGCCGACGAAGGTGAAGCCGGTCCACAGGGAAAGCGCAATCCAGATCGCGTGCTTCGCGCCTTTGAGGAAGACCTTCTTCGATGAAAGACCGGACTGGTCAAGACGCATCCGCGCGTTGCGGTCGCCTTCGATCCTGCGCTCGATCCACAGGAAGATTTCCGTGTACACGGTCTGCGGACAGGCGTAGCCGCACCACAGCCGCCCGGCCACCGCGGTGAAGAGGAAGAGCGACAGCGCCGCGAGGATCAGCAGCACGCTGAGGTAGATCACGTCCTGCGGCCAGAAGACGAGGCCGAAGATGTAGAACTTGCGGTGGACGATGTCGAAGAGGACCGCCTGGCGCTCGTTCCAGGTGAGCCAGGCGCCGCCGTAGAAGACGAGCTGCGTCGCCCACACCGCCGCCCAGCGCCACGCCGCGAACCAGCCGCGCACCGCGCGGGGATAGATCGCCTTGCGGACCTCGTAAAGGGAGCGCTCCTCGCCGGGCGCCGCGAGGTCGTTCATCTTCACCCGGTCACTCGGGCGGCGCGGAGAGCGACCAGACGTAGCCGGTCAGCAGGTGGATCTGCGGGCCGCTGAGGAGGCCCTTGTGCGCCGGCATCTGGTTCGTGCGCCCCTGCGTGATGGTCTGGATGATGGTGGGCTCGCCCCCGCCGTGCAGCCAGATCTTGTCGGTGAGGTTGGGCGCGCCGAGCGCCGGGTTGCCCTTGCCCTCGACGCCGTGGCAGGCGGCGCAGGTGCTCTTGAACAACGCCTCGCCGCGCGCCTTGCGGATCGAATCGTGCGTGCCTCCCGAGAGCGACATCACGTAGTGCGCGACGTCCTTGGTCCCGTTGTCGCCGAGCGCCGGCCCGAACGGCGGCATCATCCCGGTCCGCCCGTCCGTGATGGTGGCGGCGATGGCGGCCGGGTCCCCGCCCCACAGCCAGTCGCGGTCGGCGAGGCTCGGGAAGCCGCGCGAGCCGCCCGCATCCGACGCGTGGCACTGCGCGCAGTTGTTGAGGAAGAGCTTCTCGCCGATGGCGCGCGCCTGCGGGTTGCCGGCGAGTGCCTTCACGTCCATGGCCGCGAATTTCTCGTACATCGGGCCGAAGCGCGCGTCGGCGCGCGCGTTCTCCTGCTCGAGCTGCCCCACCTGCGTCCAGCCGAGCGTGCCCGGCCAGCTCCCCAGGCCCGGGTACAGGACCAGGTAAACCAGGGCGAAGACCACGGTGATGTAGAACAGCCAGCTCCACCACCTCGGCAGCGGGTTGTTGTACTCGGCGAGATCCTCGTCCCAGGTATGACCCGTGGTCCCGACCTTGCCGGCGACCTTGCGCACGCTCTGCGACCTGAGGAACACCGCGCAGGCGACGATCGACACCACGCTGACGATGGCGATGTACACGTCCCAGAATCCGGAGTCGAACTGGCTCATGCTTCGTCCTTCAGGATGCTTTCCGCCACGGCGTCCAACCGCTTCTTGCGGCCGGGCGTATATGCCCACCACACGATGCCGAGGAAGCTCGAGAAGGCGGCGAGGGTCATCAGGCTGCGGATCTCTTCCATCAGCGGCTCCTCTTCACGGCGGTGCCGAGGTTCTGCAGGTAGGCGATGAGGGCGTCCATCTCGGTTTTGCCCTTGAGCTCTTCTCTGGCTTTCTTCATGTCTTCATCGGTGTAGGGCACGCCCAGGGCCCGCAGCGCGCGCAGCTTGGCCTCGATGTCGGCGGCGTTCGCCGGGGTCCTGGCGAGCCAGGGATAGCCCGGCATGTTCGACTCGGGCACCACGTCGCGCGGGTTGACGAGGTGGATGCGGTGCCAGTCGTCGGAGTAGCGGCCGCCGACGCGGTGGAGATCCGGGCCGGTGCGCTTCGAGCCCCACTGGAACGGGCGGTCGTAGACGAACTCGCCCGCCACCGAGTACGGCCCGTAGCGCTCGACCTCGGCGCGGAAGGGCCGCACCATCTGCGAGTGGCAGTTGTAGCAGCCCTCGCGCACGTAGATGTCGCGCCCGGTGAGCTGCAGCGGC
>CBDDRQ010000092.1:0-29995 GCA_965233125.1 uncultured bacterium
CACCGCGCGGAAGAAGGTGATCGTGCTGGGCGGCGGACCCAACCGCATCGGCCAGGGCATCGAGTTCGACTACTGCTGCGTGCACGCGGCGCTCGCGCTGCGCGAGGACGGCTTCGAGACCATCATGGTCAACTGCAACCCGGAGACCGTCTCGACCGACTACGACACCTCCGACCGCCTGTACTTCGAGCCGCTGACGCTGGAAGACGTGCTCGAGATCGTCGACAAGGAGCGCCCTTGGGGAGTGATTGTCCAGTACGGTGGACAGACGCCGCTCAAGCTCGCGCGCGACCTCGCCGCTGCCGGCGTGCCGATCATCGGCACCAGCGCCGACTCGATCGACGTCGCCGAGGACCGCGAGCGCTTCCAGAAGCTGCTGGAGAAGCTGAAGCTGCGCCAGCCCGCGAACCGCACCGCGCGCTCGGCGGAGGAGGCGGTGCGGCTCGCCGAGGAGATCGGCTACCCGGTGGTGGTGCGCCCGAGCTACGTGCTCGGCGGCCGCGCGATGGAGATCGTCCACGACAAGATCAACCTGCTGCAGTACACCGAGCGGGCGGTGCGTGTCTCGAACGACTCGCCGGTGCTCATCGACCGCTACCTATCGGACGCGATCGAGGTAGACGTCGACTGCGTGAGCGACGGGAAGCAGGTGCTGATCGGCGGCATCATGGAGCACGTCGAGCAGGCGGGCGTGCACTCGGGCGATTCGGCCTGCTGCCTGCCGCCGCACTCGCTCGCCGGGCACGTCGAGCGCGAGCTGCGCCGCCAGACCACGCAGATGGCCAAGGCGCTCAAGGTCGTGGGCCTGATGAACGTGCAGTACGCCATCCAGAAGGACACGGTGTACGTACTGGAAGTGAACCCGCGCGCCTCGCGCACCGCGCCCTACGTCTCCAAGGCGACCGGGCTGCCGCTCGCCATGATCGGCGCGCGCTGCATGGCCGGAAAGACGCTCAAGGAGCAGCGCGTGGAGGAGGTGACGCCGACCTACTTCTCGGTGAAGGAGGCGGTGTTCCCGTTCTCGCGCTTCCCCGGCGTCGACACCATCCTTGGGCCGGAGATGAAGTCGACCGGCGAGGTGATGGGCATCGGCGCCACCTTCGGCGAGGCCTTCGTCAAGTCGCAGCTCGCCGCCGGCATGCGCCTGCCCACCGGCGGGCGCGCCTTCATCAGCGTGCGCGACGGCGACAAGCACGCCGCGGTGCAGGTGGCGAGGGATCTCGTCGAGCTCGGCTTCACGCTGCTCGCCACGCGCGGCACCGCCGCGGTGCTGAAGTCGCACGGCATCGCGGTCGCGCCGGTGAACAAGGTCGCCGAGGGCCGCCCGCACATCGTCGACATGATCAAGAACGCCGAGGTCGCCTTCATCGTCAACACCGCCGAGGCGACGCGCACCGCGAGCTCCGACTCGCGCTCGATCCGCACCACGGCGCTGGCCGGGCGGGTCAGCTACTACACCACCATCGCCGGGGCCAAGGCCGCCTGCGCCGGCATGAAGCACCTCGCACAGCTCGAGCCCTATCGCCTGCAGGACCTGCATGCGAAACTCCGTCCCGCCGAGGCCGCATGAACACTCCCATGACCCGCCAGGTTCCGTCATGAAGACCCCCATGACAAAGCGCGGCGCCGATCTCCTGCGCAGCGAGCTGCAGCGCCTGAAGAGCGTCGAGCGTCCCGCCATCACGCAGGCGATCGCCGAGGCGCGCTCGCACGGCGACCTCTCCGAGAACGCCGAGTACGACGCCGCGCGCGAGCGCCAGGGCTTCACCGAGGCGCGCATCTCCGACATCGAGGCCAAGCTCGCCAACGCGCAGATCGTCGACCCCAAGCTGGTCGACGCCGACGGGCGCGTGGTGTTCGGCGCCACGGTCGACGTGCAGGACGAGGCCGGCGAGAAGTCGACCTGGCAGATCGTCGGCGAGGACGAGGCCGACATCAAGGCCGGGCGCATCTTCGTGAGCTCCCCCATCGCCCGCGGCCTGATCGGCAAGGAGTCGGGCGAGTCGGTCGCCGTCCAGACCCCCGGCGGCGTCAAGCACTACGAGATCCTCGACGTCCGCTACGAGTAGCCCTGTACCCCGATCGGGGTACAAAATGGCAGCTTGGAGGGCGCCACCATGGCCGATAGTTCGCAACAGCCGGTAATCACGCTGGTGGTTTCGCCCGCGGAGCTCGGCAAGGCGGTGCGGGCGGCGCGCACCGCGATGGGATTGAGCATGCGGGAAGCGGCCGAGCGGGCGCGCGTGGGCAAGCGCTTCGTGCTGGAGCTGGAGCAGGGGAAGCGCTCGGCGCGGCTCGACAAGGTGCTGGTGCTGATGGCCGCCGTCAACCTGCTCGCGCTCGTCGTCCCGCTCGATGAGGCGATGGCGGCGCTGGGGCCGAAATAGGCTTGTACCCCGATCGGGGTACAACACCACCTTTCAGCCCCGGTTTCCAGGGCCGGTATTGCCCAGGAAGCGGGCGATCCAGCGGCCCACGAGCGGCCCGTCGTTGGGCGCCCTTACCGTTTTCAGCGCCGCCTCGCTCGTCGCCGCGCCGATGCTCTCGCGCCGTGCGCGGATCAGCGCTTCTGCGAAGTCGGCCGGAAACTCCGGGTGGCCTTCGATGCCGAGCATCGTCGCGCCGACGCGGAACATGCCCACCTCGCAGTGCGCGCTGCGCCCGAGGACGACGCTTCCCGCCGGCAGGCGCTGCACCTGGTCCTGGTGCATGTGCTGGATGCGCACTTCCGCGCGGGGCGGCTGCATCCAGGATTCGCTGGAAACGATCTCCATGGGAAGAACGCCGACGCCCCATCCGCTCTCGGCCTTCGCGACCTCGCCGCCGAGCGCCTGCGCGAGCATCTGGTGGCCGAAGCAGATGCCGACGAAGGGCACGCGCGACTTTTCGATTTCTCGAATCAGCTGCAAGAGGTCGGAAATCCAGGGCATGGTGTCGTACGCGGAGTAGCGGCTGCCCGTGCAGATCCAGGCCTCGCATTCCTGCGCCGTCGCGGGCAGGTCGCCCTCGTGCGCCCGGTAGTAGCGGAAGCGCGCTTCGGGGATCAGCGCGGCGAACATCTCGCGGTAGCCGCCCGAGACCTGCGCGAAGCGGCCCGACACCTCGTCGCATTCGAGCAGCCCGACGTTCACGGCTTGATCCGCAGGTGGAAGGACTTCGGCCGCGTGAAGCTCTCGAGGCCCAGGCGCGAGAGCGTGCAGCCGCGCCCGGAGTCCTTGACCCCGGTCCAGGCGAGCGCCGGGTCGAGGTAGTCGCAGCGGTTCATGTACCAGGTGCCGGTGTCGACCCGATCGCCGATGCTCACCGCGGCCTCGGCATCCGTCGTCCAGATCGAGGCGGTAAGGCCGTAGCGGCTGTCGTTCATCAGCGCGATCGCTTCCTCGTCACCCGCCACCGGCATGATGCCGATCGCCGGGCCGAAGGTCTCCTCGCTCATCAGCGCCATGCCGTGGTCCACGCCGACCAGCACCTCGGGCGGGAGGTAGGGTGTTCCCCCGCGATCCTCTCCGCGGATCAGTGCCTTTGCGCCTTTCCCGATCGCCTCGCGAATCTGCGCCCGCACCGCGTCGGCAGCGGCGGTACGCACCATCGGCCCGAGCGTCGTCTCGCGCTCGAGGGGATTGCCGAGGCGGTATTGCCTGGCCAGCGCGACGAAGGCTTCGACGAAAGGCTGATAGATCTTCCTGTCGACGTAGATGCGCTCGACCGCGCAGCAGGACTGCCCCGAGTTGAAGAACGCGCCGTCGGCCAGGTTCTCGACCGCCGCCTCGAGCGGCGCATCCGCGCGCGCGTACGCCGGGTCCTTGCCGCCGAGCTCGAGCCCCGTGGCGATGAAGCGCGCGGCGGCGGCCTGCTGCACGGCGTGCCCGCCCGTGACCGAGCCGGTGAAGGCAACGAAGCCGATGCGCTGGTCGGCGATCACCTTCGACACCTGGTCGTGGCTCAGGTGCAAATGCTGAAAGACCCCTTCGGGCAGGCCGGCGGCAGCGAAGGCCTCGGAATAGCGCTCGGCGACGAGCGGCGTCTGCGCCGCCATCTTCAGGATGACGCTGTTTCCCGCGAGCAGCGCCGGCACCACCGCGTTCACCGAGGTGAGCCACGGGTAGTTCCACGGCGCGACCACGAAGACGACGCCGAGCGGCTCGCGTCGAATAAAACGCCTGAAGTTCTCCTTTTCAGGGAGTTCTATTCGTGAAAGAGCTTCTTCCGCGACGCCGCACATGTGCATCGCGCGCTCGTGGAAGCCGCGCCGGATCTCGCCCGGGCTTTGCGCGATCGGCCGGCCCATCTGCCGGGTGAGCTCCTCGGCGAGAGCGTCTGCCTTCGCCACGCACCAGTCGGCCATGCGCCTGCAGATCGCCGCTCGCTCCGAGACGGGGACTTGCTTCCATGAGCGTTGCGCTTCAGCGGACTTGTGAAGAGCGTTCTCGATCATCTCCACGGAGGCCAGTGCGCGCTCGACGTAAATGGAGCCGTCGACCGGAGAAACCGTGGTCTGTCCCTGTTTCTTGCTCAGCCGACGACTCCTTCGGCGCGCAACCTCGCGATGCGCCCGGCGTCGTAGCCGATCTCCTTCAGCAGCGCGTCGGTGTCGGCGCCGAGCGCGGGCGCGGCGCGCCGCGGCCACTCGGTGTCCGGGCTGCGGATCGGGCTGGCGATGAGCTTCGCCGTGCGCCCGTCGGGATAGGCGAAGTCCTGGATCGAGGCGCGTTCCGCGACGAGCGGGTTGTCGAGCGCCTGCTTGACGTCGTGCACGGGAGCGACCGGAACCTTGCCCGAGAGCTGCGCGAGCCAATGCGCCGTGGTCTGCTTGAGCAGCTCCTTCTCGACCATGTCCGCCACTTCGTCACGTCGTTCCAGCCGCGCTTTGAAGCTTCCATATTTCTTATCTGTACCCCATTCAGGGTGGCCGAGCGCCGCGGCGAGCAGGCCCCAGAACTTCTCCTTGTTGCACATGACGAAGAGCCAGCCGTCGCGCGTGCGGAAGAGCTGGCTCGGCACGAGCGAGGGATGCCCGCCGCGCTTCTCGCGTCCCTGCACGTGGCCGGCGTTCAGGTACCAGGTGCCGGGATAGTTGAGGTTGAAGAGCGCGAGGTCGAACAGGCTGGTGTCGAGATCGCGTCCCTTGCCGGTGGCGCGCGCGCCGAGGATGCCGGCAAGGAGGGCGAACGCCGCGGTGAGTCCGGTCATCAGGTCGACCACCGAGAGGCCGTAGCGCTGCGGCGCGCCGTCGGGCTCGCCGGTGAGCGACATGTGGCCCGCCTCGGCCTGCATCAGGTAATCGTAGCCGGGCCACGCGGCGCGCGAGCCCTCGCGGCCGTAGGCCGAAAGGTGGGCGCAGACGATGCGTGGATTCACGTCCTTCAAGTGGGCGTACGTGAGCCCGAGCTTCTCCGGCAGGTCGCCGCGCAGGTTGTCGAACTCGCCTTCGGCGGTGCGCGCGAGGTCGCGCAGGATCGTGCGCGCCTCGGGCTTCGAGAGGTCGAGCGCGATCGAGCGCTTGTTGCGGTTGAAGGTCTGGAAGAACTGGCTGTCGCCCGGCCCGAAGAAATGCGGCCCGACGTGGCGGCCGATGTCGCCGCCCTCGCGCAGGTTCTCCACCTTGATGACTTCGGCGCCCAGGTCGGCGAGGTAGATCGTGCCCGCGGGCCCCGCGCCGTACTGCTCGACCGCGAGGACGCGGACGCCTTCGAGGGGGAGGCTCAACGCTCGCCCAGTACGTCGGCGAGCGCGCGTGCCGGCTCGCCTTCGTCCATGCCGAGTATTGCCTTTCTCACCTGAAGAGCTTTCTCCGGGGAACCGTCAAATGTCGCGTTGCTCATGAACTTCTCGACGATGTCGGCGTTCGAGAGCGGGCGGTCGGCGGAGCCGCGGTTCACCGCCTCGCGCCGGCGCAGCTCGCGGCCGTCGCGCAGGCGCACCACGACCTCGCCGCCGTAGTGCCGCGGGAAGGTCGAGTTCGAGTCGATGGCGTAGTCGACTTTCGATGAAAGTTCCAGGATGTGGAGATCTTTGAGAGAAGACTCTTCCAGCTCCGCAAGCGTGAAATGCCCCCGCGCGAGGCTCGCGGCGATGATGTAGGGGAGGCTGAACTTGGCGTCGTAGTCGCTCGCCGGCCGGCGCTTCGCCGCCGCCGGCTCGCAGACCGTCTTGACGATCTCGGCGGGAACGAGCGCGGTAATGCGATCAACGTCATTCAAGGAAACTTGACCGTGAAGAGCAATGGCCGCGTCGGCAAAGGCATGGGCGAAGTGGCAGGCGGGGAAGGGCTTGAGCGCGACATTCAGCGTCTCCCACTTCTCGCCCAGCCCGGCGGTGGCGCGCGAGAGGTCGAACCCGGCGGCGCGCGGCCCGAGGTAGGCGGCGTAGAGGCCGAAGCGCCCTTCGTACGCCGCGCGCGGCGCCTGGAAGCCGCGCCGGGCGAGGGCGGCGGCCGTAATGCCGCCGACGCCGGCCCAGCCGGGGTGCATGCGCTTGGTCCACGCGCCGTCCTCGAGGAATTCCAGGCTGCCCGAGGCCACCGAGAGCGCGACGCCCTGCGCCTGCGCGAGCTGCGCGGCGTCGAGGCCGTAGAGCTTTCCGGCGGCAAGCGCGCAGGCGAAGGCGCCGATCACGCCGGTGGGATGGAAGCCGACCTGGTGGAAGGCGCCTTTGGCGACGGCGCCCAGGCGCGCGCCCGCTTCGACGCCGACGATGTAGGCAACAAGGAGATCCTTTGCTTGAAGGTTTTCATGGGCGGATAGCGCTAACGCGGTTGGAAAGGTACTCACCGTCAGGTGCACGATGCCTTCGCTGTGCGTGTCGTCGTAGTCCAGGCCGTGCGCGAGGATGCCGTTGGCGAGCACCGCGTCGCGCAAGGGGAGGCGCAGCTTCTGGCCGATGACGACGCTGTCGCCGGGACCGGCCAGATCGGAAATGGCTTGAAGGCTTTGAGTGGAAAATGCAAAGCGGCGCGCGGCAAGCGCGCAGCCGACCGCGTCGAGGATGAGGTGCCGGGCGCGCGTGCGCACTTCCGGCGGGATGTCGCGCCACTGCAGCTTCGCCGCGAAGGCGCCGAGCTCGCCCGAAACGGCGCTTGCGGAGAGGTTCCGGTCCATGCGAATTCGACTACGATTGTAGCCATGAACGAGATCCTCGACGCGATCGATCGCTGGCTCGAGCGCGGCGTCGCGCCGCACGTGATGAAGCTCGAGCACGACGACGTCTACCCGCAGGAGATGGTCGAGCAGATGAAGCAGCTCGGTCTCTTCGGCGCCACCATCGGGCAGGCGTACGGCGGCCTCGGCCTGCCCGCCCAGGTCTACGCGCAGATCGTCGCGCGCATCTCGGAAGTGTGGATGTCCCTCACCGGCATCTTCAATTCCCACCTCATGATGGCCTTGCTGGTCGAGAAGTACGGATCCGATTCGCTCAAGAAGTCCTACTTGCCCAGGTTCGCAGCCGGCGAGATCCGCGGCGGCCTCGCTCTCACCGAGCCCAATGCGGGCACGGACCTTCAAGCTATTCGGACGCGGGCGCGAAGGGAGGGCACGGACTACATCTTGAACGGAACAAAAACCTGGATCTCCAACGGCATCCACGGCTCGGCATTCGCGGTGCTGGTTAAGACCGACCCGGACGCGCAGCCGCGGCACAAGGGCATGAGCATGTTCCTGTGCGAGAAGGGCAAGGGCCTCTCGGTGAGCCGCAAGCTCGAGAAGCTCGGGTACAAGGGCATCGATTCTGCCGAGCTGGTGTTCGAGGACTACCGCGTGCCGGCGGCAAACCTGATCGGCGGCGAGGAAGGGCGCGGCTTCCAGCAGGCGGTGGGCGGGCTGGAGCTGGGGCGCATCAATGTCGCGGCGCGCGGGGTAGGGGTGGCGCAGGCAGCGCTCGTTGAGGCGCTGAAGTACTCACAGCAGCGCCAGACCTTCGGCAAGCCGATCTGCGAGCACCAGGCGATCCAGCTCAAGCTGGGCGAGATGGGCACCCGCGTCGAGGCGGCGCGGCTGCTGGTGCGAAACGCGGCCGAGATCTACGACCGCGGCGAGCGCTGCGACATGGAGGCCGGGATGGCGAAGTATTTCGCTACCGAGGCCGCGTTCGAGAACGCGCACGAGGCGATGCGCATCCATGGCGGTTACGGCTATTCGAAGGAATTCGTCGTGGAACGCCTCTACCGCGATGCACCATTGCTCTGCATTGGGGAGGGTACCAACGAGATGCAGCGCATCATCATTGCCAAGCAGCTCGTCCGGCGGAACCGGATCTGAGGCTTTCAGGAAACTGACGCTGCGCCGCACGATTGCGGGGGCCGCGGTGGGGGGAATACAGTTCGACACCCACCTGGAGGAGGAACCCCGCAATGCGTCTGTCCATCAACGGCAAGGCACATGACGTCGACGTCGACCCATCCACGCCCCTGCTCTGGGTGCTGCGCGAGCAGGTCGGCCTGACCGGCACGAAGTACGGCTGCGGCATCGCCCAGTGCGGCGCCTGCACCGTGCACATCGACGGCGCGCCGGTGCGCTCCTGCGCGATGCCGGTGAGCGCCGTTGCCGGCAAGAAGATCACGACGATCGAAGGCCTCGCCTCGGGCAGGACGCTGCACAAGGTGCAGAAAGCCTGGGTCGAGCACGACGTTCCCCAGTGCGGCTACTGCCAGGCGGGCATGATCATGGCCGTCGCGGCGCTGCTGAAGGAAAAGCCGCGCCCCACCGACGCCGACATCGACGCCGCCATCACTAACATCTGCCGCTGCGGCACCTTCCAGCAGGTGCGCGAAGCGATCCACGCGGCCGCGAAAGCCTGAGGGGGACGCCATGAACATGAATCGCCGTACTTTCATCGTCTCCTCCGCCGCCGTAGGCGGGGGCCTCGCCCTCGGCCTGGAGCTTCCTTTCGGCGGGCCGCAGGTGGTCCGCGCCGCCGACGGCTCGCCCGAGGTCAACGCCTGGGTGGTGATCCGCCCCGACGATACCGTGGTCATCCGCGTCGCGCGCTCGGAGATGGGGCAGGGCACGATCACCGGCCTCGCGCAAATGGTCGCCGAGGAGCTCGAATGCGACTGGCGGAAGGTCCGCTACGAGCTGCCGACGCCCGGCGAGCAGGTGAAGCGCAAGCGCGTCTGGGGGGACTTCAACACCGGGGGCAGCCGCGGCATCCGCATGTCGCACGAGTACGTGCGCATGGGCGGCGCCACGGCGCGCGAGATGCTGATCGCCGCCGCGGCGGGGCAGTGGGACGTGCCCGCCTCGCAGTGCCGCGCCGCGAACAGCGTCATCACGCACCCGGCCTCGGGCCGCAAGACCACCTACGGCAAGGTCGCCGAGCTCGCCGCCCGGCGCGAGCCGCCGAAGGACGTCAAGCTGAAGGACCCGAAGGACTGGAAGCTGATCGGCAAGGGGGTCAAGCGCCTCGACACCGTCGACAAGGTCACCGGCAAGCAGGTCTACGGCGCCGACCTCAGGCTGCCCGGCATGCTGAACGCCGCGATCCGGGAGTGCCCGGTGTTCGGCGGGAAGCTGAAGAGCTTCGACGCCGGCCGCGTGAGCGGCATGAAGGGCGTGCGCAAGGTCGTGCCGGTGGGCGAGACGGCCGTGGCGGTGATCGCCGACGGCTGGTGGCAGGCGAAGAACGCGCTCGACGCCCTTCCCATCGTGTGGGACGAGGGCTCGAACGCCAAGGTTTCGCAGGCGGCCATCTGGGAGCAGTGCCGGCAAGGCCTCGACGCCGAGCAGGCGTTCGTGGGCAACAAGGCGGGCGACGCCAGGGCGACGATTGCCTCGGCGGCGAAGAAGGTCGAAGCCCAGTACCAGTATCCGTTCCAGAACCACGCGCCGATGGAGCCGATGAACGCCACCGCGCGCTACACGCCCGAGCGCTGCGAGGTGTGGGTGCCGACGCAGGACGGGGAATCGTCCTTCGCCGCGGTGCTGCGCACCTCGGGGCTGCCCGCGGACAAGTGCGAGGTGTACAAGATCAACATCGGCGGCGGCTTCGGCCGGCGCAGCGGCCTGCACCAGGACTACGTCGTCCAGGCGGTGCTCATCGCGAAGCAGATGCCCGGCGTGCCGGTGAAGATGCTGTGGTCGCGCGAAGAGGACATGGCCCAGGGCCGCTACCACCCGGTCATGATGTGCCGGCTGACCGGCGCCTTCGATGCGCAGAACAACCTCACCGGCGTGCACATGCGCCTGTCGGGCCAGTCGATCCTGAAGGAAGTGCTTCCGGCGATCGTCGAGAAGCAGCAGGGCAAGGATCCGCTGGTTTTCCAGGGTGTCGCGGACGCCGGCGAGCACTCCTTCTGCTACGACTACCCGAACCTGCTGATTGACCACGCCATGCGGCAGAACCACGTGCCGCCGGGCGTGTGGCGCGGCGTCAACATCAACCAGAACGCCGTCTTCATCGAGTGCTTCATGGACGAGCTGGCGGAGGCCGCGGGCAAGGATCCGCTCGAGTTCCGCCGCCAGTACATGGCCAAGCACCCGAGGGCCCTGGGGGTGATGAACGCCGTCGCCGAGCGCATCGGCTGGAGCAGGCCCCCGCGCGCGGGCGTGCATCGGGGCCTCGCGCAGATGAAGGCCTTCAACGCCTTCGTCGCGGCGGCCTGCGAGCTCTCGGTCAAGGACAACAAGGTGAAGATCCACCGCATCGTCGCGGCGACCGACCCGGGCTACGCCGTCAACCCGGCGCAGATCGAGCGCCAGGTGGCGGGCTCGTTCGTCTACGGCCTCTCGGCGCTCTTCATGCAGGAATGCACGGTGCAGGACGGGCGCATCCAGCAGAGCAATTTCCACGACTACCCGTCGATGCGCATCGCGCAGATGCCGAAGGTCGAAACGATCGTCATGCCCGCTGGCGGCGACGTCTGGGGCGGGATCGGCGAGCCGACGATCTGCGTGGCCGCCCCGGCGGTGCTGAACGCTCTCTACCGCGCGACCGGCAAGCGCCTGCGCTCGGTGCCGCTCAAGAACCACGGTATCGAGCTGGTTTGAAAGGTTTTGCGTTCGGACTGCTCTTCGCTCTTGCGGGCACGGCACATCCGAATGATGAAATTCCCGCCTCCCTGACCGGATCGGATGGCGATCCGGCCAGGGGACGGGCGATCGTGGTCGACCGCCAGGTCGGCCTGTGCCTGCTGTGCCACAGCGGGCCGTTTCCGGAGCAGCGCTTCATGGGCGATCTCGCGCCCGACCTCGCGGGCGTGGGCGCGCGGTTGTCCGCAGGCCAGATCCGTCTCAGAATTGCCGACTCGAGCCGAGTGAATCCCGAGACGATCATGCCCGCGTACTTGAAGACCGAAGGCCTGCAGCGCGTCGCGCCGGCCTTCCGCGGCAAGACCGTGCTCACCGCGCAGCAGATCGAGGACGTCGTCGCTTTCCTGGTGACGCTGAAATGACGGATCGCCGGGGATTTCTTCTTTTCACAGGAAGCCTTTTCCTGGGAAGTGCCCATGCGACCCCGGCTGAAATGCAGGCGGCCATGCGCAAGGTGCTGGGCGGCGCGACGCCGCGCCCCGGCAAGGTGCAGCTCGAGATCGCGCCGCTCATCGACAACGGGAATACGGTGCCGCTCTCGGTGAGCGTCGAGAGCCCCATGACGAGCGCCGAGCACGTGAAGGCGATCCACGTCTTCACCGAGAAGAACCCGCAGCCCAACGTGCTCTCGGTGCGCCTCGGGCCGCGCGCCGGTCGCGCCTCGGTCTCGACGCGCGTGCGCCTCGCCGACTCCCAGACGGTGCACGCGATTGCCGAGCTCTCCGACGGCTCCTTCTGGTCGGGCAGCGCCGACGTGGTGGTGACCGTCTCGGCCTGCCTCGAGGACGGTTTCATATGAGCGGCCGGCGCGCCATCGTCACGGTACCCAAGCAGGCGAAGCGCGGCGAGGTGATCGAGATCAAGACCCTCGCCCAGCACGCGATGGAGACCGGCTACCGCCGCACCCAGGAAGGGGTGGTGATCGCGCGCGACATCATCCGCACCTTCGTGTGCACCTACAACGGCGCGGAAGTGTTCCGCATGGAGCTGCACCCCGCCATCGCCGCCAACCCGCTCATCGCTTTCACCACCGTCGCCACCGAGAGCGGCACGCTGGAGTTCAGGTGGTCGGGCGACAACGGCTATACGGTCACAGAGTCGGCGAGGATCAGCGTCGTTTGAGGTTTCTCGTCTTTCTGCTCTTCGCTTTTCCCACGGTTGCACAGATCCCCCAGGCGGAAAGGCGTTCCGGCTACGAGTTCATGGGCCGCGAAACGCGCGCCATGCAGGACGACGACGCCACCAATCCGGGGATGTTCTGGGTCCTGGAAGGCGAGAGCCTCTTCCGAAAGGATTGCGCGGGCTGCCATTCCGACCTCCTGAAGGGCGTGGCGGCGCGCCGTCCCGCGCTGGAGCAGAAGATCAACCAGTGCCGCGTCGAGCGGGTGAAGGCGCCCGCGCTCGCCTACGAGAGCCGCGAGCTGCTCTCGCTCACCGCCTACATCGCCCGGCAGTCGCGCGGAATCCCGATCGACGTGAAGAAGAGCGAAGCCGGCGAGAAGCTCTTCCACCTGCGGCAGGGGCAGCTCAATCTCGCCTGCGCGCAGTGCCACGACGAGCGCTGGGGAAAGAAGCTCGCCGGCACGCCGATCCCGCAGGCGCATCCCACCGGCTATCCCCTCTACCGGCTCGAATGGCAGAGCCTCGGCTCTCTGCAGAGGCGCCTGCGCAACTGCCTCGCCGGCATGCGCGCCGAGGCCTTCCCGTTCGGCGCGCCCGAGCTCGTCGAGCTCGAGGCCTACCTCATGTGGCGCGCGCGCGGCATGAAGCTGGAATCTCCCGCGGTGCGGCCCTGAGCTACTGCGGCGTGACGTAGGCGGCGGTGATGCCGCCGTCGACCAGGAACTCGGTGCCGGTGACGTAGGAAGAATCGTCGCAGGCGAGGAAGAGCGCGGCCTTGGCCATTTCCTCGGCTTCGCCGAAGCGGCCCATGGGGATGTGCACCAGGCGGCGCTGCTTCTTCGCTTCCGTGTCCAGGAACTTCATCAGCAGCTCGGTCTTCAGCGGGCCGGGGCACAGCGCGTTGACGCGGATGTTCTCGCGCGCGTGGATCACCGCCAGCTCGCGCGTCATCGCGAGCACCGCGCCCTTGCTCGCGGTGTAGGCGATCTGCGGCGTCGCCGCGCCCAGCAGCGCGACGAAGGACGCGGTGTTGATCACCGAGCCGCCGCCGGCGCGCTTCAGGGCCGGGATGCCGTACTTGCAGCCCAGGAACACGCCCTTGGCGTTGATGTCGAGCGTCAGGTCCCAGACCGCCTCGTCGGTCGACATGGCGTCGTCGTCCTTCGCGTGCATGATGCCGGCGTTGTTGAAAAGCACATGCAGAGCGCCGAATTCGCGCTCGGCGGCAGCAACCATCTTCTGACAATCCGTGCTCTTCGATACATCCGCTTTGCAATAGGCCGCGCGGCCTCCAGCGGCTTTCACCATCTGCACCGTTTCCTGTCCAGCTTTGTCCGTGACATCCACCACCAGCACCGCGGCGCCTTCCTTCGCAAACAGGAGCGCGGATTGCCGGCCGATGCCGCTGCCTGCTCCCGTAATGAGCGCCACCTTGTCTTTCAATCTCATTCAGATTCTTTCGAAATAGCGCGCGCGCTCCCAGTCGGTGACGGCCTTGTCGTAGGCCGCCGCCTCGGTGCGGTAGAAGTGGCCGTAGTGCTCGACGACTTCTTCGCCGAAGGCTCGCTTCGCGAAGTCGGATTTCACGAAGGTCTCGGTCGCCTGGGAAAGCGTATAGGGCACGCGGGGAAGGTCCTTGGCCGCGTAGATGTCGCCGACGAATGCCTTTGGGGGTTCTGTTTTCTGAGAAATTCCATCCAAGCCGGACGCGAGCGAGGCCGCGAGGGCGAGGTAGGGATTGCAGTCGGCTCCCGGGATGCGGCACTCGATGCGCGTGCCGGCGCCGGAGCCGACGACGCGGAAGCCGGCGGTGCGGTTGTCGTTGCTCCAGGCGAGCCTCGTCGGCGCCCACGAGGCGTCGACGTAGCGCTTGTAGGAGTTAACCGTCGGCGCGTAGAACACCATCACGTCGGGGACGTGCGCGAGCCAGCCGCCGAGGAACCAGCGGAAGGCGTCCGAGTGCTTGTCGAAGGCGTTCTTCCCGTCCTTCCAGAGGCTGAAGTGGATGTGGCAGCTCGAGCCGGCCTGGTCGGCGGCGAACTTGGCCATGAAGGTGACGCTCATCCCGGCGGCCTCGGCGAGCTCCTTCAGGCACTGCTTGAACACGGTGTGCCGGTCGGCCATCTCGAGCGCCTCGGCGTAGCGGATGTTGAGCTCGTGCTGGCCGGCGCCCCATTCGCCCTTGGAAGTCTCGACCGGCACGCCGGAATGCTTGAGGTGGCGCCGCGCCGCGGCGTGGAAGGCCTCGGTGCGCGTGCCCTGGAGGATGTGATAGTCCTCGAGGTACCAGCCCGCGGCCTCGAGGTCGCGGTAGCCCTGTCTTGCGGCGTCGCGATAGCCGGTGCGGAAGAGGTAGTGCTCCAGCTCGGTCGCGGCAAGCGCTTGATAGCCTTTTTCCCTGGTGAGATCGATCTGCCGGCGCAGGATGCTGCGCGGCGCCACGGCGACGTAGTCGTGCGTCTTCTCGCTCTTCACGTCGCACAGGACGAGCGCGCTCTTTTCCAGCCAGCTCGCCACGCGCAGCGTGCCGAGGTCGGGCACCAGGTGGAAGTCGCCGTAGCCGAGCTCCCAGTTGGCGAACCGGTAGCCGGGGACCGGGTCCATCTCCATGTCGACGGTGAGGAGGTAGTCGCAGGCGTGGCCGCCGTGCTTCGCGATGTCCTCGACGAACATCTCGGCATCGAAGCGCTTGCCCATCAGGCGGCCGTAGTGGTCGGTGAAGCCCGCCACCACCGTCTCGATGTCGCCCTTGCCGACGAGCTCGCGCAGCTGCTCGAGCTTGAGCATGCCCCTCACGGGTTTTTCCTGTAGATGACGAAGACCTTGCCTACCTGCTGGACCGGTTGCGCACCGGTGCGCTCGCACACCTGGGTTAAAACCTGATTTCTTTCACTGCGTTCGAGCACCGGCGCCCGGACCTTGATGAGCTCGTGGGCTTTCAACGCCCGCTCGATCTCGGCCAGCACCTCCTCGGTCACGCCCTTCGCGCCGATGATTACTACCGGCTCGAGCTTGTGCGCCTTCGCTTTGAGCTCCTTGATCTGCATGAATGAATGACGGAATCTAATGTCAAAATGCTCACCTTGCTACCCCAGGATTTTCATCCCGCCACCCGGAAGTGGTGGTCCAGCCGGTTCGGCGCGCCCACCGAGGCGCAGCTCGAGGGCTGGCGCGCCACCCGCGCCGGCCACCATACGCTCATCGCCGCGCCCACGGGCTCCGGAAAGACGCTCGCCGCCTTCCTGACCTCGATCGACCAGCTCCTGCGCGAGGGGCTGGAGCGGGGGCTGCCCGACGAAGTGCGCGTCATCTACGTCTCGCCGCTCAAGGCGCTTTCGGCGGATATCCACAAGAACCTTGCCGAGCCCAGGCGGGAGATCCACGCGCTTTCGCCCGAAGTCAAGATTACCGCCGCGGTGCGCTCCAGCGATACGCCGCAAAGCGAGCGGGCGGCGATGCTGAGGACGCCGCCCCACATCCTGGTCACCACCCCCGAGTCGCTCTATCTCCTGCTGACCGCCGAGCGCTCGCGCGCGATGCTGAAGACCGCGCAGGTGGTGATCGTCGACGAGATCCACGCCGTGCTGCAGTCGCGCCGTGGCGCGCACCTCGCGCTGTCGCTCGAGCGCCTCGACCACGTCTGCGGCCGCAAGCTGCAGAGGATCGGCCTGTCGGCCACCCAGAAGCCCATCGAGGAAGTCGGAAGATTTCTCACGCATGAGCCGCTTTCGATCGTGGACAAGGGGCACAAGAGGGCGATCGACCTAGCCGTGGAGGTTCCGCCATCGCCTCTGGAAGCCGTGATGTCGGGCGAGGTGTGGCAGGAGATCTACGCGCGGCTCGTGGCGCTCGTCGCGGAGCACCGCACCACGCTGATCACGGTCAACACGCGCCGCCTTGCCGAGCGCATGGCGCACCAGCTCTCGGAGCGGCTGGGGGCGGAGGTGGTCGCGGCGCACCACGGCAGCCTCGCGAAGGAGGCGCGCCTGGACGCCGAGCAGCGGCTGAAGGCGGGGAAGCTGAAGGTGCTGGTGGCGACGGCGTCGCTCGAGCTCGGCATCGACATCGGCCATGTCGAGCTCGTCTGCCAGATCTCCTCGCCGCACCGCATCGCCACGCTGCTGCAGCGGGTGGGCCGCTCCGGCCACACGGTGGGCGGGCTGCCCAAGGGGCGCGTCTTCCCGCTCACGCGCGACGACCTGATCGAGTGCGCCGCCATGGTGCGCGCGGTGCACGACGGCGAGCTCGACCGGGTCAGCGTCCCCGACAAGCCGCTCGACGTGCTCGCGCAGCAGATCGTCGCCGAGACTGCCGCACAAGGCGAGTGGGACGAGAAAGAACTACTGGAGTTGTGTAGAAAAGCCTATCCCTACCGTAACCTCGAGAAAGAGCAGTTCCTCGACGTGGTGGAGATGCTCGCGCGCGGCTACGCGACCCGGCGCGGCCGGCGGGCGGCGCTGATCCACCACGATACCCTGAACGGGAAAATCAGGGCCCGCAAGGGCTCGCGCATGACCGCCATCGTCAACGGCGGCGCCATCCCGGAAGTGTTCGACTACCGCGTGGTGCTCGAGCCCGAAGGCCATTTCATCGGCACGCTGAACGAGGACTTCGCCATCGAGTCGCTGCCCGGGGACGTGTTCCAGCTCGGCAACACGTCCTGGCGCATCCTGCGCATCGGCAACGGGGTGGTGCGTGTCGCCGACGCGCAGGGACAGCCGCCGTCGATGCCGTTCTGGCTCGGCGAGGCGCCCGCGCGCAGCGACGAGATGAGCGCTGCGGTTTCGCGCCTGCGCGCCAGCAGCAGGGATGTCATCTTCAACGACTATCGTCTCCCGGAAAGTGCTGCAGAGCAGATCGTCGAGTACCTGGACCAGGCGAAGCGCGCGCTCGGCGTCGTGCCGACCATGGACACGATCGCGCTCGAGCGCTTCTTCGACGAGTCCGGCGGGATGCAGCTCGTGCTGCACGCTCCCTTCGGCAGCCGCATCAACCGCGCTTGGGGGCTCGCGCTGCGCAAGAAGTTCTGCCAGGGGTTCAACTTCGAGCTGCAGGCGGCGGCGACGGAGGAGGGCGTGATCCTCTCCCTTGGCGCAGCGCACTCGTTCCCGCTCGAGGAAGTGCTGCGCTACCTGCACCCTAACACGGTGCGCGAGACGCTGATGCAGGCGGTGCTCGACTCGCCGATCTTCGAGACGCGCTGGCGCTGGAGCGCCACGCTCTCGCTCGCGGTGCCGCGCAACCGCGGCGGCGCGCGTGTGCCGAACCAGATCCAGCGCATGAACGCCGAGGACCTGCTCGCCGCCGCCTTCCCCGATGCCGCCGCCTGCCAGGACAATCTGCGCGGCGCGCGCGAGGTCCCGAGCCATCCCCTGGTCGAGCAGGCGCTGCGCGACTCGCTGGAAGAGGCCATGGACCTGCCGGCATTGGAAGGAATCATCAGAAAGCTCGTGAACGGCGAAATCGGCTTCGTCTGCCGCGACACGCCCGAGCCCTCGGTGCTCAGCCACGAGCTGCTCAACTCCGCCGTGTACACCTTCCTCGACGACGCGCCGCTGGAGGAGCGCCGCACCCGCGCCGTGTACACCCGCCGCGCCACCGAGGTGCGCGATGCCGGGGACCTCGGCGCGCTCGACCCGGCCGCGATCGAGCGCGTGCGCCAGGAGGCCTGGCCGGTCGCGAACACGCCCGACGAGATGTACGACGCGCTCATGGTTGCCGGTTACATCGAGGAGCGCGAGCTCGAGCCTCACTGGGTTTCACTACTGAAAAATTTAGATCAGCGTGCGGTCTGGCGCGAAGGGAAGTGGCTCGCGCTCGAGCGTCTGAACGACGACCCGGTCGAGCTGCTTGCCAGCCGCCTGGAGGTGCTCGGGCCGATCGATTCGCCGGAGACGGCCGGTCTTCTTGCGCTCGAAGGGCAGGGGCGCATCCTGCGCGGCAGGTTTTCCTCGAACGAGCTGCAGTGGTGCGACCGCAGGCTCCTCGCGCGCATCCACCGGTACACCCTCAACAGGCTGAGGGCGGAAATAGAGCCGGTCAGCGCCGCGGATTTCCTGCGCTTCCTCACGCACTGGCAGCACGTCGCGGGCGGCGACCAGCTGCGCGGCGCCGAGGGTCTTGCGGCGGCGATCGAGCAGCTCGAAGGCTTCGAGGTCGCCGCGGCGGCGTGGGAGCACGACGTGCTGCCCGCCCGCGTGGCCGACTACGGCCCGGAGCAGCTCGACGCCCTGTGCACGAGCGGCCGCGTCGCGTGGGGACGGCTCACGCCGGGCGCGAAGGCGCCGCTGCGCACCTCGCCGGTGGCGCTCCTTCTGCGCGAGCACCTCGGCGCCTGGAGGACGGCTTCCCAGGCGATCGATCTTTCATCGGAAGCCCAGGCCGTCCACCAAGCGCTGGAGAAGCGCGGCGCGTCCTTCTTCCGCGAGCTCGCCGCGGCGACCGGGCTGCTGCCGGCATTCCTCGAGCGCGCGCTCGCCGAGCTCGCCGGCGCGGGCGTCGTCACCGCTGACAGCTTTGCCGGCCTGCGCGCGCTGCTCGCACCGCCCGAGAAGCGCCGCGGCCGGGTGGAGCAGGCCGGCCGATGGTCGCTTTTCGAAACCCCACTCGAAGATTCTTCGGTGGAGGGAATCGCGAGAACCTTGCTGAAACGCTATGGCGTCGTGTTCCGCGGCGTGCTGCAGCGCGAGTCGCAGCTGCCGCCGTGGCGCGACCTGGTACGCGTCTACCGCCGGCTCGAGGCGCGCGGCGAGATCCGCGGCGGGCGCTTCGTCGCCGGGTTCGGCGGCGAGCAGTTCGCGGCACCCGACGCCGTCGGCAGGCTGCGCGCGGTGCGCAAGCTGGACAAGCCCGGCGAACTCGTCGTGCTGAGCGCCGCCGATCCGCTCAACCTGGTGGGGATCCTGACGCCGGAGGCTCGCGTAGCCGCGGTTTACAGGAGCAGGGTGCTGCTGATGGACGGGCTGCCCATCGCGGCGCTGGAGGGTGGGGAGCTGCGTCGCCTGGCCGCGTCTTCCCACGAAGATGCTTTCCTGAGAAACCTGCTGGCGCGCCGCTCGCTGCGCCACCCGCTGCTGCCGCACCTGCGCCAGCCGACCGCGCGCGAGGCGGCCCTGCTCGCGAGGAAGGACGAGGATGGCCAGGTCGAGCAAGCAGTGGCTCCGGCGCCACGTCACTGACGCCTACGTTCGCAAGGCGAAGGAGCAGGGCTACCGCTCGCGGGCGGCCTTCAAGCTTCTCGAACTTGACGAAAGGGAATCCTTTCTAAAGCCTGGAGCAACGGTCATCGACCTGGGCGCCGCACCCGGCGGCTGGTCGCAGGTCGCGGCGCAGAAGGTCGGCCGGGGCGGCAAGGTCATCGCGATTGATATCCTCGAAATGGCCCCCATCTCCGGAGTAACGGTGCTGAAAGGCGATTTCCGGGAGGCGTTGCCCGAGGGCGTGAAAGCCGACGTCATTCTTTCCGACGTCTCGCCCAACCTGTCGGGCATTGCCAACGTCGACCAGGCGCGCTCGCTCGCGCTCTCACTCGCCGCGATCGAGCTGTGCCGCAAGGCCTTGAAGCCGGACGGCGTTTTCGTCGCCAAGGTGTTCCAGGGCGAGGCGTTCGACGAGTTCCGCGAGCGGCTGCAGGCCGCCTTCGCGAAGGTAAAAGTCATAAAACCCGCGGCTTCGCGGGGTGAATCGCGCGAGACGTATGCGGTGGCGCGGGGTTTGCTGGCCCTGTAAGATGCCAAGTCCCCTAGCAGCAGCGGCTTAAGGAGCCAAGTCTTTGAACAATATGCTTAAGAACCTGGTCATCTGGCTCGTCATCGGGCTGGTGTTGATGACCGTGTTCAACCAGTTCAACACGCGCCAGGCCACCCAGGCGCCGATGGAGTATTCGCAGTTCCTGGAAGAGGTGAAGTCCGGGCGCATCTCCAAGGTGACCATCGAGGGCCGCCAGCTCAAGGCGCAGACCGCCGAGGGCAAGCGCGTCACGAGCTACTCGCCGGGCGACATCTGGCTCGTCTCCGATCTGCTCAAGTACGGGGTGAAGATCGAGGCCAAGCCCGAGGAGGAGCCCTCGCTCCTCATGAACATCTTCGTCTCCTGGTTCCCGATGCTGCTGCTCATCGGCGTGTGGATCTTCTTCATGCGCCAGATGCAGGGCGGCGGCCGCGGCGGCGCGTTCTCGTTCGGCAAGTCGCGCGCGCGCATGCTCGACGAATCGACCAACACCGTCACCTTCGCCGACGTCGCCGGCTGCGAGGAAGCGAAAGAGGACGTGGCCGAGCTGGTCGACTTCCTGCGCGACCCCTCCAAGTTCCAGAAGCTCGGCGGGCGCATCCCGCGCGGCGTGCTGATGGTGGGCGCCCCGGGTACGGGTAAAACCCTTTTGGCCCGCGCGATAGCGGGGGAAGCGAAAGTACCCTTCTTTTCCATCTCGGGCTCCGACTTCGTGGAGATGTTCGTCGGCGTCGGCGCGGCGCGCGTGCGCGACATGTTCGAGCAGGCGAAAAAGCACGCGCCGTGCATCGTGTTCATCGACGAGATCGACGCGGTCGGCCGCCAGCGCGGCGCGGGCCTGGGCGGGGGCAACGACGAGCGCGAGCAGACGCTGAACCAGCTCCTCGTCGAGATGGACGGCTTCGAGGCGACCACCGGCGTGATCGTGATCGCCGCCACCAACCGTCCCGACGTGCTCGACCCGGCGCTCCTGCGCCCGGGCCGCTTCGACCGGCAGGTCGTGGTGCCCTTGCCCGACATCCGGGGAAGGGAAGAGATCCTGAAGGTCCACATGCGCAAGGTGCCGCTCGCGCCGGACGTTCGGCCCGACATCATCGCGCGCGGCACACCGGGATTCTCGGGGGCCGACCTGGCGAACCTGGTGAACGAGGCGGCGCTGTTCGCGGCGCGCTCGAGCAAGCGCCTGGTCGACATGGAGGACTTCGAGCGCGCCAAGGACAAGATCATCATGGGCGCCGAGCGGCGCTCGATGGTGATGCCCGAGGAGGAACGGCGCAACACCGCCTACCACGAGTCGGGCCACACCATCGTCGCGCGCCTGCTGCCCAAGACCGACCCGGTCCACAAGGTGACGGTGATCCCGCGCGGGCGCGCGCTCGGCGTGACGATGCAGCTGCCGGAGCAGGACCGCTACAGCCAGGACCGCGATCGCCTGCTCAACATGATCGCGGTGCTCTTCGGCGGACGCATCGCCGAGGAGCTGTTCATGGACCAGATGACCACCGGCGCGGCCAACGACTTCGAGCGCGCCACCGAGATCGCGCGGCGCATGGTGACGCAGTGGGGCATGTCCGACGAGCTCGGGCCGATGGTCTACGGCGAGAACGAGGGCGAGATCTTCCTCGGCCGCTCGGTCACCACGCACAAGAACGTGTCGGAAGCGACCATGCAGAAGGTCGACGGCGAGATCCGCCGCATCATCGACCAGCAGTACCGCCTGGCGCGGCGCCTGCTCGAGGACAACCGCGACAAGGTCGAGGCGATGGCGAAGGCGCTGCTCGAGTACGAGACGCTGGACGCGGAGCAGATCGGCGACATCATGTCCGGGAAGCCGCCGCGGCCGCCCAAGCCGAGCGGCGGCTCGCAGACCCCCAGGCCGGCAGCCGACAGCGGCACCCCGGGCGAGACGGCGCCGCACCCGGCCGCCTGATGCTCCGCTGCGGCAGGTTCACCCTGCCGCTCGACCGCCCCCTGGTCATGGGGGTGGTCAACGTCACCCCCGACTCGTTTTCCGACGGCGGCCGCTTCCTCAGGCCCGAGGCGGCCGTCGCGCATGCGCACCGCCTCGTCGAGCAGGGCGCGGACCTCCTCGACATCGGCGGCGAGTCGACGCGCCCAGGCGCCGAGCCGGTGTCAGAGCAGCAGGAGCTCGACCGGATCCTGCCTTTGCTGGAAAAGCTGAAAGGCCTCGAGAAGCCGGTCTCGATCGACACGCGCCGCCCGGGGGTGATGAAGGCGGCGCTCGCCGCCGGCGCCTCGATGATCAACGACGTGCGCGCGCTCACCGAGCCCTACGCGCACGAGGCGGTGGCGACGACCGGCTGCGCCGTGTGCCTCATGCACATGAAGGGCGACCCGCGCACCATGCAGCATTCGCCGCACTACGACGACGTGACGCGGGAGGTGAAGGCCTTCCTCAAGGACGCGGTGCGCAAGGCCATGTTCGCCGGCATCGGCAGGGACCGCATCGTCGTCGACCCGGGCATCGGCTTCGGCAAGACTTCCGCGCACAATCTCGAGCTCCTGCGGAACCTTTCCGGGCTGCAGGACCTCGGCGTGCCGGTGCTGGTCGGGGTTTCGCGCAAATCGCTCATCGGCGCGGTCACCGGGCGGCCCGTCGAGGAGCGCCTTGCCGGCAGCCTCGCCATGGCTTTGCTCGCGTTGCTCGGAGGGGCGACAATACTGCGCGTGCACGACGTGAGGGAGACGAAGGACGTGGTTGCGGTTTGGGAAGCATTTCGGGGATGAGGAAGCATTTCGGCACCGACGGCGTGCGCGGCACGGTGGGCTCCAGCCCGATGACTCCGGAGTTCGTCCTGAGGCTCGGCTATGCGGCCGGGAGGATCCTTTCCTTGAACGCCCATCACCCCGCGGTGCTCATCGGCAAGGACACGCGCATCTCCGGCTACATGATCGAGGCGGCGCTCGAGGCGGGACTCTCGGCCGCCGGCGTCGACGTGCACATGTGCGGGCCGATCCCGACCCCCGCGGTCGCCTACCTCACGCGCGCGCTGCGCCTCTCCGCCGGCGTGGTGATCAGCGCCTCGCACAATCCCTATCCCGATAACGGCATCAAGTTCTTCTCCGGCGACGGCTTCAAGCTGCCCGACGCCACCGAGCACTCGATCGAGGCGCAGATGGAGCAGCCGATGGGCTGCAACGACGCCTCCGGGCTCGGCCGCGTCTGGCGCGTCGACGACGCCGGCGGGCGCTACATCGAGTTCTGCAAGTCGACCTTTCCGGCGGAGCTCGATCTCAAGGGCATGAAGATCGTGGTCGATTGCGCGAACGGCGCCGACTACAACATCGCGCCGCATGTCTTCCACGAGCTCGGCGCCGACGTCGTGCCCCTGGGCGTCGACCCCGACGGCTTCAACATCAACAAGGACGTGGGGGCTACTTCTCCAAAGAAACTCATTGAAGAGGTCCTTCGGCAAAAAGCCGATCTCGGCGTCGCCCTCGACGGCGACGGCGACCGCGTGCTGATGGTGGACGCCACGGGCCGCAGCTTCGACGGCGACCAGCTCCTCTACGCCATCGCGCGCCACCGCGCCGGCAAGAAACGGCTCGGCGGCGTCGCCGGCACCCTGATGAGCAACTTCGCCCTGGAGAAGGCGTTCGAGAGCCTGGGCATCGCCTTCGCGCGCGCCCGGGTGGGCGACCGCTACGTGCTCGAGCTCATGCGCGAGAGGGGCTGGGAGCTCGGCGGCGAGAACTCCGGTCATGTCATCTGCCTCGACAAGCACACCACCGGCGACGGCATCGTCTCGGCCCTGCAGGCGCTGCACGCCATGCGCGAGTCGGGCCGCTCGCTCGCGGAGCTCACCGCCGACCTCGTCATGTACCCGCAGGTGCTCCTCAACGTCGCCGTGCCGCGCGGCTTCGAGTGGCAGAAGCACGAGGCGATCAAAACCGCGCAAGCGGACGCCGAGCGTTCGCTCGACGGCCGCGGCCGCGTTCTCCTTCGTCCCTCCGGCACCGAGCCGGTGCTGCGCGTCATGGTCGAAGGGGAGCCGAGGGAAGTTATCCAATCCGCAGCGGATTCGATCGCCGCCGCCGTGCGCCGCGCGACCGGATAAGGAACGGCCGCGGCGGATTGTTGCGCCGCACACAAACGAAAGCCGGTCTTTTCGTTGACGTCGCCTTGTCGGTTGTGTTCGAATAGACCGACTGGTCTATTAGAATATGGCGACCGAGACTAAACAGCAGCTCCTTGAGCAGGGCATGGCCATGCTGCTGCGGCAGGGGTATCACGCCCTGGGGATCGCCGCTGTGCTCGAGGCGACCAAGATCCCGAAGGGCTCCTTCTACCACTACTTCAAGTCCAAGGAAGACTTCGGTCTTCAAGCCATCGAGCTCTACATGAAAGAGGTTCACGCCGGGCTCGACCTGTGCCTCGGCGACCAGAACCTGTCGCCGCTCCAGCGCGTACGGCGTTTCTTCGAGCTCACCGAGCAGAAGTACCGCGCCGAGGGCTACCTAGGCTGCTTTCTCGGCGGTCTTGGCCAGGAGCTCTCGGGCGTAAGCGAGGTATTCCGCGGCAAGGTCGAAGAGTGCTTCGCAGAGATCGAGCGCCGCATCGCCGGGTGCCTGCGCGAGGCCGTCGAGCGGGGCGATCTCCCGAAGAATGCCCATCCGCAGCCGATGGCGAAGCTTCTGATCAACTGCTGGGAGGGTGCGGCGCTGCGCACGCGCCTTACCCGGGATCCCGCCCCACTGCGGGAAATGCTCGATTTCTACTTTCGCTCTGCCTCCGCGTAGGACCTCGTGATCGTGCTACGGACACGCTCGGTTCACTTTACGCCTACCTCTAGACCGACCAGTCTATTAACGGCTCACCCACCACCAAGGAGGAACGCATGAAGAGCAATTCGCTTTACGAACGTCTCGGTGGCTCGTCTGGCATCAACACGCTGGTGGAGGACATCGTCGCGAAGCACATGGAGAACCCGGTGATCCGGGCGCGGTTTCGCCCGTACTTGGAAACCCCGGACAAGCTCGCGGTGACCAAGAGGCACCTCTGTGCGTTCCTCGAGGCGGGCAGCGGCGGGACGGCCAAGTACAGCGGTCGCAGCATGATGGAAGCCCACCGCGGCATGAACATCAACGAGGCCGAGTACATGGCCGCGACCGACGACATCCTGGCCGTCCTGCGCAAGCACCAGATCGACGAGCAGACGCAGAAGGACGTGCTAGCCATCGCGTACTCGCTGAAGGGCGAGATCCTGCACGTCTAGCTAATGGCGAACCAGCGGCCGGGTGCCCGACTCCGGCTGCAGGGTGACGTGGTCTATACCGAACTTCTGGTGCAACCGCGCCTGCAGCTGCGCGAGCACGCCGTCCCAGTGCGCCATGCTGCGCACCACCACGTGCGCCGAGAGCGCGGTGCGGCTGCCCGAGAGGAGCCACACGTGCAGGTCGTGCACCGACACCACGCCCTCCACGCGCGCCATCTCGCCGCCGATCGCCTCCACCGACAGGCCGAGCGGCACGCCCTCCATAAGCGCATGCACGCTCTCGCGCAGCAGGCGCAGCGCGGAGGCGGCGATGAGCAGGCAGATGAGGAGCGAGGCGAGCGGGTCGATCGTCGTCCAGCCGGACATGGCGATCACCGCGCCGGAGACGAGCGCCGCGATCGAGCCCAGCACGTCGCCCAGGACGTGCAGCCGCGCGGCACGCGCGTTCAGGTCGTGGCTGTGCGGCGCGATCCAGCGCAGCACGACGATGTTGAGCCCGAGGCCGACGGCGGCGATGGCGGCCGCGCCGAGCCCGTTCACCTCGGCGGGCGAGCGCAGGCGCAGCACGGCCTCGTAGGCGATCGCCCCGACGATCACGAGCATCGTGCCGGCGTTGAGGAGCGAGGCGAAGATCTCCGCCCGCCCGAAGCCGTACGAGTGCAGGCTGGAGGGCGGGCGCCGCGCGACCCACGCAGCGAGGGCGGCCAAGCCGAGCGCGGCCCCGTCGGTGAGCATGTGGCCGGCGTCGGAGAGTAGCGCGAGGGAGCCCGTCCACCACCCGCCGAGCGCCTCCAGACCCGCGAAGGCGATGGTGAGCGCCGCCGCGAGGCGCAGCGCCCGTCCCGCGCTTTGGCCCTGGGCGGGATGGTGGTGATGGTGCTCAGCCATGGGGGCGATTCTGCTTCAGGGCGAGCAGGGCGAGAAACCCCGCGCAGCCGATGCCGGCGGTGACGGCGAGGGCGTGCTCGCCGAAGCGCTCGAGCAGGAATGCGAACGCGAGCGGCGCGAGCGCCTGGCAGAAGCGCGCCGGCGCCATCATCAGTCCCTGGCGGAAGCCGTAGCCCGCCGGGCCGAAAAGGGCGAGCGGCAGCGTGCCGTTCGCGATCGTCATGATGCCGTTGCCCGCGCCGTGCAGGAGGACGAACGGTGCGGCGGCCGGCCCCCCGGCGAGGAGCAATGCCGCCGCCCCGGCCGGGTGCGCGAGCGCGGCGATGCGCGCCGAGACGAGCGGGTGGAAACGCCGCAGCAGGGCGAACTCGAGCAGGCGGGCGCCGACCTGCGCGGGTCCCACCAGCCCGGCGAGGGCGATCGCCGCCACCACCGACAGCCCCGCCATCTGCAGCAGCCGCGGCAGGTGCGCCGCGAGGGAAGTGCTGATGAACCATGTCGCGGCGAAGACGAACGCGAGCAGCAGCATGCGCCGGTCGAAGCGGAAGCCTTCCGGCGCGGCGCCGCCGCGCGGTGCCGCGGAAGCGCGCGCCGGCGTTGGCGGTATCGAGAAGCGGTTGAGCGGCCAGCCGGCGAGCAGATGGATCGCCGACCACGTGAAGCACGCCCCGCGCCAGCCGAGCTCGGCCGCGAGCAGCGCCGAAAGCGGCCAGCACAGCGTGCTCGCGAAGCCGGCGATGAGCGTGATGCCCGTGATCGAGTTGCGCGCCTGGGTTCCGTGGTGCGCGGCGAGGGTGGAGAACGCGGCCTCGTAGAGCCCCATCGCCATGCCCGCGCCGAGCACGATCCACGCCGCGAAGAGCAGAGGAAGGCTCTCCGCGGTCCCGAGCAGCGCCAGGCCGATCGCGAACACCAGGCTCGACGCCGCGAGCACGCTGCGGCCGCCGGTCGCGTCGATCCATCGCCCGGCCACGGGACCGAGCAGCGCGGCGCACACCAGCGCGGCCGACATGGCGCCGAACACCCAGGGCGTCGACACCTCGAGCTCGCGCGCCATCGGCGCGGCGAGAATCGCCGGCAGGTAATAGGTCGATCCCCAGGCGAGCACCTGCGCGATGCCGAGCGCCAGGACGAGCTTGACTTTCATTTTTCGTTTCGATTATTCTAGAAACATGGAAACGACGCAAGCGATCGAAGCGCTCGGGGGCCTCGCCCAGGAATCGCGCCTGGCGGCCTACCGGCTGCTCGTGCAGGCCGGACCGCGGGGAATGGCCGCGGGCAGCATCGGCGAGAAGCTCGGCCTCCCGCCGGCGACCCTTTCGTTCCACCTCGCGCACCTCGTGCGCGCGGGGCTGGTGCGCAGCCGCCAGGAAGGGCGCTTCGTCATCTACAGCGCCGATTTCCAGTCCATGAACCAGCTCGTCGCCTTTCTTACCGAGAACTGCTGCGGCGGGCAATCTTGCCAAGGAGAACAGCATGAAACGCCTGCACGTGCACGTCGCCGTGCGTGACCTGGAGCAGAGCATCCGCTTCTACTCCGCGCTTTTCGCCGCCCAGCCGGCGGTGAAGAAGGACGACTACGCCAAGTGGATGCTCGACGATCCGCGCGTCAACTTCGCCATCTCCACGCGCGGCAAGGAGGCGGGGCTCGACCACCTCGGCATCCAGGCCGAGAACGGCGCCGAGCTCGAGGAGATCGGCTCGCGCCTGGCGCAGGCCGACGTCTCGCTGCTGCCGCAGAAGGACGCCGCGTGCTGCTACGCCAAGAGCGACAAGTACTGGACCATCGACCCGCAGGGCATCGCCTGGGAGTCGTTCCATACCCTCGACTCGATTCCCGTCTACGGCGCCGATACCGGCACCGTGCAGAAAACCGAGAAGTCCGCCTGCTGCGCGCCGGACGATGAAGCCATACAACGTCCTGTTTCTCTGCACCGGTAACTCGGCGAGGTCGATCCTCGCCGAGGCCTACCTGAACGCAAAGGGGGGCAGCCGGTTCCGGGCGTACAGCGCCGGCAGCCACCCGGCGGGCAAGGTCAACCCGTTTGCGCTCGAGCTGCTGGCGAAGAACCGCATCGATACCGCCGGATTGCGCTCGAAGAGCTGGGATGAAATGGCGAGAAGTCCCGAATTCGATTTCGTGTTCACGGTGTGCGACGACGCCGCGGGCGAGGTGTGCCCGGTCTGGCCGGGACAGCCGATGACCGCGCACTGGGGCATTGCGGACCCTGCCGCGTTGCGGGGCTCCGACGGGGAAAAGCGCAAGGCCTTCCTCAGGGCGTTCACCGAGCTTGCGACCCGCATCAACCTCTTCCTGAGCTTGCCCATCGAGAAGGTCGACCGGCTGGTCCTGAAGAAGAAGCTCGACGAAATCGGCCGGGCATGAGCCTGTTCGAGCGCTGGCTGACGCTCTGGGTCTTCCTTTGCATCGCGGCGGGCGTGGCGCTCGGCCAGTGGCTGCCCGGCGTCTTCGAGCTGCTCGGGCGCCTCGAGGTGGCGCGCGTCAATCTGCCGGTCGGCATCCTCATCTGGGTGATGATCATCCCGATGCTGCTGCGCATCGATTTCGCGGCGATGGGGCAGGTGCGGCAGCACTGGCGGGGCATCGCCGTGACCCTCGGCGTCAACTGGCTGGTCAAGCCCTTCTCGATGGCGCTGCTCGGCTGGGTGTTCCTGCGGCATGTGTTCGCGCCGTACCTGCCGGCCGGCGAGGTGGATGCCTACATCGCCGGCCTGATTCTGCTCGCGGCGGCGCCGTGCACGGCGATGGTCTTCGTGTGGAGCCGCCTCACGCACGGCGACCCGTATTTCACGCTCAGCCAGGTCGCCCTCAACGACGCGATCATGATCGTCGCCTTCGCCCCCATCGTGGCGCTGCTCCTCGGCCTCTCGTCGATCGTCGTGCCGTGGGAGACGCTGCTCGTGTCGGTGCTCCTCTATATCGTCATCCCGGTGGCCATCGCGCAGGTCTGGCGCGCGGCGCTGCTGCGGGGCGGCGAGGCGAGGCTGAAGCGCACGCTCGAAGCGATCCAGCCCTGGTCGACCGCGGCGCTGCTTGCCACCATCGTGCTGCTGTTCGCCTTCCAGGGCCGCCAGATCCTCGCGCAGCCTCTCATCATCGCCATGCTGGCCGTGCCGATCCTCATCCAGGTGTATTTGAACTCCGGGCTCGCCTATCTCCTGAACCGCCGCCTGAAGGTCGCGCATGCGGTCGCCGGGCCCTCGGCGCTGATCGGCGCCAGCAACTTCTTCGAGCTCGCGGTGGCAGCCGCCATCACGCTCTTCGGCTTCGAGTCCGGCGCCGCCCTCGCCACCGTGGTCGGCGTGCTGGTCGAAGTGCCGGTGATGCTCTCCGTGGTGGCCATCGTGAACCGGACGCGTCCCTGGTACGAAGCGGGTGCCGCGTGATCGAGGCCATGAACAGCGACTGCCTCTGCGTCAGCCTGGACCGCGATGCGCTGCGCCAGGCGATCGAGGCCGACCCGTCCGTGCAGGGCCTGTCCGCGCTCATCGAGGCGCGATGCCCGCACCTCTTCGCGGCGCTGCCGGTGTTCGTCTCGCGCAGCCACGTCGACGAGATGGCGAGAGTGATCGCGGCCGTCGAGGAGGTGGCCGCGCTTCCGGCATACCGGGAGGAGGTCCTCGCCCGTGCACCCGGCATTGCGCGCATCGATCCTGGCGCGCGCGGGGCCTTCGTCGGCTACGACTTCCACCTGGGCGTGCGGCCGAGGCTGATCGAGATCAACACCAATGCCGGCGGCGCGCTGCTGAACGGGCAGCTCGGCCGCGCGCAGCGCGCCTGCTGCGAGGACGACGCCCGGCTGGTGAGCGGTCCGCTTCCGGGCGAGCGCCTCGAGCAGGCGATATTCGAGATGTTCGTGCAGGAATGGCGGCTCGCGGGCCGGCAAGGCCTTCCTGCCCGCGTGGCGATCGTCGACGATTCGCCCGAGACGCAATTCCTCTATCCCGAGTTCCTTCTTTTCGAGCGGCTGTCCCGCG
>CBDDRQ010000093.1:0-2665 GCA_965233125.1 uncultured bacterium
CCGAACCAGGCGAGCTGGGGCACGCACGTCAACATCTCCGGCGCCGGCGTGCTGAAGAACGCGCCCCATCGCGACGCGGCGGTGAAGTTCCTCGAGTACCTCGCGAGCGACGAGGCGCAGCGCTACTTCGCCGACGGCAACAACGAATGGCCGGCGGTGGCGAGCTTGAGGGTCGACAACCCCGTCCTCAAGGCCCTCGGCAGCTTCAAGCGCGACCAGCTCAACGTCGCGGTGCTCGGCCGCAACCAGCCCGGCTCGCAGAAGATCTACGACCGCGTCGCCTGGAAATAGCGGCGCGAGACGTAGAGCACGGGCAGCAGGCCGACCGCGACGATCACCAGCGCCGGCACGGCCGCCTCCGCCAGCCGCTCGTCCTTCGCCAGGTTGTACGCCTCGATCGCCAGCGTGTCGAAGTTGAAAGGCCGCAACGCGAAGGTCGCCGGCAGCTCCTTCAGCACGTCGACGAAGACCAGCAGCGCCGCGGTGGCGAGACTGGGGGCGAGGAGCGGCGCGTGCACGCGCGCCAGCGTCGCGAGTGGCGTGGCGCCGAGCGAGCGTGCGGCGTCCTCCATGCTCGGCGTGATCTTCGCCAGGCCCGCGTTGGTCGTCTGCAGCGCCACGGCGAGGAGCCGCACGAGATAGGCGTAGACGAGCGCGGCCACGGTGCCCGTGAGAAGGAGCCCGGTCTTCACCCCGAGCGCCTGCTCGAGCCACCCGGCGAGGGCGTTGTCGAAGCGCCCCAGGGGCACCAGCACGCCGACGGCGATGACTGCGCCGGGGATCGCATAGCCCAGGCCGGCAAAGCGGTTCGCGAGCCGCACGAGCGGATGGCGGCCGATCCGCGCGGCATACGCCATGACCAGCGCGAGCAGGACCGCGGCGAGCGCGGTGAGCCCGGCGATCGAGAAACTGTTGCCCACCAGCGCGAAAACGCGGCCGCCGAGGTAGGCGCCCTTCTCCTCCCACGCGAGCTGGCCGAGGAGCAGCGCCGGCAGGACGAAGCCGAAGAACACCGGCGCCGCGCAGGCTGCTGCTGCGGCGGCGGCGGGCCAGCCGCGCAGCGGCTGCGGCGGTGCCGGCTTGCGCGGCGCATTGGCGGCGTAGGCGGCGCGCCCGCGGCTCGCGCGCTCGATGCCGAGCACCAGCACCACGAAGCCGAGCAGGCAGGCGGAAAGCTGCGCCGCGGCGGTCGCGTCTCCCAGGGAGAGCCAGGCCTTGAAGATGCCGGTGGTGAACACCTCGACCGCGAAGTACGAGACGGTGCCGAAGTCGGCGAGCGTCTCCATCAGGGCGAGCGAGGCGCCGGCGACGATGGCCGGGCGCGCGAGCGGAACGGCGACGCGAAAGAACGCGCCCCAGGCGCCGTAGCCGGCGAGCCGGCCGGCCTCGATGGCGCTGCGCGACAGGTCGTGGAAGGCCGTGCGCGCGATGAGGTACACGTAGGGATAGAAAGCGAACGACAGCATCGCCGCCGCGCCCCAGAGCGAGCGGATCTCCGGGAAAGCGTAGTCGCGCGCTTCCCAGCCGCTCGCCGCGCGCAGCGCCGACTGCACCGGGCCGCTGAACTGCAGCCAGTCGGTGTAGGCGTAGGCCATGACATAGGCCGGCATCGCGAGGGGCAGCATCAGCCCCCACTCGAGGAAATCGCGCCCCGGGAAGCGGTAGGCGGTGACGAGCCACGCCGAGAGCACCCCCATGCTGATCACGCCCCATGCGACTGCCAGCAGCAGCAGGAGCGTGTTCCACACGTAGCGCGGCAAGGCGGTAGCGGCGAGGTGCGCCCAGGCGTCGCCGGTGCCGGCGAAGAAGCTCGCGACCACGTACATGACCGGCAGCGCCAGCAGCGCGCCGATCGCGAGCGCTGATCCACCGAGGATGCCTAGCTGCCTCAAAAGAAAATGTTCTTGGAATTAATGGCTTGCATTCTAACAAGAATGATTATTGTTTACTATAATGACCCTATGCTGCTCGAAGTCGAGGGCCTGCGTCACTCGTACGGCGACCACGAAGTGGTGCGGGGGCTGGCGTTCTCGCTCCACCGCGGCGCGATCGGCTGCCTGCTCGGGCCGAGCGGCTGCGGCAAGACCACCGTGCTTCGCTGCATCGCCGGGTTCGAGCCGGTGCAGGAGGGCGTGATCCGCATCGCCGGCCGCGTCGTCTCGGCCCCGGGCAGCACCGTGTCCCCCGAGCAGCGCCGCGTCGGCATGGTGTTCCAGGACTACGCGCTGTTCCCGCACCTCGATGTCGCCGGCAACATCGGCTTCGGGCTGCGCGGCGGGCGCGACGCGCGCGTGCGCGAGCTCGCCGCGCTCGTCGGCCTCTCCGGCGAGCTCGACAAGTACCCGCACGAGATCTCCGGCGGCCAGCAGCAGCGCGTCGCGCTCGCGCGCGCGCTGGCGCCGCGCCCGGAGCTGCTGCTGCTCGACGAGCCCTTCTCCAACCTCGACGTCGACCTGCGCGAGCGGCTGTCGCACGAGCTGCGCGACATCATCAAGGCGAGCGGCGCGACGGCGATCCTCGTCACGCACGACCAGCACGAGGCCTTCGCCATGGCCGACGAGATCGGCGTCCTGCACGCAGGGCGCATCCAGCAATGGGACAGCGCCTACAACCTCTACCACCGGCCGGCGAACCGCTTCGTCGCCGACTTCGTCGGCCAGGGGGT
>CBDDRQ010000094.1:0-28503 GCA_965233125.1 uncultured bacterium
GCCCGAAAGCTATGATTTTGTCTACGCCCATGTAAAGAAAGACGTCTGTCTCTCCTCGATCTCGGGGGGCACCGACATCATGGCGGCGTTTGCCGACGCCAACGCGGTACTGCCGGTCTACCGCGGCGAGATGCAGTGCCGCTCGCTCGGCATGGCGGTCGAGGTGTACGACGAGGAGGGAAACTCCGTGGTCGGCCAGAAGGGCGAGCTGGTCTGCACCAGGCCCTTCCCGTCGATGCCGCTGGGGTTCTGGAACGACCCCGGCGACGAGCGCTACCACGCCGCGTACTTCGACAAGTACCCGAACGTCTGGTGCCACGGCGACTGGAGCGAGCTCACCGAGCGCGGCACGATGATCGTCTACGGCCGCTCGGACGCGACGCTCAACCCCGGCGGCGTGCGCATCGGCACGGCGGAGATCTACCGCGTCGTGGAACACATCGAAGAGGTGGAGGAGGCCGTGGCCATCGGCCAGCTCTGGCCGCCCGACAAGCCGACGGATACCAGAGTCGTTCTCTTCATCAAACTCAGAGAAAACGTTGTTCTTGATGAAAACCTCGAGGACCGCATCCGCGCCGAGATCAAGAAGCACGCCTCGCCGCGCCACGTGCCGGCGAAGATCGTGCAGGTCGCCGACATCCCGCGCACCAAGAACGGCAAGGTGACCGAGCTCGCGGTGCGCTCGGCAGTGCACGGCATGCCGGTCGGCAACACCGACGCGCTCGCCAATCCCGAGGCGCTCGAGCTCTACAAGGATCTGCCGGAGCTGATGACCTGAAAAAAAGGGGTCAGAGCAATTTTCCTAGGAAGCGATATACGCCCGCAGAGCTTGCGCCTCCTGCGCGGCCTCCTCGAGCTTGAGCTTCACCAGGTCGCCGATCGACACCAGGCCGAGCAGTCTGCCGTCCTCGACCACCGGCAGGTGCCGGAAGCGCCGCTCGGTCATCAGCCCGAGCGCCTCGTCGACCGTCATGGAGAGCCGTCCGACGACGAGACTGCAGGTCATGCGCGTCGCGACCGTGAGGCCGTCGAAGTCGCGATCGCCCTCGGCGTACAGGCGCACCGCGTCGCGCTCGGTGAAGATGCCGACCGGGCAGCCTTCGGCGTCGGGCACCAGCACCGCGCCGACCTTCTCGGCGTGCATGGTGCGGATGGCGTCGGCGATGCTCGACTTGGCCGATACGCTCACCACGCGGCGGCCCTTGGCCGCCAGTACGTCTTCGAGCTTCATGGCTGCAAACACTTTACTCCCGCCCCAGCCAATGTGTGGCACTAATTCGTTTGAAAGCCGGATAATCCTTTCGCATTGAAAGTGAAGCGTCTCGCCTTCGTTCTCCTGCTGGGCTCGCTGCCCGCGCTTGCCGAGCCGCTGCCTGCGCTGCGCGCCGATACGAAGGCCGTCACCGCTTCGGGCCTTTCCTCCGGCGGATACATGGCGGTGCAACTGCACGTCGCGCATTCGCGCCAGGTGAAGGGCGTCGGCGTGATCGCCGGCGGCCCCTACTACTGCGCGCAGGGGAGCCTCTGGACCGCCCTCTACAACTGCATGACGCCCGGGGCCTGGTCGCCGCTGCCCTCCACCGCGCTCCTCAAGGAGTCGACCGATGCGCTCGCGAAGGCGAAGCGCATCGATCCGACTTCCAACCTCGCTTCGGCTCGCGTCTGGCTTTTCCACGGCAGGCGCGACCGCACCGTGTACCCCGCGGTGGTCCAGGGCCTGCGCGAGTACTACGCCTTCTACAAGGTGAAGGCGGCGCTGGTGGACCACACGCCCGCCGGCCATGCCATGGTGACCGGGGAGGCCGGCAACGAGGATTGCACGGCGACGCGGGACCCCTACATCAACGACTGCGACTACGACGCCGCGGGCGAGCTGCTGAAGCACCTCCTGGGTTCATTGAAAAAGTCTTCTGCCAAGCCGGCGGGGCGCCTGCTGGCTTTCGATCAGGAAGCCTTCGCGGCGGGCGCGAGGATGGGCGGGCAGGGCTACGTATACATACCGAAGGCGTGCGAGAAGGGGCGCTGCCGCGTGCACGTCGCCTTCCACGGCTGCCGCCAGAGCGCGGGCGAGGTGGGCGAGCGCTTCGCGCGCGACGCGGGCTACAACCGCTGGGCCGACACCAACCGGCTGGTGGTGCTCTATCCGCAGGCCGCGGCGAGCTGGAGCTTCTTCGGCTTCAACCCGCGCGCCTGCTGGGACTGGTGGGGCTACACCGGCCCCGCCTACCACACGCAGGAGGGCGCGCAGATCAAGGCGGTGATGGCGATGCTGAAGCGGCTAGGCGCGGCGCCCGATTAGCGCGGCGATCGTCTCGATCACCTGCGGCGCCTCGCCGACCGGCGGATCGATGGTCACCTTCACCCGCGGATTCGCCGCGGCGACGAGATCGGGAAGGTCCTTGCGGATGTGGCCGCCGGTGCCCAGGAACAGCGGCACGATTCTGATGGAATCCACTTCTGCAGAAAGATCGGCCAGGGCTTCGTCGAGCGAGGGCTTCATGATCTCGAGGTACGCGAGCCTGACCGGGATACCCTTTCCCGCGAGGATCTTCTCGATCTTCTGAAAAGGCGCGGCCCAGTCCGCGTCGCGCGAGCCGTGGGCGAAGAGGACGATCCCTTCTTTCAATGCAGCGTGGCGCGCCGCCCCTCGTAGATGCCCTGCAGGAGCCGCAGCGAGCCCAGGCTGATGGCGCGGTGCGAGAGGGCGTGGCCGAGGTCCTCGACGATGTCGAGGGTCACCGGCACGTGCAGGCCCGAGAGCACGCGCGCGGCGCGCTCGGCATAGACGCGCGAGACCACCGAGTCGTACTCGCCGTGCACCAGGTGGATGCGCGATTGGATGCGCGCCTCGCGCCCCGGCAGGCGCGCGTAGCGCGCGGAGAACGCGACCACCGCGCCCGCGAGCTCGGGCGCCTTCACCGCCTCGAGCGCGACGGTGCCGCCCTGCGAGAAGCCGATCAGCACGGTGCGGCTCGGCGGCACGTGGAAGTTGGTCTGCTCGCGGCGCACGAGATCGTCGACGTCGGGAAGCACCGCCGCGACGCGCTCGCCATGGTTGTCGCAGTTCAGGCCGCGCGTCGGGTACCAGTCCTGCGCCGCGCCGCCGCGCGCGTCCGGGTTGAAGCCGCTCGGCACCACCAGCGCCGCGCTCGGAAAGCGCGCCTGGAACTTGAACGCGATCGGGATCATCGACTGCGCGGTCGCGCCGCAGCCGTGCAGGAAGACGAAGAGGTGCTTGACCGGGCGCTCAGGAGTGGGGGCGAAGCGGAAAACCCGGCCTGAAGACATTGGGAAGATTGTGATCCCGCGGTCGCCCTTCTGTAAACTGCCTCAGATTTTTTCTCAGGTGATCCATGGGAACCACGCGATTTCTAACGGCTTTCTGGGCCCTCGCCAAGCCTTACTGGGTTTCGGAGCAGCGCAGCAAAGGGCTCGCGCTGCTCGCCGCCGTGGTCGGCCTCTCCCTCGGGCTGGTCTACCTGAACGTGCGCTTCAACAGCTGGTACAACGATTTCTACAACGCCATCCAGGAAAAGCGCGCCGACGACTTCTACCGGCTGCTCGGCTTCTTCACCTTCCTCGCGTTCCTCTACATCGGCTTCGCGGTGTACCGCCTGTACCTGCGCCAGATGCTCGAGATCGAATGGCGCCGGTGGCTGAACGAGCGCTACCTGCGCGACTGGCTCGGCGGGCGCGCCTATTACAAGCTGCAGCTCCTCGGGCGCGGCACGGACAACCCGGACCAGCGCATCGCCGAGGACCTGCGCCTGTTCGTCCAGCTTACCCTGCAGCTCGGCCTCGGGCTGCTCTCGGCGGTCGTGACGCTCGCGTCCTTCGTCGCGATCCTGTGGACGCTCTCGGGCGCGCTGGAAGTCGCCGGCATCACCATCCCCGGCTACATGGTGTGGTTCGCGGTGCTCTACGCCGCGCTCGGCACCTGGCTCACGCACAAGATCGGCAAGCCGCTCATCGGCCTGGAGTTCGAGCGTCAGCGCTTCGAGGCCGACTACCGCTTCTCGCTGGTGCGCCTGCGCGAGAACGCCGAGGGCGTGGCGCTCTACCGGGGCGAGAAGGAGGAGCTCGAGAACTTCCGCGGCCGCTTCGCCAACGTCATCACCAACTGGTGGGGCATCATGCGCAAGCAGAAGCAGCTGGGCTTCTTCACCATCTCCTACGACCAGCTCGCGGTGATCTTTCCCTTCCTGGTCGCGGCGCCGCGCTACTTTTCCGGCGCGATCCAGCTCGGCGGGCTGATGCAGATCTCGTCGGCCTTCGGCCACGTGCAGAGCGCGCTCTCCTGGTTCATCGACGCCTACACCATGTTCGCGCAGTGGAAGGCGACGGTGGACCGCCTCACCGGCTTCTCCGCCTCGCTCCAGGACGTGCGCGAGGAGGCCGACCGGCTCGACGGCGAGCGCGTCGAGGGCGAGGACACGGCGCTGTCGCTGGAAGGGCTCGCGCTGGCGCTGCCGCAGGGCAAGCCCCTCCTGCAGGCGACCACCATGGACCTGCGCAAAGGGCAGAACGTCCTCGTCAGCGGCGCCTCCGGCGCGGGCAAGTCGACGCTGTTCCGCGCGCTCGCCGGGATCTGGCCGTACTGGAAGGGGCGTATCCAGCTGCCCAAGGGCGCGCGCTTGCTGTTTCTGCCGCAGAAGCCCTACCTGCCGATCGGCGCGCTGAAGCACGCGGTGTGCTACCCCGACGACGCGGCGGACCATTCCGACGAGCAGGTGCGCGAAACCCTCGCGGCCGTCGGGCTGGCGCAGCTCGCGCCGGACCTGGAGCGCAGCGAGAACTGGGCGCAGGTCCTCTCCGGGGGCGAGCAGCAGCGCCTCGCGTTCGCGCGCGCGCTGCTCGTGCGGCCCGACTGGCTGTTCCTCGACGAGGCGACCTCCTCGCTGCCCGAGGAGGCGCAGGATGCCCTCTACACGCTCATCAAACAGAAACTGGATGCGACGACGCTGGTGTCCATCGGCCATCGCGCCAGCCTCGCCGAGCACCACGAGCGGCGCCTCGCGCTGCGCGAGCAGGCGCTAGCTCCCGTTTAGGACGATGCAGGTCGTGGTGCCGTGGGCGTAGAGCCTGCCTGAGGCGTCCTCGAGGCGGCCCTCGGCCGTGCCGATGCGGCTGCCCATGTGCACGACCTTGCCGATCGCGCGCAGCCTGCCGCTCGACGCGGTGATCGCGCGCACCAGGTTGATCTTCACTTCGAGCGTCGTATAGCCGGTGCCGGCGGGAATCTGCGTCTGCACCGAGCAGGCCATCGCCGAGTCGAGCAGCGTCATCGCGAGCCCGCCGTGGACCACGCCGATCGGGTTGTAGTGGTGCTCGGCCGGCGTCACCTCGAACACCGCGTGGCCGCGCGCCACCTCGGCGAGGCGCATGCCGAGCAGCTCGGCGATCGGCGCCGCGGGCAGCCTGCCGTCGCGGATCGCCTGCAGGAACTCGATTCCCGACATGGAGCGCGCCGCCTCCGACAGGATGCTCGGATCGCTCCAGGAAACCCTCAGGGACCTGTCCATCAGTAAAGAGGCGCGGGATGCGGCAGCGCGGGTGCGGCGACGCCCGCCACGGCCGAGCGCCCGGCGATGAACTCGGCTGCCGCGTGCGCCACCTTCTCGTCCTCGAGGATGCGCCGGTGCCCCAGGCCCTGCGTGAGCAGCAGCCGCGCCCGCGGCCAGAGCCGCGCGAAGCGCGTCGCCTCGGCCCAGGGAACGGTGCGGTCGTCGCGGTCGTGGATCACCAGCGCGGGCACGCGCAGCCGCGGGGCGAGCTTCGCCACGTCGAGCTGCGACCAGCGCACGCCGAAGCGATCCTCGATCGCCGCCTGCATCGCCTCGCGCACGCGCTCGGGCATGCCGTGCCAGCGCGCGAAGCGCCGCGCGTAAGCGCCCACCTCCATCGAGGTGCCGATGATCACGGCGCGCCGCACCGGCAGCCCGCGGGCGATCGCGAGCGCGGCCGCGGCGCCGCCCATCGAGTGCGCGACCACGCCCTGGAGGGCGCCCTGCCTGGAAGCGACCTCCGCGAGCACGTCGGCGAAATCGGGCAGTCCCGAGAGCTTCCCTTCCGAGACGCCGTGGGCCGGCTGGTCGAACGCCACGACGCGATAGCCGGCCTGGAGCAACGGGAACACGAAGCCGCGCATCTGCGCCGCGTGGCCGCCCCAGCCGTGCGCGAGCAGTACCGCGGGCGCGTCGTGGCTCCGGGCGCCCCAGGTCCAGGTGGCGATGGCGCGGCCCTTGTGCTCGAACAGGCCGCTTCTTGCATCGATCAGATCCAGAGAGCCAAGAACGCCGTCCCTGGGCCGCGGCGGCGTGAGGAACAGCCGCTCGGCCCAGGCGCTCGCGAGGTCGGGTGCGAGCAGGGCCGAGGCGGCGAACCGAACGTTCGTGCTAATTCTGGGGACGGAAAGGCTGGCGGGCATGGATTGCTCCTCTAGACGGAAACGGTAGTGGCGTGGCGCGCCACGAGCTCTTCGAACGCGGTAATCGCGCGCTTGCGCGCTTCCTTGTCGCCGAGCAGGCGGCGGTGGTTGTGGCTCGCGAGCACGATGCCGAGCAGCTCGAAGGCGATCTGCCCGGGGTCGGTGCCGGCCTTCAGATGGCCTTCCTCGATCGCCAGGCGCACCGCTTTCTGCGTTACCGCGTTGCCGCGGTGCTGGTTGGCGATCACCGCGTCGCGGATCGGCCCGGGGCGGTCGTCGTATTCGGCCGCGGCGGCGATCATGATGCAGCCCCCGGGCAGGCCGGAGGCGAGGGTCCAGTCGAGCCAGTGCGCGAACATCGCGCGCAGCCGCGGCAGCCCGCGGTCGATCTTGAGCACCGGCATCAGCACCGTTTCGCCGTAGCGCTGCGCCGCGTGCTCGAGCACCGCGAGCTGCAGGTCCTCGCGCGAGCCGAAGTGCGCGAACAGGCCCGACTTCGACATCCCGGTGGCCTCGGCGAGGCCGCCGATCGTCAGGCCCTCAAGACCCAGCCTGCTTGCGACCCGGAGCGCCTCGTCGAGGATCGCGGCCTTGGTCTGCTCGCCCTTCGTCGCGGGGAGGCTCTGTGCCATGGGGCGAGAAAATAGTACGAACGTTCGTAATTGTCAAGGCCTGGGCGAGGTATCGCCCCGTATAGCTCGCCGACACCCGGGAAACCTGCTCGGGCGTGCCCGCCGCGACGATCTCGCCGCCGCCGTCGCCGCCTTCCGGGCCGAGGTCGACGATCCAGTCGGCGGTCTTGATGACGTCGAGGTTGTGCTCGATCACCACCACCGTGTTGCCCGCGTCGCGGAGGCGATGCAGGACCTCGAGCAGCAGCTTGATGTCGTGGAAATGCAGCCCCGTGGTCGGCTCGTCCAGGATGTAGAGCGTGCGGCCGGTGTCGCGCTTGGAGAGCTCGAGGGAGAGCTTGACCCGCTGCGCCTCGCCGCCGGAGAGCGTGGTGGCGGACTGGCCCAGGCGCACGTAGGCGAGGCCCACGTCGATCAGCGTCTGCAGCTTGCGCGCGATCGCGGGCACGGCGGAGAAGAACGCCGCCGCCTCCCCGACCGTCATCTCGAGCACTTCGTGGATGCTCTTGCCCTTGTAGCGGACTTCCAGCGTCTCGCGGTTGTAGCGCTTGCCGTGGCAGACGTCGCAGGGCACGTAGATGTCGGGCAGGAAGTGCATCTCGACCCGCGTCACGCCGTCGCCCTGGCAGGCCTCGCAGCGCCCGCCCTTGACGTTGAAGGAGAAGCGCCCGGCGTCGTAGCCGCGCGTGCGCGCCTCGGGCACGCCGGCGAAGAGCTCGCGGATGGGCGTGAAAAGCCCGGTGTAGGTCGCGGGGTTCGAGCGCGGCGTGCGCCCGATCGGGCTCTGGTCGACCGCCACCACCTTGTCGAGGAGCTCGAGGCCCGAGATCGATTCGTGCGGCGCGGGCTCCGCCGCCGCGCCGTAGAGGTGGCGCGCCACCGCGGCGTAGAGCGTGTCGTTGATGAGCGTCGACTTGCCCGAGCCCGACACGCCGGTGACGCACACCAGCACGCCCAGGGGCAGCTCGAGGTCGACGTCCTTCAGGTTGTTGCCGCGCGCCTTGCGCACGACGATCTTTTCCTTCGCGCGGTTGCGGCGCGCCGGGACGGCGATCGAAAGCTCGCGTGCGAGGTAGCGGCCGGTCAGCGACTCGCGATTCGAAATGACCGCTTGTGGAGAACCCTCGGCGACGACGCGGCCGCCCGCTTCGCCCGCGCCCGGCCCCATGTCGACCACGTAGTCGGCGGCGCGGATCGCCTCCTCGTCGTGCTCGACCACGATCACCGAGTTGCCGAGGTCGCGCAGGCGCTTCAGCGTCTCGATCAGGCGCGCGTTGTCGCGCTGGTGCAGGCCGATCGAGGGCTCGTCGAGCACGTACATCACGCCGGTTAGCCCCGAGCCGATCTGGCTCGCCAGGCGGATCCGCTGCGACTCCCCGCCCGAGAGCGACTCGGCCGAGCGCTCGAGCGCGAGGTACTCGAGGCCGACGTCGACCAGGAACTCCAGCCGGTTGGCGATCTCGCGGATGATCCGCTCTGCTACCTGGCCCTTCGAACCCTCAAGGGAAAGCTCCTTGAAAAAGGAAAGCGTCGCTCTTAGCGGCCAGCGCGAAATCTCGAACAGCGTCTTGCCGGCGATGAAGACGTTGCGCGCCTCGCGCCGCAGGCGCGCGCCTTCGCACTCCGGGCAGGAGCGGGTGTTCACGTACTTGGCGAGCTCCTCGCGCACCACGAGCGAGTCGGTCTCGCGGTAGCGGCGCTCGAGGTTGGGCACCACGCCTTCGAAGGCGTGCTCCTTGACGCTGGTGCGGCCGCGCTCCGAGAGGTACTGGAAGGCGATCTTCTCCCTGCCCGAGCCCTCGAGGATGAGACGCTGGATGCGATCGTCGAGCATCTCCCAGGGCTGCTCGACGTCGAAGCCGTAGTGCCGCGCGAGCGAGCGCAGCATCGAGTAGTAGAAGTGGTTGCGCCGGTCCCAGCCGCGGATCGCCCCGCTCGCGAGCGAGAGGTTGGGGTGGGCGACGATGCGCTTCGGATCGAAGAACTCGATCGCGCCCAGCCCGTCGCAGCGCGGGCAGGCGCCCATGGGATTGTTGAACGAGAAAAGGCGCGGCTCGAGCTCGGGCAGCGCGTAGTCGCAGGCCGGGCAGGAGAACTTCGCCGAGAACAGGTGCTCCTTGCCCGAATCGGTCTCGACCACGACGGCCTTGCCGTCGGCGTGGCGCAGCGCCGTCTCGAGCGACTCGGCGATGCGCTGGCGGCCCTCCGCGCGCGCGCGCAGGCGATCGACCACCACGTCGACCGAATGCTTGCGGTTCTTCGAGAGCCGCGGCGCGGCGTCGAGGTCGTGCACTTTCCCGTCGATGCGCACCCGCGTGAAGCCCTGCGCGCGCAGCTCCTCGAGCAGGTCGGCCTGCTCGCCTTTCCTTCCCGCTACCACCGGCGCGAGGATCAGGAGCCGCGTGTCCTCGGGGAGCCCCGCCACGTGGTCGACCATCTGGCTCACGCTCTGCGCCTCGAGCGCGAGCTTGTGCTCCGGGCAGTAGGGCGTGCCCGCGCGCGCATAGAGAAGCCGCAGGTAGTCGTGGATCTCGGTGACCGTGCCCACCGTCGAGCGCGGGTTGTGGCTCGCCGCCTTCTGCTCGATGGCGATCGCGGGCGACAGGCCCTCGATGAGATCCACCTCGGGCTTCTCCATCAGCTGCAGGAACTGCCGCGCGTAGGCCGAGAGCGACTCGACGTAGCGGCGCTGGCCTTCGGCGTAGAGCGTGTCGAAGGCGAGCGAGCTCTTGCCGGAGCCCGAGAGGCCGGTGATGACCACGAGCGCTTCGCGCGGCAGCTCGAGGCTCAGGTTCTTCAGGTTATGCGTGCGGGCGCCGCGGATGCGAATGAAATTCACGTAGGGTCGGGCGAAAGCAAACTTGCTACTATAGCGCGCTTCGCATTCGCGCCGAGACGTTTTCCCCGACATGAATCCCACCGAGCTGCGCGCCGGCATCAGCCTCGCCGGCGTGTTCGGCCTGCGCATGCTCGGGCTGTTCCTGATCCTGCCGGTGTTCGCGGTGCACGCGCCGCAGCTCGCCGGCGGCGACAACCTGACGCTGGTCGGCCTCGCGCTGGGCGCCTACGGGCTTTCGCAGGCGTTCCTGCAGATCCCCTTCGGTGCCGCCTCCGACCGCTGGGGCCGCAAGCCCGTCATCTACGTCGGCCTGGTGGTGTTCGCCGCGGGAAGCTTCCTCGCCGCCTCCGCCTCCGACATCTGGACCACGATCGCCGGGCGTGCGCTGCAGGGCGCCGGCGCCATCTCGGCGGTGGTGGTGGCGCTCGCGGCGGACCTGACGCGCGAGCAGCACCGCACCAAGGTGATGGCGATGATCGGCGCGACGATAGGCTTCAGCTTCGCGCTCTCGCTCGTCGCCGCGCCGGCGCTCTACCGGTGGATCGGCATGGGGGGCCTGTTCGCGCTGACCGGCGTGCTTTCCCTCGGCGCGATCGGCGTCGTGCGCTCGCTGGTGCCCGAGGCGCCGGCGCCCCGCCTCGGCGCGCCGGCGGCGCGCGGCGGCGTCCTGCTCGACCCCGAGCTCTTGCGTCTCAACCTCGGCATCTTCGTCCTGCACCTCGTGCAGATGGCGATGTTCGTAGTGGTGCCGCCGCTCCTGGTGCGCTCGGGCCTCGCGCTCGCCGAGCACTGGATGCTCTACCTGCCCGTGGTGCTCGCGTCCTTCGCGCTGATGGTGCCGCCGATTCTCTATGCCGACCGGCGCAACCGTCCCCGGCCCGTGATGCTCGCGTCCGTGGCGCTGCTTCTGGCGGTGCAGGCGGCTTTTGCCATGGGCGCCTCCGGCCTGGCGGGCTTCGCGACTCTGCTGGTCGCGTTTTTCGTCGCCTTCAACGTGCTCGAGGCGCTGCTGCCATCGCTCGTGTCGCGGCTGGCGCCGGCCCGCGCGCGGGGCACCGCCATCGGCGTCTACAACACAACCCAGACGCTCGGGCTCTTCTTCGGCGGCCTGCTGGGCGGCTGGGTGGCCGAAAAATTCGGGACTACCGAGGTATTCGCGCTGTGTGCCTTACTATGCGTTCTTTGGCTTATCGCGGTCGCTCGCATGCGGCCGATTGCGTCGGCGGTCAACGAGCTTTCGAGTCTGACGTTTACCATCGCATCGGGAGTCGATCTCGAGGGGCTGCGCGAAGCGCTTTCGCGCGTGCAGGGCGTGCGCGAGGCCGAGGTGCTGTCGCACGAGCGCATCGCGCGGCTCAAGGTCGTGACCGGCCAGTGGGACGAGGGCCGGGTGCGCAAACTTGTGACTGGGGAGATATGACATGGCTTCTGTGAACAAGGTAATCATCGTCGGCAACCTGGGTGCGGACCCGGAGACGCGCTACCTGCCCAGCGGCGAGGCGGTCACCAACATCCGCGTCGCCACGACCGACAAGTGGAAGGACAAGACGAGCGGCGAGATGAAGGAGGCGACCGAGTGGCATCGCATCGCCTTCTTCGGGCGCCTTGCCACTATCGCCGGGGAGTACCTCAAGAAAGGCTCGCAGGTGTACGTCGAAGGCAGCCTGCGCACGCGCAAGTGGCAGGACAAGGAAGGCCAGGACCGCTACTCGACCGACATCCGCGCCGACGTGATGCAGATGCTCGGCCGGCGCGAGGGCAGCGGCGAGCCGCGCGAGCAGAAGGAGCCTGCCGAGTCGCGCGCGGCCGAGCCCAGGCCCGCGGCGGCGAAGAAGCCGGCCGGCAAGTTCGACGACATGGAAGACGACATTCCTTTCTGAATCAGCGATATAATCGCCTCCCATGCCGATCTACGAGTACCGCTGCAGCTCTTGCGGGCACCAGGAGGACTTCCTCCAGAAGGTGTCCGACCCGGTGCTCAGCCAGTGCCCGGCGTGCGGCAAGGCCACCTTCGAGAAGCAGCTCTCCGCCGCCGGCTTCCAGCTGAAGGGCAGCGGCTGGTACGCCACCGACTTCAAGAACAAGAAGCCGGCGGATAGGAAAACCGAGCCGAAAGCAGAGACGAAGCCCGAGGCGAAGTCCGAAGCGAAGTCCGAAACCAAGACCGAAACCAAGACCGAATCGAAACCAACCCCCGCGACGACCGACTGACCGCGGGCGTAACGACCTGACCGGCCCGGCCCGGCGCGAGCCGGGCCTTTTCATTTCCGGAGCCGTGAAAAAATATCTCATCACCGGCCTGCTCATCTGGATCCCGCTGGTCATCACCATCTGGGTCCTGAAGGTCATCTTCGACGCGCTCGACCAGTCGCTGCTGCTGCTGCCGATCGAGCTGCGCACCGAGAGCCTGCTCGGCGTGCATATCCCGGGCCTGGGGGTGCTGCTCACCATCGCCGTGGTGCTGCTCACCGGCGTGTTCGCGACCAATTTCTTCGGTGCCCGGCTGGTCGAGATCTGGCACGACATCCTGCACCGCATTCCGGTCGTCAACTCGATCTACTCGAGCGTCAAGCAGATCTCGGACACGCTGTTCTCCTCGAGCGGGCAGGCGTTCCGCAAAGCCTTGCTGGTGCAATGGCCGCGCGAGGGAATGTGGACCATCGCGTTCCTGACCGGCACGCCGGGCGCCGGCGTGCAGAAGCACCTGCCGCCCGGCTGCGTCGCGGTCTACGTGCCGACCACCCCGAACCCGACCGGCGGCTATTTCGTCATCGTGCAGCGAAAGGACGTGATCGAGCTCGACATGACGGTCGACCAGGCGCTGAAGTACATCATCTCGATGGGCGTGGTGCCGCCGCCCGACCTCAAGTAGATGCGAACCCACTACTGCGGGGAGCTGTCCGCCGCCCTCGTCGATCGCGTCGTGACGCTGGCCGGCTGGGCGCACCGGCGCCGCGACCACGGCGGCGTGATCTTCATCGACCTGCGCGATCGCGAGGGGCTGACCCAGGTGGTCTGCGACCCGGACCGCAGGGAGGCATTCGCGGCCGCCGAGCGCGTGCGCAGCGAATATGTCCTGAAAATCGTCGGAAAAGTGCGCCGCCGCCCCGAGGGCACGGTGAACCCGGAGCTGCGCTCGGGCGAGGTCGAGGTGCTGGCGCACGAGGTGGAGATCCTCAACCCCTCGGTGACGCCCCCCTTCCAGCTCGACGACGAGAACCTGAACGAGAACACCCGCCTCGAGCACCGCGTCCTCGACCTGCGCCGCGTGCCGATGCAGAAGAACCTGCGGCTGCGCTACCGCGTCGCCATGGCGGTGCGCGAGTACCTCGACCAGCACGGCTTCATCGACATCGAGACGCCGATGCTCACGCGCTCCACGCCCGAAGGCGCGCGCGACTACCTGGTGCCCAGCCGCGTGCATCCGGGCGAGTTCTTCGCGCTGCCGCAGTCGCCGCAGCTCTTCAAGCAGCTCCTGATGGTCGCGGGCTTCGACCGCTACTACCAGATCGTCAAGTGCTTCCGCGACGAGGACCTGCGCGCCGACCGGCAGCCCGAGTTCACGCAGATCGACGTCGAGACCTCCTTCCTCGGCGAGCGCGAGATCCAGGACCTGATGGAGGGCCTGATCCGCGAGGTGTTCCGCGACGTGCTGGGCGAGGCGCTGCCGGCGCCGTTCCCGCGCCTCGCCTACGCCGAGGCGATGGCGCGCTACGGCAGCGACAAGCCCGACCTGCGCATCGCGCTCGAGCTGACCGAGCTCACCGATCTCATGAAGTCTTCCGAGTTCAAGGTGTTCCGCCAGGCCGCCGACCTTCCTGGCGGACGCGTCGCCGCGCTGCGCGTTTCGGCCGATTTGTCGCGCAAGGAGATCGACGACTACGGCAGCTTCGTCGCGAACTACGGCGCCAAGGGGCTCGCGTACATCAAGGTCAACCCCGACGGCCTGCAGTCGCCGATCGTGAAATTCCTTTCGAAAGAAACGCTCGATCAGATTCTTTCCCGCACTGCCGCCAAGCCCGGAGATCTGATCTTCTTCGGCGCCGACAAGGCGAAGGTCGTGAACGATGCGCTGGGCGCGCTGCGCGTGCGCCTCGGCCACGACAAGGGCCTGGTCGAGAAGGGCTGGCGGCCGCTCTGGGTGATCGACTTCCCGATGTTCGAGTGGGACGAGGAGGGCAGGCGCTGGTCGGCGATGCATCATCCCTTCACCTCGCCCAAGGACGGGCATGAGGACCTTCTCCTCTCCGATCCCGGGCGCGCGCTCGCCAAGGGCTACGACATGGTGCTCAACGGCTGGGAGCTCGGCGGCGGCTCGGTGCGCATCCACCGCGCCGAGGTGCAGTCCAAGGTTTTCAAGGCGCTCGGCATCTCCGAGGCGGAGGCGCGCGAGAAATTCGGCTTCCTGCTCGACAACCTGCAGTACGGCGCGCCGCCGCACGGGGGCATCGCCTTCGGCCTGGATCGCCTCGTGGCGATGATGGCGGGCGCCGACTCGATCCGCGACGTGATCGCGTTTCCCAAGACGCAGCGCGCGCAGGACCTGCTGGTGCGCGCGCCGAGCCCGGTCGACGAGAAGCAGCTGCGCGAGCTCGGGCTGCGCCTGCGGGAGAAGCCGAAGGGCTGATGCGCTCGCTGGTCGCGCTGGGACTGGCACTTGCTTTCTCGGTCGCGTGGGGCTTTGCAGACCTTCCCCCCGAAGCGCGGGAAACCCTGGCCCGCATCGAGGCCGGCGGCCCGTTCCCCTACAAGCAGGACGGCAGGACGTTCCACAACCGCGAGCGGCTGCTGCCGCAGCGCGCGCGGGGCTACTATCGCGAGTACACGGTGAAGACGCCCGGCGCGCGCGACCGCGGGGCGCGGCGCATCGTCGCCGGCCGTGGCGGCGAGTACTACTACACCGAGGACCACTACCGGTCGTTCAGGCGGATTCAGAGATGATGCGTTCGGGGGTTTACCGGGTCGATCGGTTCGCGGGCCCCGGGACCGAGGTCGACCTGAAAGGCGAGACCCCGATCCCGGCCATCGCCCGTGCGCTCGAGTTTCCAGCCTGGTTCGGCGGCAACTGGGATGCGCTGGAGGACTGTCTCGGCGATCTTTCCTGGCGCAAGGACGCGGGGACGGTCCTCGTCTTCCGGAACTTCGCCCGCGGCGACGAGCTCGGCATCCTCGTCGACGTTCTCTCCTCGAGCGCGCAGTTCTGGGCGGAGCAGGGCGGGTCGTTCGTGGCGGTCTTCGTGGACCCGAAGCGCGAGCTCGACCTGCCGGAGCTGCCCGCACAGGCATGAGGCGTGCGCCAACCCGGCCATGGCCAAGGACGCCCGGGAGGCTGAAATGGGTCAAATTTGACCCATTCAAGACTTGCCCATGAAGCTGCCCGTATCGGTCCTCGTGGTGATCCACACCGCCGAGCTGGAGGTACTGCTGCTCGAGCGGGCATCGCACCCGGGCTACTGGCAATCGGTCACCGGCTCGCTCGAGCGGCCGGACGAGCCGCTCGCGGCCGCGGCCGCGCGCGAGGTGCTGGAGGAAACCGGCATCGATGCCGCCGCCGGCGTGCTCACCCGCTGGCCCGTCGCGAGCACCTTCGAGATCTACGCGCAGTGGCGCCACCGCTTCGCGCCCGGCGTCACCCACAACACCGAGCACGTGTTCAGCCTGGCGCTCGCCGCGCGGCGGCCGGTGACCCTCGCGCCGCGCGAGCACATCTCGTTCGCGTGGCTTGCGTGGCGCGACGCCGCCGCGAGGTGCTTCTCCTGGTCCAACCGCGACGCCATCCGCATGGTCGGCGAGCGCGCTGTGATAACTTGAAGCGCATGACCTTCCTGCGCCGCCTCGCCGTCCTGGCGGCGGCCTGCGCCGCGGCAGGCTGCGCCGCCCCGCAGGGCCCGTACAGCGCGCACCTCGATTCGAGCGTCGCCGAGCTGCGCGAATGCGCCCAGTGGTACCGGGCGCTCGACGAGCAGGTCGATGCCGCGGGCCTGCGCGACGCGCAGTACGCGCGCGTACCCGGGTTTCCCTACCTGCGCGCCGACCGCATGGCGGCCGCGACGGCGGCCCGCGCCGCGCAGAGCGAGCGCCTGCTGCGCGCGCAGGTCGAGCGCATGCTGGCGCTCGACCTCGAGGCGCGGGGCTTCGAGGTCGAGAACCTCTCGGCCGGCCGCAGCGGCGCGGCGCTGCGGCGCGCGCGCGAGTGCGGCAAGCTTTTGCAGGAGGCCGACCTCGCCAGCCCGGCCGCGCGCGCGCAGCTGCTCGAGCGCGCGCGCGTGCCCGACGACTATTCGAGCCTGCGCCGCACGCTCGGCCTCTATCCGCTCACGCGCCTGCCCTTCGCCAGCGGCGTTGGGCGCTGGGAGCGCAGCACGCTCGCGGCGTTTGCGGCGCCTCCGCGCGAGGGCGCCCGCGTGCGCTATGCGCCGCCCGCGCGCGCGACGCTCGCGCGCGAGACGGTGGCGAGCCTGCTCGCGCGCGCGAGCTTCGACCCGCTCGGCCAGCCGACGCTCTCGGAGCGCGAGCTCGCGCTGCTCGCGGCGGCTTACGCGCCGAGCTTCGACATCGAGATCGGCGGCGACCACGACCGCTTCGGCGAGCTGCGCTGGCGGCGCGGCGTGCCTACCCCGGTGGTCGAGGCGGCGCAGGCCGCCGTGTACATCCTGCCCGCCTACACGCGCTACGCCGACCGGGTGCTGCTGCAGCTCGTCTACACGATCTGGTTCCCGGAGCGCCCCGCGAGCGGCGCCTTCGACCTGCTGGCCGGGCGGCTCGACGGCCTGATGTGGCGCGTCACCCTCGCCCCCGACGGCGAGCCGCTCCTCTACGACGCGATCCATCCCTGCGGCTGCTTCCACCAGTTCTTCCCGACCCCGCGCGCGCGGCCGCGGCCTGCGCCCGACGCCCTGGAGGAATGGGCCTTCGTCCCCCAGTCGCTGCCGCGGCTCTCGGAGGGCGAGCGCCCGGTGGTCAGCATCGCCTCGGGCACGCACGCCATCGAGCGCGTCGCCCTGGTGCGCGGCACCGACAGCGTGGTGCGCTACGCGTTCCACCCCTACGACGAGCTGCGCTCGATGCAGCGCATGGACGGCCGCCGGCGCAGCGCTTTCGGGCCCGACGGCCTGATCGCCGGCACCGAGCGCGCCGAGCGCTTCTTCTTCTGGCCCATGGGCATTGTCTCTCCCGGCGCCATGCGCCAGTGGGGGCGGCACGCCACCGCGTTCGTCGGCCGCCGCCATTTCGACGACGCCGACCTCATCGAGCGGCGCTTCGAGCTCGACCTCGGGCAGCCGCGCAAATGAGGCGCACGTGACCGAGAGGCTGCGCGTCGTCACGCTCAACATCCACAAGGGGCTGTCGCAGTTCAACCGCCGCATGGTGATCCACGAGCTGCGCGACGGGCTCTCCTCGCTCGATCCCCACCTCGTGTTCCTCCAGGAGGTGCAGGGGCTGAACCAGCGCTTCGCGCTGCGCTACGCGGCCTGCCCGGTCGAGCCGCAGCCCGAGTTCCTCGCCGGCGAGCGCTGGAAGCACGTCTATGCGCGCAACGCGGTGTACGACCACGGCCACCACGGCAACGCCATCCTCTCGAGCTTCCCGTTCGTGCATTTCGAGAATGAGGACGTCTCGGACCACCGCTTCGAGCGGCGCGGGCTGCTGCACTGCGTGGTCGCGGTGCCCGGCTGGCGGCGCAACCTGCACCTCGTGTGCGTGCACCTGTCGCTGCACGAGCGCGGCCGCAACCGCCAGCTCGAGGCGATCTCGGGGCGGCTCGAGGAGATCGCCTCGCGCAAGCTGCCGATCATCGTCGCCGGCGACTTCAACGACTGGCGCCACCGCGCCTCGTCGATCCTCGAGCGTCGCCTGGGCATGACCGAGGTCTCGGTGGCGCGCCACGGCCGCGCCGCCCGCACCTACCCGAGCGTGATGCCGCTGCTGCGGCTCGACCGCATCTACGTGCGCGGCTTCAAGGTCGCCGCCTCCTCGGTGCATCGCGGCAAGCCCTGGTCGATGCTCTCCGACCACCTCGCCGTGAGCGCGGAGCTCGAGCGCGCCTAGGCCGGACCGCCGACCAGGCGCAGGCGGCCGTCCTCGAGCACGGGAATGACGGGGAAGGCGTCGTGGCGGCTCGCGAACTCGACCTCGCGCTGCAGGCCCCGCTCGACCATCATGCGCCCGACGCGGCACTCGAGCAGCGCCTGGGGCGCGCGCGCCTCGCGATAGACGGTGCGCGCGGCGCGCGCGGCGTCGGAAAAATCCGCGCTCGCCCCGAGCCGTTCCGCGAAGCGCTCCACGAAGCACCCGGCGCCGTAGAAGTCCTCGAAGTTGAAATTGTTGCCCGAGCCAGCGCACACGACGAGAACCGTCTCGCGCGGGTGGCGCGCGACGATGTGCCCGACGAGCGCGCGCGCGTTGAGCAGCGCGCCGCAGTAAACGCGCGAGGCGCCCGCCGCCTGGGTCATCGCCACGGTGCCATTGGTCGTGGAGTACACCAGCGTCTTGCCGGCTACGCCGTGCTCGAGCAGCGCGAGCGGCGCCGGATGCGCGAATCCGGGCAGGGTCTGGGCGTACAGCTCACCCGCAAGGACGAACGAATTTTCGGGAAACTCGCCTGCTTGCGCGCGCGCCGCGGCCTCGTCGAGCACGGGCACGACTTCGGTGGCGCCGTGCGCAAGCGCCGTCACCATGGTCGTGGTGGCGAACAGGATGTCGAGCACGACCACCACCTTGCCGCCGACGCGCACGGTGTCGAGCTCCTCCTTCTTGGTGAGGACATGGATCTTGTGGTTGAGGTCGATCTGCGCGGGCATCTCGGGCCGCTCAGGCCGCCGGCTTGCGGCCGAACATTCCCCAGCCTTCCATGCTGAGCACGAGCTCGCCGTCCTGGTTGAGCGCTTCCCAGCGGTGCTTGACCAGCCCGACGCCCGGCCGGCTCGCTGACGCGCGCGACTCGAGCACCGTGCGCCGGTAGGCGATGGTGTCGCCCGGCCGCACGGGCTTCAGCCAGCGGATGTTGTCGATCCCGGGCGAGCCGAGGCTCGCGGTGCGCCCGACGTAGCGCTCGACCATGAGGCGCATGCCGATCGCGCACGTGTGCCAGCCGCTCGCGACCAGGCCGCCAAAGGCGCTGCGCGCCGCGGCCTGCGCATCGGTATGGAAGGGCTGCGGGTCGAACTGGCGCGCGAAGGCGACGATTTCCTCCTCGCTGAAGCGATGGCTGCCCATGTCGGAGGTCTCGCCGACCGCGAAGTCTTCCCACCAGATCACGATTTCTAGACGGCTGCGGAATTTGCTGGCAACATCAATGAGATAGTAATCCAAAGAGGAGGGGTTCGATGCTTCGCTCCACACTGCTCGCCTGCGCGCTGGCGCTCGCGGCGCCGCTCGCGGCTGCGCAAGGCACGATCAAGATCGCGGTCCTCGGGCCGATGGCGTTCGTCCAGGGCGAGAACCACTGGGCAGGCGCCGAGATGGCGCGCGACAACATCAATAAGGCCGGCGGCATCAACGTCGGCGGCAAGAAGATGCAGATCGAGCTGGTGCGCGCCGACACCAACGAGATGGGCTCGGTGCCCGACGCGACCAACGCGGTCGAGCGCGTCATTACGCGCGACAAGGCCGACTTCCTGGTCGGCGGCTTCCGCTCCGAAGCGGTGCTCGCCATGCAGGAAGTGGCGATGGACTACAAGAAGATCTTCCTCGGCGCGGGCGCCGCGCATTCCAAGCTCGGCATCAACGTCGAGCAGAACTACGACCGTTACAAGTACTGGTTCCGCATCACGCCGGTGAAGGACGTCGACCTCGTGCGCACCACCTTCGCCGTGCTCGCCACGGTCGCCGGCCAGATGCGCAAGCAGTTGAACAAGCCCTCGCCGAAAGTGGCGATCCTCGCCGAGAAGGCCGTGTGGGTCGAAGGCATCGTCGCCGCGGCGCAGAAGAACCTGCCGGCGATGAAGATGGAAGTGGTGGGCGTGTGGCAGCCCTCGGCGGTGGCGACCGACGTGACCGCCGAGCTTTCCGCGATCGAGCGCGCGGGCGCCGACATCGTCTTCACGCTCCTTTCCGGACCGGTCGGCATCGTCGTCGGCCGCCAGATGGGCGAGCGCAACATGAAGTCGATCGCCTTCGGCATCAACGTCGAGGCGCAGAAGGACGCGTTCTGGCAGGCCGCCGCGGGCAAGGCGAACTACGTCTCGACCCTCGACACCTACGCCAAGGTGCAGATGACGCCCAAGACCATCGACTTCGTCAACGCCTTCGAGAAGCGCTTCGGCAAGTCGCCCACCTACAACGCCGGCACGCACGACGCGATCTACCTCCTGAAAGAGGCGATCGAGCAGGCCGGCACGACCGACGCGGACAAGCTGGTGGCGGCGATCGAGAAGCTCAGCTTCACCGGCGCCGCCGGCGTGGTCGAGTTCGACAAGCGCCACGACCCGGTGTGGGGCCCGGGCAAGTCGACCGGCATCGCGGTGCAGTGGCAGGACGGCAAGAAGGTGCCGTTCTGGCCGCCGCAGATCCCCGGCATGCAGCCCTTCAAGATGCCCGCGCATTGAAGTGAACGACTAGGCGGACAAGAAGGGCCCGCGCTGGCGGGCCCTTTTTCATGCTCCAGGACATCCTCGTCACCGGCCTCGTCAACAGCGGCGTGTACGCGCTGCTCGCGGTCGGCTTCTCGCTCATCTTCGGCGTGGCGCGCATCGTCAACATCGCGCACACCGCGTTCTACATGCTCGCGGCCTACTGCTTCTACGCGCTGCTGGTGAAGGGCGGCCTGGGCTTCGTCCTCGCCGGCGTGATCGCCGTGGCCGCGGTCACCGCCTTCTCGGTGCTGTGCTATCGCCTGGTGATCGAGCCGGTGCGCGAGCACGAGGCGGCGGTGCTGATCGCCACCATCGCGCTCGCGCTCATCTTCCAGGAGCTGATGCTGCTCTCCTTCGGCGGCCACTACCTGGGCATCCCCTCGACGCTCGAGGGCGTGGTGCGCTTCTTCGGCGTGAGCATCCCCTATCAGCGGCTGCTGATCCTGGTCGTCGCGGCGGCGATGCTGGCCGCCGTCTGGTTCCTCCTCTACCGCACGCGCCTGGGGCTCGCGATCCGCGCCACCGCCAACGACCTCGAGGTCGCCAACCTGATGGGCATGAACGTGCACCGCGTGGCCATGGCCACGGTTGCCATCTCGGTGGCGCTCGCTGCGATCGCGGGCGTGGTGGTGGCGCCGGTGTTCGTGGTCGACCCGTTCATGTGGCTCGCGCCGCTGGTCACCATGCTCGCCATCGTCGTGCTGGGCGGCCTGGGCAGCATGAAGGGCAGCCTGATCGGCGCGCTGATCATCGGCTACGTCGAGGCGATCACGGTGTTCGCGCTGCCTGCCGGCGCCTACCTCAAGGGCGCCGTGGCCCTGCTCATCATGGTCGCGGTGCTGCTGGCGCGCCCCGAAGGATTGTTCGGCGTGGCTTTCGAGGAGGAACGCTGATGTATCCCCTGCGCCGCGTCTGGGCGGAGCTGAAGAACGAAGTGTTCGTGCTGCCTTCGCGCACGCTGGTCCTCGCGTGGGCGCTCGCGTTGCTCGCGCTGCCGCTCGTCTACAACGACGCCTACGTGCTGCGCATCCTCACCATGACCTGCCTGTTCGCGATCTTCGCCGCGAGCTGGGATCTGCTCGCGGGCTATACCGGGCAGGTGAACTTCGGGCATGCGCTGTTCTTCGGCGCCGGTGCCTACACCTCGGGCCTGATGTCGCAGAAGCTCGGCGTGTCGCCCTGGCTGACCATCTGGGCCGGCGCGGCCGTGGCGATGCTGGTCGGCTGGGGCGTGGGCTACCTCTGCCTGCGGCTGCGCGGCTCCTACCTCTCGCTCGCGACGCTCGCCTTCCCGCTCATCGCGCTCGGGCTGCTGTTCGCCCTCCCGGGCTTCTCCGGCGGCGAGCTCGGCATCTCGGGCGTGCGCCGCCTCGCGCTCACGCCGACGCAGAACTACTACATCGCCGCCGTCGCCATGCTGGCGGTGGTGTTCGGCCTGTGGCTGCTCGCCGATTCCAGGTTCGGCATCGTGCTGCACGCGGTGCGCGACGACGAGGTGGCGGCGCGCGCCTCGGGCATCAACACGCCGCGCTACAAGCTCGCGGTGTTCGCGATCTCGGCGGCCGCGGCGGGGTTCGCCGGCGCGCTCTTCGCGCACTACATCCGCGTCGCCGGGCCCTCGACCCTCGAGGTGGCGCTCTCCTTCCAGGTGGTGATCTGGGGCATCTTCGGCGGCGTGGCGACCATCTACGGCCCGGTCGCGGCGGTGTTCCTGCTCTACCCGCTCACCGAATGGCTGGGCAGCTTCGAGAAGATCGGCGAGCTGCGCCTGCTGATCTTCGCGGTGATCGTCCTGCTGGTGCTGCTGTTCATGCCGCGCGGCCTCGCGCCCTGGGTGCGCGACAAGATCGAAGCGCAATGTCCGCGCTGCAAGCAGCGCAATGCGGCGTGGAAGAGCCTCTGCCGCCTGTGCGGCGCCGGCCTGAAGGCCGGCGCATCACAATCCGAGGTAGCCCGCGCGCAGCGTCTCATCGGCCATCAGTGACGCGCCGCTGCCGGCGGCGATGATGCGCCCCTGGGAGAGCACGTAGTTGCGCTCGGCCATGCGGAACACCTGCCCCACCTCCTGCTCGATCAGCAGCACCGGCACGCCTTCGGCGTGGATGCGCGCGATGGCGCCGAACACCTCCTCGCGGATCTTCGGCGCGAGGCCGAGCGAGGGCTCGTCGATGGCCAGCAGCTTCGCCTCGAACATCAGCGCGCGCGCGGTCGCGAGCATCTGCTGCTCGCCGCCGGAGAGCGTGCCGGCGATCTGGGTCTTTCGCTCCGACAGCCTTGGAAAGAGGGCGAAGCAGTGCTCGAGTCGGCGTTGCGTTTCCGAAGCATTCCTCGAGAGAAACGCGCCGGCGAGAAGGTTCTCCAGTACCGTGAGCTCGCGAAACGGCCGGCGCCGCTCGGGGCAGTGCACCAGGCCGCGCATGCGGATCTCGTGCGCGGGCAGCGCGTCGATGCGCTCGCCGGCGAAGCGCACCTCGCCCTCGAGCACGATGTCGCCGGTCGTGCCGCGCTTGGCGCGCGCCTCGAACTGCACGATGCCGGAAATGGCGCGCAGCAGCGTCGACTTGCCGGCGCCGTTGGGGCCCACCAGGCCCACGAACTCGCCGTCGTTCACGTCGAGCGAAACGCCGTTCAGGATCTGCGCCTTGTCATAGCGCACGCTCAGGTCGCGGACCTCAAGCAGCGGCATGCGCGGTCCCCAGATAGGCTTCGATGACCTTCGGGTTCTTCACGACTTCCGCGGGGGATCCGTCGGCAATGATCTGGCCGTAGTCGACCACGATCACGCGATCGACGATCGACATCAGCTCCTTCAGCTTGTGCTCGATCATCAGCACCGCCGGCCCCTCCGAGTGCAGGCGGCCGAAGCGCCCGCCCTTGTGCAGGCGCCGGATCGATTTCGCGAGCAGCTCCGACTCCGCCGGGTTCAGGCCGCCGAGGGGCTCGTCGAGCAGCAGGAGCTCCGGCTCGGTGGCGATGGCGCGCGCCACCTCGAGGCGCTTCAGGTCGCCCTGCGACAGGGCGGAGGCGGGCTCGAGCGCCATGTCGGAGATGCCGACGAACTCCAGCGCGTCGAGCGCCTTCGCCTCGACGCTCTTGACCCATTCGCCGCGGCGGCGGCCGCGCGGCGCGACCAGCGGCACCATCACGTTGGCGATGATCGGCAGGTGGCGGAACGGGCGCATGTTCTGGAAGGTGCCGGCGATGCCGCGTTCCACGACCTGCCAGGGGCGCAGGCCGGTGATGTCCTCGCCGTTGAACGCGATGCGGCCGGAATCGGGCCGCAGGATCTTGGTGATGAGGCGCAGCAGGGTGGTCTTGCCGGCGCCGTTCGGGCCGATGAGCCCGACGATCTCCTCGCGCCCGATGGCAAAGCTCACCTCGTTCACGGCGGTGAGGCCGCCGAAGCGCTTGGTCAGCCTCTCGACGCTGAAAAACGGCGCAGTCATCGTCGCGTTGTTATCGTTTTGTCCCTGTAAGGAATCTTAGCAGGCAGTGGCTACAATCGCCGCGTGGACGAGGACATCGACAAGACGCACGCCGAGCTCGCGGGCTTTGCCAAGCCCGGCGGCAGGCTACGCCAGGCGATCGACAAGGACGAGTTCGCGCTTTTCTGCCAGCCGATCCTTGCGCTTTCGCCGACGGCGACCGGGTCGGAGCGCTACCCCATGGCGGAGGTGCTGGTGCGCATGCGCGAGGAAGAGCAGGCGCTCCTGCCCCCCGGGGAGTTCCTGCCGGTATTCGAGCACTACCGCATGATGCCGCAGCTCGACCGGTGGGTCGTGCGCAACACGGTGCGCCGCCTCGCCGCCGGCTCGCGCATCAAGCGCTTCACGGTCAACGTGCACGGGCAGACGCTCGAGGACGAGGAATTCCCGCGCTTCGTCGCCGCGCAGCTCTCCTTGAATCGCGTGCCGGCGGAATCGCTGCTCTTCGAGATCGACGAGAGCGACACGCTCGCGCGGCTGCCGGCCGCCTCGGGATTCGCCGCCGCCTGCCATGCGCAGGGCGGCCGGGTGCTGATCGACGGCTTCGGCCGGCGCTCCGTCTCCTTTGCCGCGATCAAGGAGATCCGCGCCGACTTCGTGAAGGTGGACGGCAGCATCGTGCGCAAGCTCCTGGCAAGCGAGGTCGCGCGCACCAAGCTGAATGCCATCCTGCGGGTGGGCAAGGCGCTCGGCTACGCGGTGGTCGCGGAGTTCGTCGAGGAGCAGGACATCCTGCTGCGCCTGAAGGCGCTCGACGTGCCTTTCGCGCAGGGCTTCGGCGTCTACCAGCCCCACCCCATCGAAGCGCTGGCGGGCTGAATCAGCCGGCTACGCGTGCTCGTCCCGCAACTCGCGGCGCGACACCTTGCCCACGTCGGTCTTGGGCAGCTCGCCGCGGAACTCCACCATGTGGGGGACCTTGTACTCGGCCAGGCTCTGCCGGCAATAGGCCTTGATCTCGTCCTCGCTCACCTTGCCGCGCGCGTCCCCCTGCAGCACCACGATCGCCTTGATGCGCTGGCCGACCGCCGGATCCGGCACGCCGATCACGCCGGCCGCCTTCACCTGGGGATGCCCGTAGAGCACGTCCTCGACGTCCTTGGCGAATATCGAGTAGCCCTTGTACTTGATCAGGTCCTTGGAGCGGTCGTAGAAGTGGAAGTAGCCTTCTTCGTCCATGCGCACGATGTCGCCGGTGCGCATCCAGCGGATGCCGGCGCGCTCGATGAAGGCGCGCGCGGTCTCCTCCGGGCGCTTCCAGTAGCCCTGCATGATGTTGGGCCCGCAGAGCACCAGCTCGCCGGTCTGCCCGGGCGCCACGAACTCCAGCGTCTCGGGATCCATCACCGCCGCCTGCATGCCGGGGATCGGGCAGCCGAAGGAGCCGCTCTTCGGCCGGTGCAGCGGATTGACGTGGCTGGTGGCGCAGGTTTCCGACAGCCCGTAGCCCTCGACGATGCTGGAGCCGGTGCGTTGCGCCCAGCCCTTCATCGTGGACTCGTGCAGGGTATCGGCGCCCGAGAGCACGACCTTGAGGCGCCGCCAGTCGGTCTTGTTAGTGTCCTTGTGGTCCTTCAGGTACTCGTAGAGGGTCGGCACGCCATAGAAGACGGTGGCCCGGTAGCGCTCCATCGCCTCGAGGATCGCCTCGGTATCGGGGCTGGTGAAGAGCACCAGCAGGTTTCCCTGGCACAGGCCGTTCAGCATGATCACGACCTGGCCGTAGATGTGGAAGAACGGCAGGAAGGCGAGGATCACCTCCTTGCCCGGCTCGAACACCGAGAAGGTGGCCTGGCCCATGGCCTGCGCCGCGACCAGGTTGTAGTGCGTGAGCATCACGCCCTTCGGGTTGCCGGTGGTGCCGCCGGTGTACGGCAGCGCGGCGAGATCGCTCTGCGGATCGATCGCCACCCTGGGCGGCTCGGGCGGGTTCGCCTTCAGCAGGTCCTGCAGCCAGTGCACCTCGCCCGCGACCTCGGCTTTCCTGCCGAACAGGCGTTTCAGCGGCGGGAGGTATTCGGCGACATTGGTGACGACCACGAAATCGAGCGCCGCGCCGGACTTCGCCACTTTCTCGTGGAGGATGTCCTGGCAGATGACGGCACGCGCGCCGCTGTCCTCGAGCTGGAAGCGCACTTCGTGGCTGGTGTAGACCGGGCTGATCGGCGTCACCGTCGCCCCGCACTTGAGGACGGCGAAGTAGGCGATGATGAACTGCGGGCTGTTGAGCAGATAAAGGGCGACGCGGTCGCCCTTCTTCACGCCCAGGCGCGCGAGCGCGCAGGCGAGCCGGTCGGTCGCCTCGCGCAGCTCCCCATAGCTGATGCGCCGGCCGTAGAACACCACCGCGGCGCGCCCGGGGGCGCGCTCGGTCGCCTCGTCGAAGGCCTGGGGGACGCTCTTCAGCGGAACTTCGATCGAGGCGGGAACGCCCTGCTGGTAGTGGGCGAGCCACGGCCGGGACAGGTAAAGGTCGGTTGCGCTCATCGCTCCTCCTGCCGAAGATTCTAGCTTCATGGACGAAGCGGTCGCACGCAGCATCGCCCGTTGGCCGAACGTGCCCGCCGTGTACGGCTGGCTCTCGCTCGACCGGCGCGGCAACTGGCGGATCAAGGGGGAGCGCATCGGCAACGCCGCGCTGCGCGAGTTCATCGCGCGCAACTACGAGGCCGACGAGGAGGGCCGCTGGTATTTCCAGAACGGCCCGCAGCGCGTCTTCGTGACGCTCGCCTATACCCCCTTCGTGATGCACTACGAGGGCGAGCGGCTGCTTGACCACTGCGGCCGGGAGGTGACGGCGCGGGAAACGTACCTCGACGACGAAGGCTCGGTGCTGGTCCTGGGCGAACAAGGCGTCGGGGTGCTCGACGACCGCGATCTCGATCGCTACGCCGAGCGCGCGGGAGCGCTCCGGAGCATCGAGCGGGGCCAGGTCGCGGCGCGTTTCGGCTTCGTTCCGGATCCGTCCAATTCCTTGCGCTGACCTACTTTCCTCTTTATAATCCGGCCTCTTTTTTAGCCCCTGGGCGGCTACGGAGAAGCAATCGTGGCCGCCCGGTTCGTTTCTGGAAACGAAAAAACATGCCCACGGTCAACCAGTTAGTGCGTCAGGGGCGCGTCGCCAAGCGCCCGAAGTCGAAAGTCCCGGCGCTCGCCGGCTCGCCGCAGAAGCGGGGCGTCTGCACGCGGGTCTACACGACCACGCCCAAGAAGCCGAACTCGGCGCTCCGCAAGGTCGCCAAGGTGCGCCTCACCAACGGCTTCGAGGTGATCGGCTACATCGGCGGCGAGGGGCACAACCTGCAGGAGCACTCGGTGGTGCTCATCCGTGGCGGCCGGGTCAAGGACCTTCCCGGCGTGCGCTATCACATCGTGCGCGGCTCGCTCGACACGCAGGGCGTGAAGGACCGCAAGCAGGCCCGCTCGAAGTACGGCGCGAAAGCGCCGAAGTCGGCCTAACGGAGAGACAAGCTCAATGCCGCGTCGCAGAGAAGTCCCCAAGCGCGAGATCCTGCCGGATCCCAAGTTCGCGAACGTCGAGCTCGCGAAATTCGTGAACGTGCTCATGACGCGCGGCAAGAAGGCGGTCGCCGAGCGCATCGTGTACGGCGCGCTGGACACCATCAAGTCGAAGTCGGGCAAGGACCCGATCGAGGTGTTCTCGCAGGCGGTGCAGAACGTGAAGCCGGTCGTGGAAGTGAAAAGTCGCCGCGTCGGCGGCGCCAACTACCAGGTGCCGGTCGAAGTGCGGCCGGTGCGTCGCGTGGCGCTCGCCATGCGCTGGATCCGCGAGGCGGCGCAGAAGCGCGGCGAGAAATCCATGATGGTGCGGCTCGCCGGCGAGCTGCAGGAAGCGGCCGAAGGCCGCGGCGGTGCGATGAAGAAGCGCGAGGAGGTGCATCGCATGGCGGAAGCGAACAAAGCCTTCTCCCACTACAGGTTCTAGGAATAATGGCCGTGGCGCGCAAGACCCCAATCGAGCGGTATCGGAACATCGGCATCTCGGCGCATATCGACGCCGGGAAGACGACGACGACCGAGCGCATCCTTTTCTACACCGGCGTCTCCCACAAGATGGGCGAGGTGCACGATGGCGCCGCGGTCATGGACTGGATGGAGCAGGAGCAGGAGCGCGGCATCACCATCACCTCGGCCGCGACCACGTGCTTCTGGAAGGGGATGGATCTCTCCTACCCCGAGCACCACATCAACATCATCGACACGCCGGGCCACGTCGACTTCACCATCGAGGTGGAGCGGTCCTTGCGCGTGCTCGACGGCGCCTGCATGGTGTTCTGCGCCGTGGGCGGCGTGCAGCCGCAGTCGGAGACGGTATGGCGCCAGGCGAACAAGTATCGCGTGCCCCGGCTCGCCTTCGTCAACAAGATGGACCGCGTCGGCGCGAATTTCTTCAAGGTCTACGACCAGATGAAGGCGCGCCTCAAGGCCAACCCGGTGCCGATCCAGATTCCCGTCGGCGCGGAGGAAAATTTCGCCGGCGTCATCGACCTCGTCAACATGCAGGCGATCTACTGGGACGAGGCGA
>CBDDRQ010000095.1:0-4078 GCA_965233125.1 uncultured bacterium
GCGCGGATCGACGAAGAGCTCTGGCGCCGCGTGCATCCAGGGGATCCGATTGAGGTCGTGTACCTCGCGTCCGACGCATCGGTCCACAGAGTGGAAGGCCAGGAGCGCGAAATCGTCCTGCCGCTGGTCTTCGGCCTGATCGGCGTGGTGTTTGCCCCGCTCGGCCTGTGCCTCGTGCTCGGCCGCGGCCCGTTTCCGGCGGGCTTTGCCGGATGGGTCGGGCGCTCGCCGGCTTATGCGCGGGGCGTTATCGGCGTCCTGTTCTTCCCGCCCTTCGCCGGCGGCGGCGTCTTCTGGCTCGAGGCCGTGCAATCCGAGCAGGCGCTTTTCGACGCGCGCGGACAGCAGGCCGAGGGAACGGTGCTGTCGAAGGCGATCGTCAAGAAGTCGAGCGGCAGCTCGAGCGGCCCCGGGCGCAGCCGCTCGCAATCGACGCACTACCAAGTCACCTACCGTTTCCAGGGGGATGGCGGCGAGGAGGTCGCGGGCACGAGCGAGCTCGACGCCGACGATTGGGAGCGGCTGAAGGAGCGCGAGCCGGTCGCGGTCACCTATGTCGCCGGCAGGCCGTGGCTGCATCGCGTGCAGGGATGGGAACCGGGCTGGATCGCCCCGATCGTGTTCCTCGTCGTTGGCGGCGCGGGCGTGCTCGCCTGCGGCGGCCTGGCCTGGTGGGCGCGCCCTCGCCCGGCGAGGCGCATCAAGCCGAAAAAGCCGGCGCCCCTGCCAACTGCGCCGCCGCCGATGCAAGGGATCGAATCCAGGAAACCCAATCGGAGCTGGTGGTGGGGCGCCGGCATCGGCGCGGTGTTCTTCTTCGCCGGCTGCGGCGCCACCATCGACGGCATCGGCGAGCTGCTCAAGGAGCGGCGCTACGCCGCCGAGGGCAAGGGCGCCGAGGCGCGCATCGTCTCCAAGCGCATCGACGAGGCCGAGCGGGGCGGGCGCAGCCGCACCGAGTACGTGGCGCTCTACCGCTTCGACACGCCCGGGGGCGCGAAGGGCGAGGGGCGCGCCGTGCTGGAAGTCGGCGCCTGGGAAGCCGCCCGCCCGGGCGATCGCCTCGCCGTGCGCTACCTTCCCGGCGAGCCGGGCAGCAACCGCCCGGCCGGCGAGGGCGGCTGGGCGTACGGCATCATCGTCAGCATCGTCGGGCCGCTCTTCGCCCTGATCGGCGCCTTCCTCGCGTGGGGTTCCTGGCTCGCGCGCCACGACAGCGATGCCCGATAAGCAGGACGTCGTCTCGCTCTACGAGCAGAGCCTCACGCGGCGCGGGTTCGTCTCCGATCCCTCGCAGCGCCGCGCCGTGGAGCGCCTGCAGCAGCTCTACGAGGAATGGAGCGCCTACAAGGCGCGGCGCAATTCGGCGCTGAAGCGGCTGCTCGTCAAGCCGCCGCTGCCGAAGGGCGTTTACCTGTGGGGCCCGGTCGGTCGCGGCAAGAGCTTCCTGATGGACGCGTTCTACCTGTGCGTGCCGCTGGCGCGAAAGCGCCGCGTGCACTTCCATCACTTCATGCGCGAGATCCATCGCGAGCTCGACGCGGTGAAAGGCACCGAGGACCCGATCGCCGAGGTGGCGGCGAGGACGGCGCGCCGCTATCGCCTGATCTGCTTCGACGAATTCCATGTCTCCGACATCGCCGACGCCATGATTCTAGGGCGCTTCCTCGAGCAGGCGATGGCGCAGGGCGTCGAGTTCGTGATGACCTCCAACTATCCTCCGGACGGGCTGTATCCGAACGGCCTGCAGCGCGAGCGGTTTCTCCCCGCCGTGGAGTTCATCAAAAGCCGCCTCGATGTGATCGCGGTGGACAACGGCACCGACTACCGGCGGCTGAAGATGGAGCAGGTCAGCGTCTATCACATCGGCCCGCAAGCCGAAGCTGCACTTCACAAGATCTTTGATCGGGTAAAGGATGTGGAGGAGGAGCGCCAGCCCCTGGACGTCGAGGGAAGGCAGATTGCCTACCGCAAGCGCGCGGGAGGCGTGGTGTGGTTCGAGTTCGACGCGCTGTGCGGAGGGGCCCGCTCGTACGCCGACTACGTCGACCTGACCAGGCGCTTCCACACCATCATCCTTTCCGGCGTGCCGCGGCTCTCGGCGAAGCAGTCCGACGCGGCGCGGCGCTTCACCTGGCTGATCGACGTCCTCTACGACGAGCGGGTCAAGCTGATCGTCTCGGCCGCCGCCGCGCCGGAGGAGCTGTTCACCGAGGGCGAGAGCGCGGCGGAGTTCCAGCGCACCGTGAGCCGGCTCCACGAGATGCAGTCGGCCGAGTACCGCCGGCTGCCCGCGCGCCGCCTCAGTCAGTAGAATTGGGCGATGGAAAAATTCAAAGCCTTCAAGCTCGAGGAGATCGATCGCAAGATCCGCGCGGGCTTCGTCGACATGACGCTCGAGGAGCTCGACCCCGGCGAGGTGGTGGTCCGCGTCGCGTATTCCGACGTCAACTACAAGGACGCGCTCGCGGCGACCGGCAAGGGCCGGGTGCTGAGGCGGCCCGCGTGCGTCGGCGGCATCGATTTCTCCGGCACGGTGGTGAGCTCGAGCGATTCGCGCTTTGCGAAGGGCGACGCGGTGCTCGCCGTCGGATTCGACCTGGGCGTGGCGCACCATGGCGGCTATGCCCAATATGCGCGCGTGCCGGCCGAGTGGCTGGTCAGGCTGCCCCAGGGCATGTCGCTCTGGGAAGCCATGGCATTCGGCACCGCCGGGTTCACCGCCGGGCTGGGCATCGTGCGCATGGAGCAGAACGGCCTGAAGCCCGGGAACGGGCCGGTGATCGTCAACGGCGCCACCGGCGGCGTCGGCTCGATCGCCGTTTCCGCCCTGGCGAAGCTCGGCTACCACGTGGTCGCGCTGACCGGGAAGGCGGCGGAGTCCGACTGGCTGAAGAAGCTCGGGGCTAAGGAGATCCTTCTCCGAAAAGATCTGAATCTCGAGAAGATCAAGCCTCTCGACAAGGCCACGTGGGCCGGAGCGGTCGACAACCTCGGCGGCGACGTGCTGGCCTGGATGGCGGCGACGATGAAGTTCAACGGCGTCATCGCCTCGATCGGGCTCGCGGCGAGCCCGACTCTCAGCACCACCGTGATGCCGTTCATCCTGCGCGGCGTCTCCCTGCTCGGCATCAACTCGACCGACGCGCCGTCGCAGGAGCTGCGCCGCGAGGTCTGGCGCCGGCTCGGCTCGGACATGAAGCCGCCGCTGCTCAAGGAGATGTGCCGCACCATCCCCTTCGGGGACCTGCCCGGGGCGTTCGAGGACTTCATCAACGCCAGGGTCAGCCGCCGGGTGGTCGTCGACCTGAGCGAGTAAAACTGTGACGCATGACCTAGTGGCGGGCGCGCCAAGGCGCCCACACTAGGCAATGCACGCGGAAAGCGCCGGCCGGCGGGTCCTGGTCGTGGACGACTCGAAGTTCGTCCGCACGACTTTCCGCAGCATTCTCAGCCCCTCGTTCACGGTGCTCGAGGAGGCCGACGGCGAGGCCGCCTGGGACGTGGTGTCGAGCGATCCGTCGGTGGTCATCGTTTTTACCGATCTCGACATGCCCAGGCTCGACGGCTTCGGCCTGCTCGGGCGCATCCGCGGCTCCCACGACGCGCGCGTGCGCACGATGCCGGTGGCCATCATCACCGGCGACGAGCAGGCGGCGACGAAGAAGCGCGCGCGCGAAGCCGGGGCGAGCTCGTTCATCTCGAAGTCGGCCGATGCGCGCGAGGTGCTGGTCCGGATCGACCGCCTGCTGAAGATGGTCCGCCCGGCGCGCGCGCCGGCGGCTCCCCCGCCGCCCCGGCCCGCGCCGGCGGCGGCGGCCACCCGCGATGCACTTACCGGGGTCCTCACCGCCCGCGGTCTTCTCAGCGAAGGGCGCCGGTACTACACCTCCGCGCGCCGCCACGCTACGGAGCTCTCCATCCTGGCGCTGCGCATCGACAGCCATGCCGGGCTGGTGCGCAGCGCCGGCGCAGAGATTGCCGAGCAGCTGCTCGGCCAGATCGCCAGGGTGGTGCTCGGCGCGCTGCGCTCGGGCGATGCCCTCGGTCGCACCGCGGCGGACACGTTCGTCCTGCT
>CBDDRQ010000096.1:0-3976 GCA_965233125.1 uncultured bacterium
TTGGTCGGGGCGGCGAGATTTGAACTCGCGACCACCTGCACCCCATGCAGGTACGCTACCAGGCTGCGCTACGCCCCGACTTGCTGCGGATGCTGCGACTGCAGGACTGCGGATTTTACCCCTGAAGCTGATCGAGGACCGCGCGTAATTCGCGCTTGATCGCCGCCATGTCGGCGCCAACCGCCGGGGCGGGTGGCTGGACGCGCCCGTTACGCAGCGGGGCCTCGGGCTTCTCGACGTGCGCGAGCGAGTTGTCCAGGCGGTTTCGCGCGCCGCTGATGGTGAAGCCTTCCTCGTAGAGCAACTCGCGGATGCGCCGGATGAGCAGCACCTCGTGGTGCTGGTAGTAGCGCCGGTTGCCCCGGCGCTTCACGGGCTTGAGCTGCGTGAACTCCTGCTCCCAGTAGCGCAGCACATGGGGCTTCACCCCGCACAGCTCGCTCACTTCACCGATGGTGAAGTAGCGCTTGGCGGGGATCGGCGGGAGGTCAGCTTTCCTGCGGCTTGGCTCCATGACGCGCTTTTTCCACCATGGCCTTCAGCTTCTGGCTGGCGTGAAATGTGACGACGCGGCGCGCGCTGATGGGGATCTCCTCGCCGGTCTTCGGATTGCGGCCCGGGCGCTGCGGCTTGTCGCGCAGCTGGAAATTGCCGAAGCCCGAGAGCTTGACGCTCTCCCCCCGCTCCAGGGCGCCGCGGATCTCTTCGAAGAAGGCTTCGACCATGTCCTTGGCCTCGCGCTTGTTCAGCCCGACCTTCTCGAACAGCAAATCCGCCAGCTCGGCCTTCGTTAACGTCATCACCACGGCTCCCCGAGTCCCTAAGTTCTTAATTTCGCGGAGAATCGTCTACCCAGGAGCGCTACCAGAGCATCGCGGGCAGCGTCCGCCTCCGCATCCGTAAGGGTTCGTTCAGTATCTTGCATAACTACCCGGAAAGCAAGGCTTTTTGACCCTGCGGGCAGTCCCGCACCGCGGTACAGGCTGAACAACCGGACCGCCTGCACGATCGGCGGCTTTTCGGCCGAAATGGCATCAAAAACGGCCTGAACCGGGGTCCCAGCATCGAAAACCAAGGCGATGTCTCGGACGACCGGAGGGAAGCGGGACGGCACCACAGGGGTAGGCAGGGGGGTCGTTAGCAGGGCTTCGGCCTCGACCTCGAACACGACGGCCGGCCTCGCGAGCTCGTACTTGCGCGCCCAGCGGGGATGCAGCTCGCCGATCCAGCCCGCCGGCCGGCCCTCGAGCAGCACGCGCGCCGAGCGCCCCGGATGCAGCGCCGGGTGCTGCGCAGGCTCGAAGCGCGGCGAGAGCGGCGCGAAGAGCGACTCGAGGTCCGCCTTCACGTCGAAGAAGTCGACCGGCCGGTCGAGCGCGTCGTCCCATTGCTCCTCCAGCGCCGGGCCGTACGCCGCCGCGGCGATGCGCATGGGCTGGAGCACGCCGGCCACGGACAAAGGCCCGTCCGCCGCGGATGCGTCGCGCAGGAACACGCGCCCCACCTCGAAGACGCGGATGCGGGGGACCCTGCGATCCTGGTTGTACTTGATGTTCGCCACGAGCGACGCGATGAGCGTCGTGCGCATCACCGAGGACTGGCTCGCGATCGGATTGAGCAGGCGGATCGGATTCGCTTCGCCGGCGAAGTCCTGCTCCCAACCCGGCTCCACGAAGCTGAAGTTGATCACCTCGCGGTAGTCGGCCGCCGCGAGCCGCTCGCGCAAGGCATGCAGGCTTCTCTTGCCCTCGGGAACCTGCAGCATGACCGCCGGCACGCGCGGCGGGTGCGCGGCGATGCGCTCGAAGCCGTAGATGCGCGCCACTTCCTCGATCAGGTCCTCCTCGATCTGGAGGTCGAAGCGGAAGCTCGGCGGTGCCACGATGAATTCGCCGGTTTGCTTCTTGAATGGCAGACCCAGGCGTGAAAAAGCACCCGCCATTTCTTCTTCCGGCACCGGCATGCCGATCACTTTCTGCGCGCGGGCGATGCGCATGCGCACCGGCTTCCTCTCGGGCAGCCGCGCCACCAGGTCCTCCGTGGTGCCGGGCTCGCCGCCGCAGATGTCCAGGATCAGGCGCGTGGCGCGCTCGATGCCGTCGACGTTGTTCGCGAAGTCGACGCCGCGCTCGAAGCGGTGCGAGGCGTCGCTCGAGAAGCCGTAGCGCCGCGCGCGCCCGGCGATCGCCTCGGGATGGAAGAACGCCGACTCGAGGAACACGTTCTTCGTCGCCGCGTCGGCCTTGGTGCTTTCCCCGCCCATGATGCCGGCGAGGCCGATGACGCCCGAGTCGTCGGTGATGCACAGCACCGAGGGATCGACCTCGACCTCCTGCTCGTTCAGCAGCAGCACCTTCTCGACCGGGCGGCCCCAGCGCACGTCGATCGCGCCGGAGAGCTTGTCGAGGTCGTACACGTGCAGCGGCCGGCCGAGCTCGAGCATCACGTAGTTGGTCACGTCGACCAGCGCGGAAATGGAGCGCTGCCCCGCGCGCTCGAGGCGCTGCTTCATCCAGTCAGGGCTGGGCGCGCCGGCATTCACGTTGCGGATCACCCGCCCGGCGAAGCGCCCGCAGCCTTCCGGATGCGTGATGCGCACCGGGTGCTTCGCCTTGCTCTTCGCAGGAATGGCCTTTACCGGAGGATTCTCCAGGGGCGCACCCGTCAACGCCGCCACTTCGCGCGCGACGCCGAGAATCGACAGGCAGTCGGCCCGGTTGGGCGTGAGCTTGAGGGTGAATACCTTGTCATCCAAGCCGAGCGCCACTCGCGCATCCGAGCCGGGTTTCAAATCCCTGGAAAGCTCAAGAAGCCCGGAATGGTCCGCGGACAGTCCCAGCTCGCGCGCCGAGCAGAGCATTCCCTCGCTTTGCACGCCTCTCAAGACGGAGCTCTGAATGTGCAGATCATTCGGGAGATGTGCACCCACCTTGGCCAGGGGGGCTTTCATGCCCTTGCGCACGTTGGGCGCGCCGCAGACGACCGTCAGCTTCGCGCCGCCGGCATCGACCGTGCAGACGGTGAGCTTGTCGGCGTTGGGATGGCGCTCGACCGACAGCACCTCGGCGACGACGACGCCGGAGAACTGCGGGCCGACGCTCGCATAGGACTCGATCTCGACGCCGGCCATGGTGAGGCGGTGCGCGAGCTCCTCCCCGGGCGCTTTCGGATCGCAGAAGCTGCGCAGCCAGCTCTCGGGAACGATCATGAGAACTGCTCGAGGAAGCGCAGGTCGCCGTCGAAGAACAGGCGCAGGTCGTCGATGCCGTAGCGCAGCATCGTCAGGCGCTCGAGGCCCGAGCCGAAGGCGAAGCCGATGTAGCGCTCCGGGTCGAGCCCGAAGTTGCGCACCACCGAGGGATGCACCTGGCCCGAGCCCGAGATCTCGAGCCAGCCGCCCTGCCGGAAGCGCATGTCGATCTCCGCCGAGGGCTCGGTGAACGGGAAGAACGAGGGGCGAAAGCGCACCTCGAGCTCGTCGTTCTCGAAGAAGCGGCGCAGGAAGTCGGTGTACACGCCCTTCAGGTCGGCGAAGCTGATGTGCTCGTCGATCCACAGCCCCTCCACCTGGTGGAACATCGGCGAGTGCGTGGCGTCGGAGTCCACCCGGTAGGTCCGCCCGGGTGCAATGACCTTGATCGGGGGCTTGTGCATGCGCGCGTAGCGCACCTGCATGGGACTGGTGTGCGTGCGCAGGAGCAGCGGCAGGCCATCCGTGTCCTTCAGGTCGACGTAGAACGTGTCCTGCATCGAGCGCGCCGGATGGTTCTCCGGGTTGTTGAGCGCGGTGAAGTTGTACCAGTCGGTCTCGATCTCGGGCCCGTCGGCGACCTCGAAGCCGAGCGAGCGCCAGATTTCCTCGATGCGCTGCCAGGTGCGGATCACCGGGTGCACCCCGCCGCGGCCGCGGCCGCGGCCGGACAGGGTCACGTCGAGCGCTTCCTCGGCAAGGCGCGCCTCGAGCTTCGCGTCGGCG
>CBDDRQ010000097.1:0-16987 GCA_965233125.1 uncultured bacterium
CTCGGCCGCGCCCTCCTCGCCCTCGCCCAGCTCCTTCTGGATCTGGCGCATCTGCTCGCGCAGCACGTGCTCGCGCTGGCGCTCGTCGAACTCCTTCTTGGTCTTCTCGCCGATCTCCTTGGAGATGCGCAGCACCCCGACGCGCTCGCCGAGGAGCGCGAGCACCTTGTCCATGCGCTGCTCGAGCTCGAAGGTCTCGAGCAGGCCCTGCTTGTCCTCGTTCTTCACGTCGAGGAGGTTGGCGACCATGTCGGTGAGGAGCGCGGGCGAAGTCACGCCCTGCACCACCATGCCGAGCTCCTCGGGGGCATTGGCGAGCAGCCCGATCGCCTCGGCGGCCTGCGTCTTGAGCTGCAGGAAGCGCGCCTCGATGTCGGGGGTCATCTCGTCCTTCGCCTCGACCATCTCCACGCGCGCGACGAGGAACGGCCAGCCCTCGAGGAACTCCAGCACGCGGAAGCGGTTCTGGCCCTGCACCACGAGGTGGTGCGCGCCCTCGCCGCCGGTGATGTAGCGCACCACCTGGCCGGCGGTGCCGACCCAGTGCAGGTCGTCCGCCTTCACCTCGTCCTTCGCCGGGTCGCGCTGCAGGAGGAAGCCGACCTTCTTTTCGGCGCGCACCGCTTCCTGCGCGGCCGCGACCGAGCCCTTGCGCCCGACCGTGATCGGCGAGATCACGCCCGGGAAGAGCACGGTGTTGCGCATCGGGATGAGGATGAGTGCGTTATCGGGAATGGGTTTCATGCACTTTCCTTCTTGCGGAAGGTGAGCGTCAGCACGCCGTCCGCGAGGTGCTTCCCCGCGAGCTCGAGGCCGGCGTAGGGATCGGCGAGCGGCAGGCCGATGCGCCGCTCGAAGCGGCCGTAGGGAATCTCGATGCGGTGGACCTGCGTGGTGTCGCCGCAGCCGGGAAAGGCGCGCAGCGCCGAGATCGTCACCCCGGCGGGCTCCACGCCGATGGTGATCGAGTCGGCGCGCACGCCGGGCAGCGCGACCTGCAGCGTCACGCCGCCCTCGTCCTCGAGGACGTCGACCGGCGGCTCCCAGGCCGCCTGCGCGTGGGTGAAGAACTGGCGCTGCAGGCGCTCGGCGCGGTCGAGCATCGACAGCGCCTCGCTCCACATCCAGTGGGAAAGATCGCGGGATCTCATGGGCGTTAGATGGCGACGAGGAAGGGGTGAAACAAGACCCTTGCAAGGGACAGACCCGGGACAGACCCGGGTCTGTCCCGGACTAAGGCTTTTTAGCCTGCTCCAGCAGCCACTTGCGGAAAGCGGCGACGGCGATGCGGTCGGCAATGACCTCGGGGCACACGAGGTAATAGGCCGACCGGGGCTTGAGCTCGGTCTTGAAAGGCGCCACCAGCCGCTGCGAGCCGATGTCGGCGTCGACGAGCGGGCGCAGCGCGAGGGCGAAGCCGAGCTTCTGCGAGGCGGCCTCGAGCGAGAGGATGTTGGAGGAGAAATGCGGCCCGCGGCTGCCGTCCACCGCGTTCTCGACGCCCGCTGCCTCCAGCCATTTCTGCCAGGCATTGCCGTGCGCGACGAGGTCCATCGCGTCGTCGTGCAGCAGCACGTGCTCGGCGAGCTGCGCCGGGTCGGCGCCCTTCACCAGCTCCGGGTTGGCGACCACTGTCATCGCCACGCTGAAGAGCCGGTCGGCGCGGTAGCCCGGATAGTCGCCCGAGCCGAGGTGGATTTCCACCCCCGAGGTATCGCTGCGCAGGTCGAGGTTGGAGACCAGCGCCGCCGAGTCGAGCGCGCCGGCGTCGACCATCTTGCTCGAGGCGACCACCTTCACGTCGATCGAGGGCTCGCGCCGCGAGAAGTCGGCAAGCCGCGGCATCAGCCAGCGCGCGGCGAAGACCGGCGGCGCGGTGATCTGCAGGTCGGTCTCGGCGGCGCGCTCGCGGATCGACTCCACCGCCGCGGCGAGCGCGTCGAACCCGTCGCGCAGCCGCGGCAGCGCCGCCCGCGCCGCCTCGGTGAGCTGCACGCCGCGCCCGGCGCGGCGGAACAATTCCACACCCAGGTATTCCTCGAGGCTCTTCACCTGGTGGCTGACGGCGGCCTGCGTGATGGAAAGCTCGTTCGCCGCCTCCTTGAACGACAGGTGGCGCGCGGCGGCCTCGAATACCCGCAACGCGTTCAGGGGCGGCAGGCGATAGATCACGGAACCGGTGAGTTTTTCTTATGCAAGAGGTGAGATTTGATCGTTTGTCCTATGGCGCCGCAGGCCCTATCTTGCAAAGCGTGATAGGAGAAAAGCAGATGAGCAGATACACGATGAGCAGATACGCGCAACGCCCCTTCAGCAGCGAGGAATTGTACGCGTTCGAGCGCGAGGCCCGCAGGCTGCGCGCCAAGGCAATCGCCGAAGCCTTCAGCAACGGCGCCAAGGCAGTACGCGCGTTCTTCGCCCGCCCCGCCCCGGCCCCCCGCGCGAGGACCGTGCGCCATGCGTAACGATCTGGTCACGCCGTTCTGGCGAAATGCCTACGACTCGCTTCCGGCGCATGTGCGCCAGCGCTACGCCGCCGAGTTCGTCGCTGCGGAACGCTGGGAACTAACCCTGCGCGCCCTGATCGAAGCGTGGACCCGTGCAAAAGCCGCGGCGCGGGGACTGTCCCAACAACTGAATTTCGCGAAGTAAGCGGCAAAGCTGCCTCGCCGTCCGAGCTCCGAAGCCTCCTCCTCCTCCTCTGGCCTAGGGCCAGCTCGGGCGGCGAGCATTAGTTGACTATCATCGGGGGGTGAAGCCCGCCCCCCGCGCAGCAGGCGCCGTCGTCTTCCGCCGCACCGAGCGCGGCATCCGCCTCCTCGTGCTGCGCGCCTTCAAGAACTGGGACTTCCCCAAGGGCATCGTCGAAGCCGGCGAGAACCAGCTCGACACCGCCCGGCGCGAGGTCGAGGAAGAGACCGGCCTGGGCGAGCTCGACTTCCCCTTCGGCGAGGAGCACCAGGAGACGCTCCCCTACGCCTCCAACAAGGTGGCGCGCTACTACCTCGCCGAGACCACCGAGCACGCGATCGAGCTTCCCGTCTCCCCCGATCTCGGCCGCCCCGAGCACCACGAGTACCGCTGGGTCACCTACGACGAGGCCGAGGCGCTCCTGCCCCCGCGCCTCGCCGTCGTCCTCGAATGGGCGAAGCGCACCATCTCCGGCGGCTAGGCGTAGACTTTCGCGAGAAGGGAGAGCATATGGGCAAGATCGTCGCGATCGCGCTGGTCCTCGGCCTCGCGTATGCCTGGCACCAGGGCATGCTCGACGAATACCTCGGACAGCGCGCCGCGCCGCCTGCCGAGACCAGCGCGCAGAGCAAAGAGCGGTACGACCCCAAAAAGCGCTATGCCGGCGCCGACACTTCGCCGGCCGAGCAGTGCGCCCAGGCGCGCGCCAAGGTGAAGGAGCTCGAGGGCTGGGCGGAAAAGGACGCGGTCCTCCAGCAGGCGCGGCAGTTCATCCAGGACCGGTGCCGCAACCTCTGACGGCTTTACTTCTTCTTGAGCAGCGCATCCAGGCCGGCTAGCGGCCGGTGCTTCGCCGGCTCGAGCTTCGCTTCCTTCGACCCGCCCGCGCGCGCATCCTCGACCCGCGCGTGCTCGTTCTCGTGGCAGTAGATGCACAAGAGCTCCCAGTTCGAGCCGTCGGGCGGGTTGTTGTCGTGGTTGCCGTCCTTGTGGTGCACGGTGAGCTCGCGCACGCGCCTGCCGTCGAATTCCCGCGCGCATCTCGCGCAGACCCATGGAAACAGCTTGAGGGCCTGGCTGCGGTAATCGGGCTCTGACCCCGATTTTTTCATCCGGCGGTCGCTGCTAAGCGAAGATCACGGAGACCTTGCCGCCGGCCCGGCGCCCAGGCATGTCCTTTACGACGATGTCCACATCCCGACCCAGGCTTGTCAGGCAATCGATGAGCTTGCGCTCCGACACGCCCCGGAACTGGCCGCGCAAGATCGCCGACAGCTTAGGCTGCGGCAAACCAAGAGCTCTTGCCGCTTCAGTCTGCGTCAAACCTTTGCCTCGGATGATTTCGCTGATCTTGTGTACCAGCTTGGCCTTGACGAGCATCTCGTCGGCTTTCGCAAAGCCCAGGTCACGATACACATTTGCGCTGCCTGCTTGAAATTCCGTTTTTCGCTTACCCATGTTCCAGCTCCTTCGCACGCTTCTCAGCAAGCTTCAATCTGCTTCTGATGAGATCCAGCTTTGCGCTTCCGATCCATTCGAGCGGCTTCATTATACCCAAATGGGACTAATCAAGGCTCGGCTAGCCGCTGTTGCGCAGCCCCGCTGCCACGCCGTTTATGGTGAGGTGGATGATGCGCAGCAGCCGCTCGTCCTTGCCGGCGCGGTAGCGGTGCAGAAGCTCGACCTGCAGGTGGTTGAGCGGGTCGAGGTAGGGGAAGCGGTTGCGGATGGAGCGCGCGAGGGTCGGGTTGCCGGCGAGGAGCTCCTCGCCGCCGGTGATGGCGGCGAGCCAGCGCCGCGTGCGGTGCCATTCCTGCGAGATGCGGCCGAAGGTCTCCTCGCGCAGCTTCGCGTCGGGCACCAGCTCCGCGTAGCGCGAGCCGATCGCGAGGTCGGTCTTGGCGAGCACCATGTCGGTGTTGGAGAGCACGCTCTGCCAGAACGGCCAGGCGCGGTGCATCTCGCGCAGCTCCTCGAGCGTCCCCTCGCGCGCCTCGATCCAGCCCTCGACGGCGGCGCCGAAGCCGTACCACCCGGGGAGCATCAGCCGGCACTGGCTCCAGCTGAACACCCAGGGAATCGCGCGCAGGTTCTCTATGGATTCGCCCGCCTTGCGCGCGGCGGGGCGGCTGCCGATGTTGAGCTCGGAGATCTCGGCGATCGGCGTCGAGGCGCGGAAATACTCGACGAAGCCCTGGGCTTTCACCAGGGCTCTATAAGCCGTAAAGGCCCCGCGGGAAAGCGACTCCATGATCGCCATGTCGCGCTCGCGCCTGCGGTGGTGCGGCGGGCGCGCGAGGCTCGCCTCCAGCGTCGCGGCGGCGAGGGCCTCGAGGTTGCGCCGGCCGCTCTCGGGGTCGGCGTACTTGCTCGCGATCACCTCGCCCTGCTCGGTGAGCCGCAGCGCGCCGTCGACCGTGCCCGCGGGCTGCGCGAGCACCGCCTCGAAGCTCGGGCCGCCGCCGCGGCCGATGGTGCCGCCGCGGCCGTGGAAGAGCCGCAGGCGCACCCCGCGCGGCTTGCACACCGCGAGCAGCGACTGCGCTGCCTTGTAGAGCGACCAGTTCGAGGTGAGGTAGCCCCCGTCCTTGTTGCTGTCGGAGTAGCCGAGCATCACCTCCTGCTCGTTGCCGCGGCCGCGAATCCACTGCGCATACAGCGGCAGCGCGACAGCCGCGGCGACTATGTCGCCGCATTTCTCCAGATCGGCGATGGACTCGAACAGCGGAATGATGTCGAGCTCGAGCGGTGCCGCGGTTCCCGGCTTGAGCAGCCCCGCCTCGCGCAGGAGCAGCCCCACCTCGAGCAGGTCCGACACGGCGTCGCAGTGCGAGATCACGTAGTGCGGCAGCGCCCGCGTGCCGTAGCGGCGCCGGCCTTCGGCCGCGGCGGCGAGGATGGCGAGCTCGTTCTCCACCAGCTCGGAGTACTCGAGGTGCGGCGAGCGCAGCGGCCTCGGGCCGGAGAGTTCCTGAACGAGAAGCTTTATCCGATCAGCTTCTTCCAAAGATGCATAGTCCTGGACAACCCCGGCGCGGGCCAGCAATTCACCGACCGCGGCCTCGTGCACGTCGGAGCTCTGGCGCAGGTCGATCGGGGCGAGGTGGAAGCCGAACAGCCGCACTTTGCGCTGGAGCGAGCGCAGCCGCCCGCCCGCCAGTCTTCCCGCCCCTTGTGAAGCCAGGGCAGTCGAAACCACTTTCAATTCAGCGTTGAACTCCTCCGCATCCGCATAGGGCGCGCCCGCGCAGGTCGGCGGCGGGCTGGCGTGGTGCTGCGCGAGCGCCTCGGCGGTGGCGGCCAGGCGCGCGTAGACGCCGGTCATCGCGCGCCGGTAGGGCTCGTGCAGCCGGTAGGGGGAGGCGTCCCCGCGCGCGGCGAGCGGCACGATCGGCGCGGGCGCCGGGCGGATGCGATCGGAGATGCCCAGCTCCTTGCCCAGGAGATTCGCCTCCTCCAGGTAATGCGCGAGCGCAAGGCGCGCCTGCTGCGCGAACGCCGAGCGCAGCACCGCCGCGGTGACGTTGGGGTTGCCGTCGCGGTCGCCGCCGATCCAGCTGCCCACGGTGAGGAAAGGCGGCAGCTCGGGCGCCTCGGCGAGCGCGTAGCGCTCCTTCAGCGCCTGCTCGAACTGCGCGTACAGGCGCGGCAGCTCGGCGAGGAAGGTGAGGCGGAAGTAGCCGATGCCGTTCGCCACCTCCTCGGCGACCGCGAGGCGCGTGCCGCGCAGCATGGCGGTGAGCCACAGGCGCAGCACCTCGGCGTGGATCGCCTCGTCCCGCTCGGCGCTTTGCGGCTGGGCAAGCAGCCGCGCGATCTCGCGCTCGGTGTCGAGGATGCTCTGGCGCTGCACTTCCGTCGGATGCGCCGTCAGCACCGGGCTCACGCGCGCGCGGCCAAACCACTTCAGCAGATCCTCCACGCTCACGCGAGCCTCGCGCACGCGGTCGAGCGCGCTCGAGAGGCTCCCCGGCCGCCGCGGCGAGCCCGCTTCCGCGTGCGCGCGGCGGCGCCGGTGCTGCTGCTCGTCCTCGGCGATGTTGAGCAGGTGCGAGAAGAAGCTGAACGCGCGCACCACGTGCAGCGTCTGCTCCGGGTCGAGCGCGTTCAGCTGCGCCTCGAGCTCCGACTTGCCCTCGGCCTCGCGCCTGAAGCGCACCGCCGTCTGGCGGATGCGCTCGACCCGCTCGAGCATCTCCGGCCCGACCTGCTCGCGGATCACCTCGCCAAGGAGCCGGCCCAGCAGACGGCGGTCTTCGCGAAGTAAGTGCTCCTTCGGGTCAGCGACCTCGTTCACTTTTAATGGGGACAGACCCCGTCATTCTCATTTGGGTAGTCGGTGGATTCTAGGCACAACGAGGCGTAGGATCGATCGCTCGAACCGGAAGGAGGTCCCCATGTGTTTCGAGTTCGAGCAGGAGTATCTGCGTCAACGCGCCGAGGAGGCGCGCAGGGACGCGGAGAAGTCCAGGGAGCGACTGGCACCCAAGCCCGCCCCGGAGAGAGATAAGGACGTCAAGCAGCCGGATCCCGTACCGGCCTGAAGAAAAAAACCCCGCTTCGGCGGGGTTTCGCTTTGGAGGGGCCACTACCTAAATGAGAATGACGGGGTCTGTCCCCATTTAGGTGCTACTGCTGGCCGGCGACGGCTTCCTTCCAGATCACGGCGTCGTCGACGGCGTAGATCATGCAGCTGCCCTTGGCGACGGTGCCGCACTGGCGCACGGCGGCGTCGCGCGCATTCTCGACGCCGCCGGCGAAGCCGCAGCGGCCGTCGTCGCTGACCGCGTAGGCGCGCGGGCCGGGAGATTCGAGGAAGGCGCGGTAGAGGTTGCGGCAGGCGTCGGTCTTGACGTTGGGCAGGCGGTCGAACGCGAGCAGCATGCGCCGCTCGGGCTCGTCGGCGTCGAGGCGCGCGAACTGCAGGCCGTGCTTGCCGAGGAAGCGCTCGACGGTGGGCAGCCAGTAGCGCACGCCGAGGGTGCTGCCGAAGAGGTAGTGGCCGTCGGCGCCGAAGGCGGGCTGCAGCACGTATTCCGCGCTGGCGCCGCCCGCCGCGAAGCGGTCGAACCACAGGCGCGTGGTCTTCGGGTTGAAGAAGCCGTCGTTCTCGGCGTAGTGGAAGAGCACCGGCACCTTGACCGACTTGCCCAGCCGATCGAGCACGCGCGCCACCGGCTCCACCGCGCAGGGCACCCCCGGGCTCGACACCGGGTCGCCGCCGCGGCCGGCGGCGAAGCCGAGCACCGCGGTGAGGCCCTGCGGCTGGCGCGTGCCGGCGGTGAACAGCGCCACCATCGCGCCGGCCGACTGGCCGGCGAGGATCATGCGCGAGCCGTCCACGTAAGGAAGCGTGCGAGCGTAGTTGTAGGCGGCCATGACGTCGTCGGCCGCGTTGCGCTCGGCGCGCACGTAATCGGGATTGGCGCAGGAGCCCGGATCCTCGGCCATCTCGCCGCCGGTGGCGCCGAAGCCGCGGCGCAGCGGCATGATCACCGCGTAGCCGCGCCGCGCGAACACCGCGGCTGCGCCGATCAGCAGGTCGGAGGATTCTTTCGCGCGCTCGCGTGCCGAGGCGGAGACGCCGTGGTTGAGAACGACCGCGCCGAAGGGCCCCTCGCCCTCGGGCCGCAGGATGGTGGCGGCGATGGCGTAGCGGCCCTCGCCCGCGACGATCCTCACCTTCTCCTCGATCAGGCGCGGCCCGATGTAGGAGTGCTCTTCCTTCGCGATCGCGCCGGAGCCGAGCGTGCCAAGCAGGAATGCGGTGCACAACGCCGCCGCTCGCAGAATGTCGCGTCCTCCCTTCACCTACGCCCCCCATCAACTTAGAACGTGACGAAGTGTAGCCAGACTAATGACAGAGGACTAGCGGAAATTTCGTAGTGGTTTCGGCAGGCGAACCGCCCCTAGTCGGGGCCGGGCGTCACCACATCGCACGCAGCCTAGCTGCAATTTTTACAACGGGCTCGTCGTCGAAAGTGCACTGCTCCAGGCACGACATCACGTTGTCCGTGACAAAGCGCGACCGCGCGCCGTAGACGTGGCGATCGCCCATGCGCGACTGCTGCGTCACGTAGTACTTGAGCGGCGCGACGAGGTCGAGGTCGCTCTTCGCGCGCGTCATCGCGACATAGAGGAGCCGGCGCTCCTCCTCGATCAGCTCGGCGCGGCCGGTGGAGAACTCGTTCGGGAAGCTGCCGTCGGCGACGTTGAGCACGAACACCGCGTCCCATTCCTGCCCCTTCGCCGAGTGCACGGTGGAGAGCACCAGGTAGTCCTCGTCCAGGTGCGGCGCGCCCGAAAGGTCGCCCGTCGCGGCGGGCGGGTCGAGCGCGAGCTCGCTCAGAAACTGTTCTCTCGAGGAAAAATTCATGGCGATGCGCTCAAGCTGCTGCAGATCTCCCGCCCTGACCTGCGCCTGCTCGTAGAGGCGCTCGAGGTGCGGCTCGTACCACTCGCGCACGCGGCCGACCTGGCCGGCCCACGGGGTTTGCGGATTCATCAGCCAATCCAGCAACGATGCGAAAGGTCGATCGATAGATGAAGGATCCTGAAAACCCCGTTCAGCCTTTGCCGGCCCTACCCCCGGCAGAAGCTGCAGCGCGCGGAACGCCGCGACGCGGTTCTTCGGGTTGTCGGCCCAGCGCAGCACCGCGAGCATGTCCTTCACGTGCGCCGCCTCGAGGAACTTGAGGCCGCCGTACTTCACGTAGGGGATGTTGCGGCGCACGAGCTCGAGCTCCAGCACGTCGCTGTGGTGCGAGTTGCGGAAGAGCACCGCCTGGCGCTTGAGCTCGATGCCGCGCTCGCGCGCCTCGAGCACCCGGCCGACGACGTAGCTCGCCTGCGCCCGGTCGTCGGCCACCGTCACGTAGCGCGGCTTGCCGCCCTGCGGCTTCACCGCGCGCAGGTTCTTCCCGATCAGCGCGTTCGCCGCGTCCAGGATGGCCTGCGTCGATCGGTAGTTCTCTTCGAGCAAGACCACAGAGGCCTTGAATTTTTTTATGTTGTCTATGGTCGCACCGCGGAAGGAATAGATCGCCTGCGCGTCGTCGCCCACCACCGTCACGCCCTCGCCGCCGGGCTTCAGGCGCTCGAGGATGCCGGCCTGCAGGCTGTTGGTGTCCTGGTACTCGTCGACCAGGATGTGCTCGAAGGCGCCGCCGATCTCGCGCGCGAGGCGCTCCTCCGCCAGCATCTCGTGCCAGTAGAGGAGGAGATCGTCGTAGTCGAGCGCCTGGCTCGCGAGCTTCTTCTCGACGTAGGCGCGGTAGAGCGCCTGCAGCTCCGCCTCCCACTCCGCGCACCACGGAAAGTGGTTTTCCAGGGAAGTTCTCAGATTCGTCCTCGTGTTGACGACATGAGAATAGATCGCGAGGCAGGTGTCCTTGCGCGGGAAGCGGCGCTCGGCCTTCGAGTAGCCGAGCTCGTGGCGCGCCACGTCCATGAGGTCGGCGGCGTCGGCGCGGTCGAGCACGCTGAAGGAGGGCTCGAGGCCGATGCGCGAGGCGTGCGCGCGCAGCAGCCGGTTCGCGATCGAGTGGAAGGTGCCCGACCAGGGCAGCTTTACCTCGGCCGAAACTGCCGCGCCGACGATGCGCCGCGCGCGACGCGTCATTTCCACCGCGGCGCGGCGCGAGAACGTCAGCAGCAGGATCTTTTCCGGCGCGCATCCCTTCAGGATCAGGTGCGCGACGCGGTGCGCCAGGGTGTTGGTCTTGCCGGTGCCGGCGCCGGCGAGGATGAGCAGCGGCCCGGCCCCGAAGCACGCGGCCTCGCGCTGCCGCGCGTTCAGCTTTTCGAAGTGATCCCGGCCTCCCATGCGCCGGGACTATAGTCGACTACTGTATATTATTCCAGTACCGGGGCCGTCACGACGCAGCGCGCCCGGCGACCGCGCGTCCTTCGAGCCATTCCGCGGCCTCGGCCGCATCGTCGAAGACGCAGGCGTTGCAGCCGATGGCGCGCAGCGCCTGCTGCGCCTCGTAATAGATCGCCCGGATGGCGGCAGTGCTCGGCACGAGCGCCAGCTTGAAATCGAGCCGCAGCTGCGCGGAGCCCGCCATGGCGAGCAGCGCGTCGCGCAGCCCATGATGGCCCGCGGGGTCGTTGTCGCCCGCCTTCAGGAGGGCGCGTCCGACATGCCGGCCCATGCAAAGGTCGATGAAGCGCCGCGACATCTCGGAGATCTCGAACACGTTGCAGCGTCCGAAGTCGATGCACAGGTAGTCCGGGCTTTCGGCGGCGCGGGCCCGCCTTTCCGCGGGACGGACCTGGGGTTCCATCTAGGCGGCCTCGGCGACGATGTACATGACGTGCTCCTGCCGGTCGTAGCGTCGATGCAGCCGGAAGGGCAGGCTGCGGCCGCTCCTGGAGCGCATGCTCAGGTCGACCGGCGCCGCGCTGAGCACGTCCAAAATCGCCGTGACGGCCGCCGCGGCGCGGCGCACGTCGCATCCCATCAGCTCGAGCAGCGTCTTCTGCTGGAATTCCTTGCGGCCGTAGCCGAGCGCGCGCTCCCAGCCCGAGGTGAGCAGCTGCAGCTTGCCGTCGAAACCCGCCGAGGCAAGCAGGACCTCCGAAAGCTCATAGCTGTCGGAAAGATTGTCATGCAGGACGAGCTTCAAGTCGCCCGGGCAGCCATCGACCGTGCTCATGGTCGACATCGTAGGAAGCGGGGGCGCGGGCGGTCTGTTCGGCGGCACACTCAAGCTCGTCGGCGAGGATGAACATCGCCTGCCCGTGGGAGTCGTAGCGCCGGTGGAAGCGGAAGGACTTGGCCTGCCCGTCCCCGCAGCGCAGCGTGACCTCGAGCGGCTGGTCGTCGCTCGCGTCGAGCAGCGCGGCGACGACGCGGCTTGCCGCGGCGGCGTCGAGCTGCAGGAGCTCGCGCAGCGACGTCGCGAACAGCTCCGCGGGCGGGTAGCCGAGCGCGCGCGCCCAGGCGCCGGTGGTGAGGAGCTCGAAGGTGCCGCTCGGGCGCACGCGCGCCAGCAGGACCGGCAGCTGCTCGCAGGACTTGCCCAGGCCCGGGCTTCTCACCAGGACCAGGTCGGCGGGCGGATGGCCCGCGGTGGTTGTTTCGTCGCGTTGCATGTCGTCAGTCTTCTACCCCCCCTAGGGCAATCGCTCTGTACGCTGCCCAACATAGGGCGGGGTGCGCGCTGCCCCCCCGAGCAGCGCCTCGAGCGCGGGCAGCGCGACCGGCTTGATCAGCAGGTGGTCGAAGCCCGCTTCCTTCGCGATGCGCATAGCGTCGGGCAGCGGCCGTCCCGTCATCGCGACGATCAGCGCGTGCCGGGCGGCGGCGAGCTCGCGCACGCGCCGCGTGATCTCGTAGCCGCTCATGTGCGGCAGGCCGAGGTCCTGGATGATCACGTCCGGGGCATCGCGCTCGACGGCGCGCAGCGCCGAGGGACCGTCGTAGGCGGTGCGCGTGTCGTGCCCGGCCGACTGCAGCAGCCAGGCGAGGGCGTCCGCGGTGTCGCGGTTGTCGTCGACGACGAGGATGCGCAGCGGCGCGGACCGGCGCGGGGCCGGCTGCTGCGCCGCCGCGCCGCCTTGCGGCTCGCCCCTGGGCAGGCGCGCGGTGAATACCGTCCCGGCGGCATCCGAGGACTCGACCTCGAGGGCGCCGCCGTGCGCGAGCACGATGTTGCGCGCGATGAACAGGCCCAGCCCGAGGCTGGTGGACTGCCGTTCCGGCGCGCCGGCGGGCATCTGCACGAGCGGGTTGAAGATCACCTGCAGCGCCTCGGGCGGGATCGGCGGCCCCTGGTTCTTAACCAGCACGAAGACCGCTTCACTCGTTCCGTGCGCCTCGAGGATCACCGCCGAGCGCCGGGCGCCGTGCTGGACCGCGTTGGCGAGAAGGTTCGAGAGCACCTGCTGCAGCCGCGCGGCATCGAACGAGCCCTCGAGCGTGCCAGAGCGCTCGAGGCGAAACTCGCGCTCGGGATGCGCCGCCCGCATCTCGTCGAGCGCCGCCTCGCAGAGGGCGCCGAGCTCGCAGGGCTCGCGCACCACCGGAATACCGCGCCCCAGCCGCGTCCTCGTGTACTCCAGCAGGTCGCGGATCATGGCGTCCATCTTCGCCGCGCCGCGCTGGATGCGCGCCACGGCCTGCAGCTGCTGCTTGCCCTCGAGCGTGCCGGCCATGGAAAGGTAATGCCCCGACACCGACACCGCGCTCAGGGGACTGCGCAGGTCGTGCCCGAGCACCGCGAGGAAGGTGTCGCGCGAGCGCGCGAGCTCGTCGGCGAAGCTCGCGATCGACTCCGCGAGCGCCCGGTCGACCGAGGCGTTGAAGCGCGTCAGGTCGTCGAGGGCCTCGTGGTGCTCCTTCGAGAGGTGCGCGCGCCACAGCTTGATCACGCACGCACGCAGCGCCCGGTACTCCGCGCCGAGCTGCAGCAGGTTGAAGCCGCTCAGGTGCCACAGCGCGCCGTGTGCCGTCGCGGCGGTTTCCTCGCCCGTCACGCCGGCCTGGCCGGAGTCGATCTCTCTTGCGATCGCCCGCAGGATCGGCCGCGCGTGCTCGCGCAGCGCCGGCGCGCTCATCGCCGCCGCCGCGGGCAGCAGCGTGCGCGCAAAGGACTCCCACTCCGCCACGATCTCGTCCATGTGCTGCTCGATGAAGCCCGAGAGCTGCAGCGCCTCGCTGCGGCCGGGCAGGCGCAGCAGGCGCTCGAACTCGCTGCGCACCACGGCGTAGCATTCGCACGCGCGCCGCTCCAGCCCCGCGCGCTCTAGCACCGTGATCGCGCCGGCGCGATAGTCGATCAGCCCGTCGGCCTGCAGCGCGCCGGCGGCCGCGGCGACCCCTTCGGCCGCCACGCCCAGCATGTTGGCGACCAGCGCCTCGGTCATCTCGAGCCGGTTGGTGGGCAGCCGGTCGATGCTCAGCAGCAGCCAGCGGCACAGCTGCTGCTCGAGCGAATGGTGCCGGTTGCACAGCGCCGTCTGCGACATCTGCGTGATGAGCGCCTGGGTGTAGCGCAGCAGCAGGAGCTGCAGCGCGCCGCCGCGGTTGAACTCGCGCTTGATCAGCGCCGAGGGCACGCGGTAGGCGTAGCCGGCGTTCTGCACCACCGCGCGGCTGGAGGTGGTCTCCCCGCCCATGAACAGCGCGATGCCGACCAGCCCCTCGTTTCCCGCGATCGCGATCTCGGCCGAGGCGCCTTCGCGCGTCACCGAGAGCAGCGAGACGATGCAGTCGGTGGGGAAGTACACGTAGTCGAGCTGCCCGCCGGACTCGTACATGGCGCGCCCGAGGGGCAGCGGCACGAGCTCGAGGCTCGGCGCCAGCCGCTCGTAATCCGCCGCCGGCAGCGCGGCGAGGAGATCGTTGTGGCGCGGCGTGTGCCGCGCGATGCTCGAAAGCTGGTTCATGGTGCGGGCCCTTTTCTTGCCGCCACTTGTAGGCCGGTGCCGCACCCCCGTCTGTTCGCCCGCGTACATAGGAGAATTAGCTGCGTGCGCTCGCGTACAGCGCGTACACTGGACGCAGTCAACCAGGAGCCGTCATCGGTAATGCACCGTACCTTGCGCAAGCCAACCACATCCTCGCCGCGCTTCCGCGCAAGGCGAACCGGCGCTTTCTCGCCGGCCTGACTTCGGTCGACCTCGCCCTCGGCGAGGTGCTCTACCAGGCGCGTACGGCGAGCCGCCATGTGTACTTCCCCAACGACTGCACCGTGTCCCTGATCGCCGTCGCCGACAGCGCGAAAGGGCTGGAAGTGGGACTGGTGGGCAGGGAAGGCATGGTCGGCATTCCACTCGCGCTCGGCTCTTCCGGCTCGCCGGTGCGCGCCCTGGTGCAGGGCGCCGGCAGCGCGATGCGCATGACCTCCGAACGCTTCGGCCGCGAGCTCAGGCGCAACCGGCCCTTGCAGCGCAGCCTCGAGCGCTGCGCCCACGTCGCGATGGCCACCGCCATGCAGGTCGCGGTGTGCAACAACGAGCACCTGCTCGAGGCGCGGCTCGCGCGCTGGCTGCTGATGACGCGCGATCGCGCCGACTCCGACAGGTTTCGCTGCACGCAGGAATCCATCGCGCTCATGCTCGGCGTGCGCCGCGTCGGCGTGACCGTCGCGGCCAGCGCGCTCGCCCGGCGCAAGCTCATCCGCTACAGCCGCGGCGCGATGCGGATCCTCGATGTCAATGGCCTGCTCGCGGCCTCCTGCAGCTGCTACCAGGTCATCCGCGACCTCGAACGCGTCTAGCCGTCGGCACGGGCCTTGCTGGAATTTAGCCATGGCCAACGATCCCAGAAGCAACCGGCTGCTGGCCGCGCTTCCCGGGGAAAGCTTCGACGCACTGGCGCCCTCCCTCGAGCCGGTCGAGCTTGCGCTCGGGAAGGTGCTGTACGAATCCGGCGGCGTCCAGGGCTACGTGTACTTCCCCACCAGCAGCATCGTGTCGCTCCTCTACGTGCTGGAGAACGGCTCCTCCGCCGAGATCGCCGTCACCGGCTGCGAGGGCCTGGTGGGCATTGCGCTCTTCATGGGCGGGGAGACCACGCCCAACCGCGCGGTGGTGCAAAGCGCAGGCGGGGGCTATCGCGTCAAGGCCAAAGCGCTGAAGCAGAAGTTCGAGTCCGACGGCGCGCTGCAGCTGCTGCTCCTGCGCTTCACGCAGGCGCTGATCACGCAGATGACGCAGACCGCGGTGTGCAACCGCCACCACAGCATCGACCAGCAGCTTTGCCGCTGGCTGCTGCTCAGCCTCGACCGGCTGCCGGCGAACGAGCTGGTGATGACCCAGGAGCTGATCGCCAACATGCTGGGCGTGCGCCGCGAGGGCGTCACCGAGGCGGCCGGCAAGCTGCAGGCGGAGGGCCTGGTCGAATACAGCCGCGGGCGCATCACGGTGCTGAACCGCAGGCGGCTCGAGCAGCGCGTGTGCGAGTGCTACGCGGTGGTGAAGAAGGAGTACGACCGGCTGCTGCCGCCGCCGGTGCTGGAGGGCGATACCACTACAGTACGCGTCTAGTCCCGGCCACCCCCTACTTCTTTCCGGAGATGACCGAGAAAAGCACGACCCCCAGGACCACGACAAGCAGGATCGATGGCCACATCCAGCCGATCCCGCCCAGGTTTCCGCTCCCCATCATCCCGCCGCTCATCCAGGTCCCGGTCATCATTCCGCCACCGAAGCGCAGCAGCAGAAACGCTGCGACAGCCAACGCGATGACCAGGGCTGTTTTGGTTGTTGCGTCCATGATGTGAGTTCCTTCGAGTGGATCAGCGCGACGGGAACGGCACGGCGGCGACCAGCCCCAGGCCGCCGCGCTCGCGCCGCAGCTCCTTGCCCGCGGGGACATGCAGGTAGACCGCGGAGTCCTCGGCGCTGAGCCCGTAGGTGAAGCTGAGCGCGCTGCCGCCCGGGAGGCCCGCGCCGTAGCCGCGCATCATGCTCAGGCGCTGGAACCAGAACGCGGCGTGCGCCCCGTCGCTGCATTTCAGCTGCCCCGCGTCGCCCGCCGCGTCGCTATAGCTGAACTCCCCGGCGCAGGTGCGCCCGCCTTTCGCGGGCGCGCGCAGGGCGATCGTGCCCCAGCCGCCGAGATGTCCGGTGGCTTCGCCCAGCAGCAGCTCGCCGTCGAGAATGGCGATCACGGGGCTGGTGGAGGAGAACTGCGCGCGGGCGTGCCCGGCCCATGCACCGAGCACGATGCAAAGGGCAAGAGCGCCCGCTTCGAGCTCGCGGTGCAGCACTTGCCGCCGCGGCTACCTGAGCCGCATGTCGTTCTTCACCGACTTCACGCCCTTGACGGCGCGCGCGACCTCGACGGCCTTGGCCATGGCGGCGTTGGAGTCGACGAAGCCCGAGAGCTGCACGACGCCCTGGTAGGTCTCGACGTTGACTTGCGCCACCTTGAGCGAGGGCTCGGTGAGGATCTCGCTCTTCACTTTCGTGGTGATCCAGCTGTCGTCGACGTACTCGCTGGTGCTTTGCCGGGTGTCCGTGGCCGCGCAACCGAGCGCGCCGGCCATCAGCACGGCGATGAACAACGCGGAGAAGCGCTTGTAGAGGGTCATGGGTGAATCTCCTGAGAGTGGGAAGGCAATGGGCAAGGCTATGGCGCGCTCGCCGCTGCGTCTGTGCGCCAGCAGACCCACTTCGCGTGCCAGCGCACATACGGCCGCGACGATTCGCCGTAGCCTTGCAGCCCATGCTAGGAGTACTGAATGCTGCATGAATTTCTGACTTCCAATCGCGACGAGCTGATCCGCCGCTGCCAGTCGAAGGTGCGCCGCCGCGACACGCCGGCCCCGGCCCCGACGGAGCT
>CBDDRQ010000098.1:0-4252 GCA_965233125.1 uncultured bacterium
CAGCGAATACATGTCGCTGTGGAAGGTGAGCGCGCCGCCCTGGATCTGCTCGGGCGACATGTAGTAGGGCGAGCCCATCTGCTGGGTCTGCACCACCTGGCTCTTCTTCAGGAACGCGGCGCCGAAGTCGGCGATCTTCACCTCGGTGCCCGAGGCGACCATGATGTTGGCGGGCTTGATGTCGCGGTGGACGATGCCCTCCTTCGCCGCGTACTCGAGCGCGCCGCAGCACTTGAAGCCGATCTGCAGCACGTCGGGCACCGGCAGCAGCGTCTGCGCGGTGCAGTACTTCGAGAGATCGCCGCCGGTGACGAGCTCCATCGCGATGTGGCCCGAGTCCTCGCCCACCACCGCGTCGAGGATGGCGACGATGTGCGGATGGCGCAGCTTGCCCGCGAGCGAGGCTTCGTTCAGGAATTGCGAGCGGTACACCGTGCCGAACTCGGGGTCGCGGAACACCTCCGGCTCGATCGTCTTCAGCGCCACCTCGCGCCCGGTGAAGGTGTCGCGCGCGAGGTAGACCGTGCCGGTCGCGCCCTTGCCCAGCAGCTTCTGCACGTCGTACTTGCCGACCTGGAGCGAGAGGTCCATCTCGAACTTCGGCTCCAGCTCGAACTTGGGTTTATCGGTCACCGGTTTGCCCTTAAGCTTGGGGCTGGAATGTACCTCAAATGACGCGCTTCGATCCGGCGCTCGTCCAGCGCGGCGCCCGCCTGCGCCGCTCGCCCTACTTCGAGGCGACGCAGCGCGCCGGCTGCCGCGGCTACACCGTCTACAACCACATGCTGCTGCCGATCGGCTACGACGATCTCGAGGCGGAATACTGGAAGCTCCTGCAGGACGTGACGCTGTGGGACGTTTCCGTCGAGCGCAACGTCGAGATCGCCGGCCCCGACGCGCTTCGCTTCGCGGAGCTGCTCACCCCGCGCGACTTGTCGAAGTGTCCGGTGGGCCGCGGCCGCTACGTGCTGCTCACCGACGAGGCGGGCGGCATCGTCAACGACCCGGTGCTGCTGCGCCTGGAGGAGAACCGCTTCTGGCTCGCCTGCGCCGACAGCGACGTGCTGCTGTGGGCGAAAGGGCTGCGCCACGCCACCGGCATGAACGTCGAGCTGCGCGAGCTCGACGTCGCGCCGCTGCAGCTCCAGGGTCCCAAGTCGAGGCAGCTGGTCGAGACGCTTTTCGGTTCTCGCGACTTGAAATACTACGAGTTCTTCAGGGCAGAGCTGGCGGGCATTCCCCTCATCGTCACGCGCACCGGCTGGACGGGCGAGCTCGGCTACGAGCTGTACCTCCTCGACCCCGCGCGCGGCGTTGAGCTGTGGGAGCGCATCATGGCGGCGGGCAAGCCCTTCGGGCTCGCGCCCACCGGGCCCTGCGACATCCGCCGCATCGAGGCGGGCATCCTCAACTACGGCATCGACATGACGCTCGACACCAACCCCTACGAGCTCGGCCTGGGGCGCCTCGTCGACCTGGGCAAGAGCGCCGATTTCGTCGGGCGGGAGGCCCTGGGAAGAATCAGCAAAGGCCCGCTGAAAAAGAAGCTCGTCGGCATCGAGATCGAAGGCGCGAAAATGGACATGAACATGACCCGCACCCCGGTGAAAAGCGGCGGCCACGTCACCTCGGCGGTGTACTCGCCGCGGCTGAAGAAGAACATCGGCTATGCGCTCGTGCCCGCGGAATACGGCGCCCATGGCACGCGTTTGGAAGTGGAAGGAAGGGCCGCCACGGTGGTGCCCATGCCGTTCATCGATCCGGAAAAGGCCATCGCGAAATCATGAAGCCAATCGTGTTCCTGTTCCTCCTGGGGGCTTGCGTCTCCGGGAAAGCGGAAGTGAAAATCCAGGAGTACCCCGTGCCGCCCGGGCACCGCGTGCACGACGTGTGGGCCGACAAGGCCCCGGGCGGGCCGGTGTGGATCTCGGCGCAGGGCAGCGGCCACCTCGGCATCCTCGACCCGAAATCCGGAAAGCTCGAGTTCGTGCCGCTCGGCCCGGGCTCCTCGCCCCACGGCGTGATCGCCGCCGGGGACGGCGCGCCCTGGCTCACCGACGGCGGGCAGAACGCCATCGTGCGCGTCGACCCGAAGACGCGCGCGGTGAAGGCCTGGAAGCTGCCCGAGGGCACGGGCTATACCAACCTCAACACCGCGATCTTCGACAAGGCCGGCATCCACTGGTTTACCGGCCAGAGCGGCATCTACGGGCGCCTCGATCCGAAGAGCGGCGAGATGCGCGTCTTCGAAGCGCCCCGGGGACGCGGCCCCTACGGCATCCACGCGACGCCCGAGGGCACGGTGTACTACGCCTCGCTCGCCGGCTCGCACATCGCGCGCATCGACGCGAAGAGCGGCGCGGCGCAGGTGATCGAGCCGCCGACCAAGCGCCAGGGCGCGCGGCGCGTGTGGTCCGACTCCCGGGGCAACATCTGGGTGGCGGAATGGCTCTCGGGCCAGCTCTCGCGCTACGACCCGAAGAGCGGCAAGTGGTCGGCGTGGAAGGCCCCCGGCGAGGACCCGCGCGTGTACGCCGTCTACGTCGACGAGACCGACAGGGTGTGGGCCTCGGAGTGGAGCGCGCAGGTGATGCTGCGCTTCGACCCGGCCACCGAGAAGTTCGAGACCTTCAGGTCATCGAGCCGCACGGCGAACGTGCGCCAGATCCACGGGCGCAAGGGCGAGGTGTGGACGCCCGAGTCCGCCGCGGACAAGATCGTGGTCTACCGCTACTGAGTCAGTGCTTGGTGCGGGCGAAGGTGCGTCCGCGCAGGAAGTCGTACACCTGCGGCTGCTCGTGCACGAGGTCGGAGATGGCGAGGGTGATCTCGTCGTAGATCTCGTCGAACTGCGAGTCGAGCCTGGGGAACACGCCGATCTCGGTGACGAAGAGGTCGGCATCGGGAATGCGCGTCTGGTCGACGTCGCGCGGCAGCATGGCGCGGTCCTGCACCGAGAAGCCGTGCAGCGTCGGGCAGCGCGCGAACAGCGCGCGGATCTTGGCCTCGACGTTGGCTTCCAGGCGGCCCAGGAGGGTCGGCGTGCCGGGCTTGAATTCGAAGGTCTTCATGTAGCGTTTCTCCAAGGTCCTGCGTAGTGGAGAACACTACAGGCGTGTCGCTATTCCCCCAATCGGGGTTTCCCCGATGGCAACGACAGACGAAACCTTAGCTAGTGCAGCGTGCGGGCAAAAGTCCTTCCGCGCAGCCACTCCGAGGCCTCGGGCTGCTCGTCGAGCACCTCCGAGAGCGTGTTGGCGATGTCCTCGAAGATCTCCCCGTACTGCTCGGCGGAAAGCCGAGGCGAGATGCCGACGTCGCTCACGAAGAGGTCCTGGTTCTCCCCGCGCACCGAAAAGCCCCAGAGGTCGGGGCAGCGCGAGAAGAGCGACTCCAACTGATCCTGCAGCTGCCGGCTGGTTTTCATGGCGATACCCTATTCCTCCCGCGTTGCACCGGGGTCCCCTCCCCTGGGTCCGCCCGGTCTAACTGCCCCCCTGACAACGACGTCGCCATTACGCGACAATCGGTGGGCGCTGGCGAGCAACACGCGCACGCTTTACGATTTTTCACCCTCTGGAGGGTCCGTCGCATGGGCAGGTTCGTGATCACGCCGCATTTCCGGCTGCAGGAGTGGGTCGCCGAGGAGAAGGGCTACTTCGCCGCCGAGGGCCTGGACTACGAGTTCCGCGCCGTGTTCGAGACCCATGCCACGCCCGACCGCGTGGGCGCGTACACGAGCTTCGAGAAGGGGCGCGAGACCAACGTGAGCTGCGCCTGCCACTGGACGGTCAACGTCGCCGCCTCGAAGGGCCACGGCAAGCTCTACGCCGACGCGTACTCGGTCGCGCCCGCCGGGGTCTTCGTGCCGGCGGACTCGCCGATCCGCGGGCCGCAGGACCTGAAAGGCGTGCCGGTCTCGGTCGGGCACCAGTCCGGCAGCCACTACTCGACGCTGCAGGGGCTCGAGCAGTACCTGCCGAAGGAGGACATCGCGCTCTCCTTCGCCGACGGCATCCTCTTCTCCCGCATGGAGAAGCTGATCGACGGCGCCGTGCCCGCGGCGGCGGTCTTCAGCGGCCCCTACTACTTCCTCGAGCAGCTGGGCTTCCGCAAGGTGCTCGACACCACCTTCATGATCGGCTCAATACCAAGCAGCGAACGGGCCAGTGCCCCAGAGGGCAACTATGATCGGGCGCTTCTCAGCAAAAAACTCGGCGAGGAGCTGCAACGGGGTCTATATGCGCACTAC
>CBDDRQ010000099.1:0-11148 GCA_965233125.1 uncultured bacterium
GATGTTGAGCCCGAGGGTGGCGAGCGCGAGGATGAGGAACGGCGTGATCAGCGCCCCGAGCCAGTACTGGTTGCCGACGAGGGGCACCACGACGAAGGCGAACACGAGCAGCAGGCCGATGACGACCCGGTCCTGCCGGATGGGAAAGATCTGCTGGTCCTCGGCGTAGCTCGACTTGAACTGCCCTGCTTCCCGGTAGAGCATTTACACCCTGTCTATGTGTTTTTCGCCGAACAGGCCTTCCGGCCGGACCAGCAGGAAGAGCAGCGCCACCACGTAGGCGAACCAGGACTCGATGCCGCCGCCCACCATCGGCCCGAAATAGACCTCGGCGAGCTTCTCGGTGGTGCCGATGATCAGGCCGCCGATGATCGCGCCCGGGATGGACTCGAAGCCGCCGATCAGGAGCACCGGCAGCGCCTTCAGGGCGACGAAGGTGAGGGCGAACTGCACTCCGTTCCTGACGCCCCACATCAGGCCCGCCACCAGCGCGACGAAGCCGGCCACCGCCCAGACGATCGCCCAGATGTGCTGCAGGGGGATGCCGACCGCGAGCGCGGCCTGGTGATCGTCCGCGACCGCGCGTAGCGCTCGTCCAATCCTGGTCTTCTGGAAGAACACCGCCAGCACCGCAACCAGCAGACCGGCGACGCCCGCGGCGAACAGATCGAACTGGCTGATGTTGATGTTCCACTTCTGCGACAGCCACTCCATCGGCACGTCGGGGATGCCGAGCTCGAGGCCATGCGGCTGCGAGCCCCAGACCAGCTGCGACAGCCCTTCCAGCACGAAGGTGAGCCCGATGGTGGCCATGAACAGCGTGATTTGCGGCTGGTTGACCAGCGGGCGGAGCACGACGCGCTCGGTGATCAGGCCGAGCAGCACCATGACCGCGAGGGTCACGACCAGCGCGAGCCAGAAGTTCCAGCCGAGCTTGAGCAGCGAGACGAATGTGAGCGCCGCAAAGAACACCATCGCGCCCTGCGCGAAATTGAACACGCCCGAGGCCTTGTAGATCAGCACGAAGCCCAGCGCGACCAGCGCGTACATCACGCCCGCCAGCAGCCCGCCGGCGAGGACCTCGAGGAAAAACGCGAAATCCATCAGTGCGCGACGCCGAGGTAGGCGTCGATCACCGCCTGGTTGCTCTTGATTTCCTCAGGCACCCCATCGGCGATCTTGCGGCCGTAGTCGAGCACCACCACGCGGTCCGAGATGTCCATCACCACGCCCATGTCGTGCTCGATCAGCACGATGGTGGTGCCGTAGTGGTCGTTGACGTCGAGCACGAAGCGGCACATGTCCTGCTTTTCCTCGAGATTCATTCCAGCCATCGGCTCGTCCAGCAGCAACACCTTGGGCTCGGCCGCGAGCGCGCGCGCCAGCTCGACGCGCTTCTGCAGGCCGTAGGGCAGGCGTCCGACCGGCGTGCGGCGGATGTGCTGGATCTCGAGGAAGTCGATGATCTCTTCGGCGGCGCGACGGTGCTCGGTCTCCTCGCGCTGGGCCGGGCCTAGCCACAGCGCCTGCTGCAGGAAATTGCAGCGCATTTTCAGGTTGCGTCCCGTCATGACGTTGTCGAGCACCGTCATGCCCTTGAACAGCGCGATGTTCTGGAAGGTGCGCGCGATTCCCAGTCCGGCGGCCTGGTGCGGGTCCATGCCCTCGAAGGTCTTGTCCCTGAACCTGATCTTGCCCTTCTGCGGGTGGTAGACGCCGTTCAGGACGTTCAGCATCGAGCTCTTGCCGGCGCCGTTCGGGCCGATGATGGCGCGGATCTCGTGCTCTTTTACGTCGAAGGAAACGTCGCTCAAGGCCTTCACGCCGCCGAACGCCAGGGAGACGTCCTCGACCGAAAGGATCATGCCGCGCGCTTGGCTGCCGCGGGCGGGAAGGTCTTGGCGTCGCGGATCTTGAGATCGGCGGAATAGGTGCCGGTGCGTCCGTCCTCGTAGCGCACCTGCGCGCTCACGTGCACCGCGGTGCGGCCGTCGTAAAGCGCGCTCACCAGCTCGAGGTATTTCTCCCCGATGGAGTTGCGGCGCACCTTGCGCGTGCGGGTGAGCTCGCCGTCGTCGGCGTCGAGCTCCTTGTGCAGGATGAGGAAACGCTGGATCTGCGAGGTGGCGATCTCCGGCTCGCCGGCGAGGTCTGCGTTCACGCGCTCCACGCACTCGCGCACCAGCTCGTACACCTCGTCGCGCGAGGCGAGGTCGGTGTAGCCCGAGTAAGGCATGTTGCGCTTCTCCGCCCAGTTGCCGATCGCCTCGGCGTCGATGTTGATCAAGGCGCACACGCGCTCGCGCTCGTGGCCGAAGCACACGGCTTCCTTGATGTAGGGGAAGAACTTGAGCTTGTTCTCGAGGTACTTGGGCGCGAACAGGGTGCCGTCGGCGAGCTTGCCGACGTCCTTCACGCGGTCGATGATCTTGACGTGGCCGCCGGCGTCGAAGAAGCCGGCGTCGCCGGTGTGGAACCAGCCCTCGGCGTCCTTCGCCTGCCGCGTCGCCTCCGGATTCTTGTAGTACTCGCGGAACAGACCCGCGGAGCGGATCAGGAGCTCGCGCTCAGGGCTGAAGCGCAGCTCGACGCCCTTGACCGCCGGCCCCACCGTGTCGGAGCGCACCTCACCGTCGGGCTGGATGCAAACGAACACCGCGGTCTCGGTCGATCCGTAGAGCTGCTTCAGATTGATGCCGATCGAGCGATAGAACCGGAAGAGGTCCGGTCCGATCGCCTCGCCCGCGGTATAGCCGATGCGCACGCGGCTCATACCGAGGACGTTGCGCAGCGGGCCGTAAACAAGGAAATCCCCAAGTGCGTAAAGGGTACGATCAAGAAAACTTACCGGCTTGCCGTCCAGCAAAGCCCCGCCCACACGGCTCGCGATACCCATGAACTTGCCGTACAGCCAGCGCTTGGGAGCGGCGGCGTCGTCCATGCGGATCGACACCTGCGTCAGCAGCGCTTCCAGCACCCGCGGCGGCGCGAAGTAGTAGGTCGGGCCGATCTCGCGCATGTCGGTCATCACCGTCTCGGCCGACTCCGGGCAGCAGATGCAGTAGCCGGTGACGAAGGCCTGCGCGCAGGAAAAGATGTTCTGCCCGATCCAGGCCGGCGGCAGGTAGGCGAGAATCACGTCGCGCTCGCCCAGGTGCTCCATCCGCGCGGCGGTGAGGGAGGGCCCGAGAAGGCTCGCGTGGGTATGCACCACCCCCTTGGCGACGCCGGTCGTGCCGGAGGTGAAGAACATCCCGGCGGTGTCCTCGCCGCTGCCCTCGGCGATACTGCGATCGACCGTCGCCGGGTCGCGCCGGTAGGCCTCGCGGCCGAGCTCCAGCAGCTTGTCGTAGGCCATGAGCTCGGGCTGCGCATAGCGGCGCATGCCGCGCGGGTCGTCGTAGTAGATGCGCTTGAGCGTCGGGCACTGCGGCAGGATCTCGAGCAGCTTGTCGACCTGCTCCTGGTCCTCGGCGAAGGCGAAGGCGATCTGCGCGTTCTGGATGGGGAAAGCCATCTCGGTCGCGACCGCGTCCTGGTAGAGCGGCACCGGGATGGCGCCGACGCACTGCGCCGCCGCCATCATCGCGTAGAGCCGTGGGCGGTTGTCGCTGACCAGCGCGATGTGGCTGCCGCGGGAGAGGCCCTGCGCGGCGAGCGCGGCGGCGAGCGAGCGGGCCTCGTCGGCGAACTCGCGCCAGGTCCAGGTCTGCCAGATCCCCAGGTCCTTCTCGCGGATGGCCGGCCGCTCGCCGCGCACCTTCGCGTGGTGCAAGAGCAGCTTGGGAAACGTGTCCAGCCCGGAAAGCTCGTCCGCCATCGCCTCCTCCAAGGTCCGCACGGCTCGGGCGATTCTATAATGAAGTCATGCAAGGCATAGAGCACTGGACCCGCAAGGGCGACGTCAAGCTTTTCCTCTGGCAGAAGCGCGCCGCGGCGGCGGCCCCGCGCGGCACCATCCTCTTCGTGCACGGCTCCTCGATGGCCTCGCAGCCGACCTTCGACCTCGAGGTTCCGGGCCGGCCGCACTCCTCGGCGATGGAGTGGTTCGCCGAGCGGGGCTTCGACACCTGGTGCCTCGACAACGAGGGCTACGGGCGCTCCGACAAGTCGCGGCCGATCAACTGCGACATCGCCAACGGGGCGGACGACCTGGAGGCGGCGGCGAAGTACATCGACAAGAAGCTCCTCATCTACGGCATCTCGTCCGGGGCGCTCAAGGCGGGATTGTTCGCCCAGCGCCATCCCGGGCGCGTCGCGCGCCTCGCGCTCGACGCCTTCGTCTGGACCGGCGAGGGCAGCCCGACGCTCGAGCAGCGGCGCAAGCGCCTGCCCGAGTTCTCTGCGAAGAACCGGCGGCCGATCGACCGCGCCTTCGTGCGCAGCATCTTCGAGCGCGACCACCCCGGCACCGCCGACGCCGCCACCATCGAGGCCTTCGCCGACGCCATCCTCGCCCTGGACGACTCGGTGCCCACCGGCACCTACGTCGACATGTGCTCGAAGCTGCCGCTCGTCGACCCCACCCGCCTCGAAGTACCGACGATCGTCATGCGCGGCGAGTTCGACGGCATCGCCTCGGTCGGCGACCTGCTGGAGTTCTTCCGCCGGCTGCCGCACCCCGACAAGCAGTTCGCGGTGATGGCCGGCATCTCGCACGCGAGCTTCCAGCAGAAGAATTACCTCGGCGTGTACCATATCCTGCACGCTTTCTTCACCCAACCCGAACCGGAGTACCGCGGATGAAACGCCTGCTACCGTTGGTCTTTCTCGTTTGTGCCGCCCAGGTTTTCGCGCAAGCATGGCCCTCGAAGCCCGTGCGCGTCATCGTCCCGCTCGGCGCCGGCGGCTTCGCGGACGTGCCGGCGCGCATCCTCGCGCCGCGCCTGGCGGAGGCGACCGGCGGCACCTTCTTCGTCGAGAACCGGCCGGGCGCCGGCAGCACCATCGGCGCCGACTTCGTCGCCAAGTCGGACCCCGACGGGCACACGCTGCTCTTCACCGCCACCCCCCACGTGATCAGCGCGCACCTCTACCGGAACATGCGCTACGACGCGCTCGCTGATTTCGCGCCGGTGGCGCTCACCGCCTCGGGGCCTTACGCCCTGATCGTGAACCCGCAGCTGAACGTGAGCTCGGTGGGCGAGCTGATCGCCGCCGCCAAGGCCGCGCCCGGCTCGATCGACTATGCGAGCTCGGGCAACGGCAGCGCCCAGCACCTCGTCTCGGCGCTGTTCGCCTCGATGGCCGGCATCCAGCTGAACCACGTCCCCTACAAGGGCAGCGGACAGGCGATGCAGGACCTCGTGTCCGGCCAGGTGAAGGTGTCCTTCGCCGGCATCCCCAACGTGCTTACGCACGTGAGGAACGGCCGGCTGAAGGCGCTCGCGGTCAGCACCGCGCAGCGCTGGCCGGACCTGCCCGACACGCCCACCGTGGCCGAGGCCGGCGTGCCGGGCTACGAGGCGACGCTGTGGCTGTGCGTCCTCGCGCCGGCCAAGACGCCGCCCGAGATCGTGAAGCGCCTCTCCGCCGAGATCGAGAAGGCGCTCAAGGACCCGGAGATGATCGCCAATCTGCGCAAGGCCGGAATCGCGCCGACCTACATGGGTCCGGAGGCGTTCGGCCCCTTCATGCGCGCCGAGCACGAGAAGTGGGGCAAGGTGGTCAAGCAGACGGGCGCCGTCATCAACTGAGGCTGGCACGCGGGTTGCTCGGGTCGGGCGGATGAGACTCGAGCGATACCTGCAAGCCACCCCGCGGCAGATCGAGAGCCGCCTGCGCAAAGTCGACCTCGCCTGGCAATTCGAGCGCGCGCTGCAGGCGAATGCCCTGCCCGTTGCCATCGCGGGAACACTGCTCGGCGCACTGCTCGACCGGCGCTTCCTCGCCGTCCCGGCGGTGATCGGCGGTTGGCTGCTGCTGCGTCGCCTGCGCCCGTCGTGGACCCTCGCGGAAGAGCGCGAGGCGCTGCGGCTGCTCTACGGCGCCCGCGCCGCCGGTCTCTGAAAACCTGGGCAAAGCCGCCTGCTATGATTTTCGAATGTCCGCAGCGGCCTACGAGGGCGCGCTCCTCGACGAGGATGCCGCCGCATTTCTGCACCGGCCCGGTGTTTCGATCACCGCAGCATCGCGCGACGAGCGCAACGTGCCGCGCATTGGTCGCTGCCTGGGCTGCCGCGTTGCGGGCGACCGCAAGACGGTCACCCTGTTCGTCGCCTCGTCGCAGTACAAGGCTTTCTTCGACGCGCTCGCTGTCAGCAAGGCGATCGCGGTCGTATTCAGCCTGCCGAGCACCCATCGCACGCTGCAGCTGAAGGGCGGCGACGCCGCGGTCGGGCCGCTCGCGCCCGGGGATGCGGAGATCTTCTCGCGCCATGTCGATCACTTCGTCGACGAGCTGGCGGCGCTCGGCTACTCGCGCGAAGTCGTGCGCGCCTGCCACTGGCGCGACGCCGGAGAGGTGCGCGCCGTAAGCTTCACGCCGACCGAGGCATTCGAGCAAACACCCGGCCCGGATGCCGGCGCGCCGTTGCCCCGCGCGGCATGACCATCAGCGTCGATGCGATTCGCGGCTGCCTCGAGGGCGTGTTTCCCTCGACGGTCGCCACCTGCGCGCCCGACGGCACGCCGAACATCAGCTACGTTTCGCAGGTGCACTACGTCGACAGCTCGCACGTTGCGCTGACCTTCCAGTTCTTCAACAAGACGCACCAGAACGTGCTCGCCAATCCGCGCGCGACCCTGCTGGCGATCGAGCCGCAGTCGGCGGCGCGCTTCGAGCTCGACCTGGAGTACCTGCGCAGCGAGACGCAGGGGCCGCTGTTCGAAAGCATGAAGGCGAAGCTCGCGGGCATTGCCTCGCATTCCGGCATGGCCGGCGTGTTCCGCCTGCGCGGCGCCGACGTCTATCGCGTACGCGCGGTGACCCCGCTCGCGGGCCAGCAGCTGCCCGTGCCGACGCCGCAACGCAACCTGCTCGCGTCGCTGCGCGCCTGCGCGCAGCTGTTCGAGCGCGCCACCGACTTGAGCGCGCTGCTCGAGAGCCTGCTCGCGGCGCTCGAGGCGCGCTTCGGCATCCGGCATTCGATGGTGCTCGTGCTCGACGGCGCCGGCGAGCGGCTGTACACGGTGGCGAGCCGGGGCTACCCGGCTTCGGGCGTCGGCTCCGAGATCGCGATCGGCTGCGGCGTCATCGGCGTCTGCGCGCAGCAGAAGACGCCGATCCGCATCATGCACATGACCGCGGAATACTCCTACGGCCGCGCCATCCGCGAGAGCGCCGAGCGCGCCGGCATGGGCGGCCGCCTGGAGACCGCAATCCCGTTTCCGGGGCTCGCCGATTCGCGCAGCCAGCTCGCCGCGCCGATCGTCTCGGGCGGCCGCGTGCTGGGCGTCTTGTACGTCGAGAGCCCCGAGGACCTGCGCTTCTCCTACGACGACGAGGATGCGCTCGTCGCGCTCGCCGCGCATCTCGGCGTCGCGATTCGCGCGATGCAAGAGAGCGACGAGGCCCAGGAGGTGCCGTCGCCGCCGGCGGCCCGCGCAGCGCGCTCGGGGGGCGCACCGGTCCTGGTGCGCCATTTCGCGGCCGACGACAGTATCTTCATCGGCGACGACTACCTGATCAAGGGCGTCGCCGGCGCGATCCTGCGCAAGCTGCTCGCCGATCATGCCCGCGACGGCCGCACCGAGTTCACGAACCGCGAGCTGCGCCTGGACTCGAGCCTCCGGTTGCCCGACCTGAGCGACAACCTCGAGGCACGGCTGATCCTCCTGCATCGCCGGCTCGCCGAGCGCTCCGGCGCGCTGCTGCTCGAGAAGACCGGGCGCGGCCGGTTCCGCCTCTGCGTGAACCGGCCGGTCCAGCTCGTGGAAGTACCGCGCGCCTAGCGCTGCCTACTGTTGCGGCGGTAGCGGCTCGGGGACCCGGTTCTTGACCGGCGGGATGCTGCGCAGGTACGCGTAGATCGCCTCCAGATCCTCGTCGGTGAAGTGCTTGTACATCGGGATCGGCATCGGCGGCAGGATCGGCCGGCCGCGACCCATGTGCCGGCCGGTCCGGATCGTGTCGCGGAAGTTGCGCAGCGTCCACTTGCCCAGCCCGGTCTCGGCGTCGGGCGTGAGATTGGCGGTAAAGCTCACGCCCCACGGCCCCGACCAGGCGGTGTTGGTCGCCGCGGCCGTCATGACCCAGGGGCCGGACGCAGGCGGCGGGGCGGGCAGATCCATCGTCTCCGGGTGGCCGGAAAGCATGCGGCTCATGTCCGGCTCCGGGCCGGCCGCGCCCATCCTCCACGGCGTGTGGCAATCGTTGCACCCCGAGGTCGTGACGATGTACTTCCCGCGCGCCGCTTTGTCGGCGGGATAAATCTGCTTGGCGTCGTCTGCGCCGGCTGCCTGCAGCGGTTGCATGAAGGCGACCGCGGCGAGGGCGGCCAGGGCAAAGCTGGACTCTTTCATGGTCGATGCTCCTTTCGGATGAGAGGTTGATTGCGGATCCAGCGCTCGATCAGCGCGAGTGCCGCGTGGTCCGTTTCCTGCGTACCGAGCGGCGGCATCTGCGTCAGCGGGCTGCGAGAGCGCATCCGCGCTACGAGGAGGCTCGCCTCCGGGCGACCCGCCTCGATCACCGCCGCGGCGGCGTGCGTTCCGGCGGCGCGATAGCGACTGCGCGCGCCGAGCAGCGAGGGCACGACACTGCTTTTTCCCGCCGCGCCCTGCGCGAGAACCAGATCGACCGGCGGCGGAGAGCCGTCGTCGTTGTGGCAGTGGGCGCAGTTGGCGTGCAGATAACCGAGTGCCGCCCGCTCATCCTGGGTCGCGGCGGCGATACGCGGCGGGATTTGCAGGATCCCGCGCGGCAGGTTGCGCAGCAGGCCGCGAAGGACGAGGTCGCGCAGGTCGACGTCGCCCTTTCTTCGGGGCTCGGCGTGCGGGGCCAGCGCGTCGCGATCGGGGGAAAGCTGCAAGGCGCTTGCGCCCAGCACCGGCACCGCTGCGCCTTCGTGGCAGGCGCGGCAATCGGGCTCGGCCGGAATGCCGTAGCGCCCGCGAGGCGCGCCACCGACCGCGAGTGCCGGAACGCCGGCCTGCGGCGCAAGCGTGGCATCGGTTCCCGCCTCGTTCCACACGTACGCCGCGAACCTCCAGGTCCCGTCGCCCAGGCGCTCGATCAGGCGCGTCTCGACGCGCCGGCCGTGGGAAAACTCCTTCCACAGCTTCGTGCCGGCCGGAAATTCCCACGCGTCCGGGCGCGATGCGTCGATGAACTTCCCCGGCGGGATATGGAGCCAGCGGCGCTTCGTAGCGCCGTCGGACCACAGCGGGTACTGCGGCGAGAACGGCAGGTTCCCGGCCCGGATCTCGATCGTCGAGCCCGCCCGGTAGAGCCCGGTGTCCGCCAGGCGCTGCGGCGCTGCCCCGCCCTCCTGGGAATGCGTGTTCCCCGCCAGCGCCGCGGCGAGCATGCAGGCCAGTGCATGGTTGGGCTTCACCACGAGCTCGCCCGCTAGCCGAGCTGTTCCAGATAGCGGAGCAGATCGCTCACGCGCTCGGCGATCCATGCGACGACTTGGTGATCCATCCTGCCTCCCGGTCGACTGCAAACATGAGGGCAGGACTGTAGGTCCGCGGCGCGTGCCGCGTTGCTAAATGATGGCTAAGGCTTTCCTAAGATTTTCGTAAACAGGCCGTCACATGCTGCGGCGGTACTGACCGCCGACCTCGAACAGCGCGTGGGTGATCTGCCCGAGCGAGCAGACCCGCACCGCGTCCATGAGCACGGCGAAGACGTTCTCGTCCTTGATGACGGCCTGGCGCAGCCGCTCGAGCATGGGCCCTGAAAGAGAAGAATTTTTTTGTTGAAAGGCGCGTAGCCGTTTCAGCTGCGATTGCTTCTCTTCCTCGGTGGAGCGGATGAGCTCGAGCTTCTGCGGGGTCGAATCGCCGTGCGGATTGCGGAAGGTGTTCACGCCGACGATCGGGTACGAGCCGTCGTGCTTCCTGTGCTCGTAGTACAGCGACTCCTCCTGGATCCTGCCGCGCTGGTAGCCGGTCTCCATCGCGCCCAGCACGCCGCCGCGGCTCGAGATCGCCTCGAACTCCTTCAGCACCGCTTCCTCCACCAGGTCGGTGAGCGCCTCGACGAGGAACGAGCCCTGGTTGGGGTTCTCGTTCTTCGCCACGCCCCATTCCTGGTTGATGATCATCTGGATCGCCATCGCGCGGCGCACCGAGTCCTCGGTGGGCGTGGTGATCGCCTCGTCGTAGGCGTTGGTGTGCAGCGAGTTGGTGTTGTCGTAGGTGGAAATGAGCGCCTGCAGCGTGGTGCGGATATCGTTGAAGGCGATCTCCTGCGCGTGCAGCGAGCGGCCCGAGGTCTGCGAGTGGAACTTGAGCATCTGGCTGCGCTCGTTCGCCCCGTAGCGCTGCTGCGTCGCCACCGCTCAGATGCGCCGCCCCACGGGCCCGAGCACCGCGTACTCCGGGTCCATGCCGTAGGAGAAGAAGAAGGACAGGTTCGGCGCGAACGCGTCGATGTCCATGCCGCGCGCGAGGTAGGCCTCGACGAAGGTGAAGCCGTTGGCAAGCGTGAACGCGAGCTGCGAGATGGGGTTCGCGCCGGCCTCCGCGATGTGGTAGCCCGAGATCGAGACCGAGTAGAAGTTCTGCACCTTGTGGTGCACGAAGTACTCCTGGATGTCGCCCATCACCTTGAGGGCGAACTCGGTCGAGAAGATGCAGGTGTTCTGGCCCTGGTCCTCCTTGAGGATGTCGGCCTGCACCGTGCCGCGCACCGTCGACACGGCCCACGCGCGGATCTTCGCCGCCTCGTCCTCGGTCGGCTCGCGATCGTTGTCGCGCGCGAACTTCTCGAGCTGCTGGTCGATCGCGGTGTTCATGAACATCGCCAGGATCATCGGCGCGGGCCCGTTGATCGTCATCGACACCGAGGTGGTCGGCGCGCAGAGGTCGAACCCGCCATACAGCACCTTCATGTCGTCGAGCGTGCAGATCGACACGCCCGAGTTGCCGACCTTGCCGTAGATGTCGGGACGCAGATCGGGATCCCAGCCGTAGAGGGTCACCGAGTCGAACGCGGTCGACAGGCGGTGCGCCGGCATGCCCTCCGAGACGCGCTTGAAT
>CBDDRQ010000100.1:0-15670 GCA_965233125.1 uncultured bacterium
GGTCTCGTGGTTCACCATGTTGCGGATCGGCTTCACCTCCAGGCCCTTGCTCTTGGTTTCCACCAGGAACACCGACATGCCCTCGGATTTCTTCGCCACCTGGTCGAGCGGCGTGGTGCGGGCCAGCAGGATCATGAGCTCCGAGTGCTGCAGTCGCGAGGTCCAGACCTTCTGGCCGTTGACCACATAGCGGTCGCCCTTTTTCACCGCCACGGTCTTGATCTTGGTGGTGTCGGTGCCCGCCGTGGGCTCGGTGACGCCCATCGCCTGCAGGCGCAGCTCGCCGGCGGCGATCTTCGGCAGGTACTTCCTTTTCTGCGCGTCGGAGCCGTTACGCAGCAGCGTGTTCATGTTGTACATCTGGCCATGGCAGCAGCCGGCATTGCCGCCGGAGCGTGTCACTTCCTCCATGATCACGCTCGCCTCGGTGAGCGAGAGCCCGGAGCCGCCATAGGCCTCGGGAATCAGCGCCGACATCCAGCCCGCCTTGGTCAGGGCCTCGACGAAGGCCTCGGGATAGCTGCGCTTCTCGTCGATGTCCTGCCAGTAGGCGGAGTCGAACTGGCTGCACAGCGCGCGCACCGCGTCGCGCAGCTCCGGGAAGTTGTCGCGCGCCAGGTTCATTTTCTGAGGTGCCGGGTGGCTTCTTCCTCGGTGCGCAGCCACAGCTCTTCGGCCATCGGCCGGCGCGTCTCCTCGAGGATGTGGCCCACGAGGCCCACGGCGCGCGCCATCACGCCCAGGCCCTTCACGATCTTCCAGTCGAGGCCGAGCTCGCAGGCGAGCGCGCCGATGGCCCCTGTCGCATTCAGAGTGAGATTTTTTCTTTTTGAAAGATCCTCCATTGCACGGCAGTATTTGCCGTAGAAGCCGGTCTCGCGCGCGATCTCGAAAAGCCGCACCGTGCGGGGATCCGCCGGCTTATGCAGGGGATGGCCGAGCCCCGGCACGCGTCTATGCCGTTCAATCAGCTCACTCACGTCGGAAGTTTCTGACAGCATCTTCGCCACGCCTTCGGTGGAGCCGACGAAGACGCTGCCCAAGCCGCACAGGCCCGCGGCGACGGCCGCCTGCATTGCCTCCGGCGCGCCGAGGTAGGTGAGGCGCGCGGCGAGCGCGCTGGGCGTGACGCCGTGCTCCACCAGCGTCACGACCATGGCGTTGAAGAGCTTCGACTCCTTTGCGTCGGGCACGCGCCCGGTAAGCTCGAAGAAGGCCATGTCGCCCAGGTTGAGATGGCCCAGAATCTCGCCGGGCAGGTCCTTGCCGCGCACCACGATGCGCTCGGCGGTGCTCCAGCCCATCTCGGAGCGGATCGGTTGTCGTCGTTTGGTCACGTTGCGGATGATACCTAGCTGGTGGCACTCTGCGCCCCTGCCATGCACAGCACCGTCGAGCCCGGCGAGCCTGCGCCCGACTTCACGCTGCCGGCCGTGAACCGGGACGGCGCGGTATCGCTCGCGGAATTCCGCGGCCGCCGCGCCGTGATGATCGGCTTCTTCCGCGGCCTGCACTGCCCGTTCTGCCGGCGGCAGATCGCGCAGCTCGGCGCCGCGCAGCCGGCCCTCGCTGCGCTCGGCGTCGAGACCATTGCGGTGGTCAACACGCCGCTCGAGCGGGCGCAGCTCTACTTCCGCTACCGGCCGACGCCGCTGCTTTTGCTCAGCGATCCCGACTGCCGGACGCACCAGATGTTCGGCATTCCGCGCATCGAGTTCGTCGAGCCCGGCGGCGGCCCGGTGCAATGGCCGCGCACCCGCCCGCAGGACTTCGCAGCTGCCAGGATCGACCCGACCGGGGAGCTCGGCGCGCCGACGCAGCCCATGGAGGCCAACGGCGTGCTCAACCGCAAGGATGGGTTCGAGTTGACCGCGGCCGACGAAGCGATCGTCGCCGTTCACGCCGCGCAGTTCGCGGGGCAGTTCCTTGTCGACCGGGAGGGCATCGTGCGCTGGCGCTGGACCGAAGCCCCGACCTCGGCCAATGAGCTGTGCCGCTTTCCCACCGCCGAGGAGATGCTGGCGGCCGCGCGTCAGATGTAGCCGGGCCCCTCGATCGGCGGATGGCGCTCGATGAAGCGCTCGTCGACCTCCAGCCCCAGGCCGGGTTTCTCCAGCGGCCAGACGCACCCGCCGGCATCGATTCCTCCCGGATTGTCGACCAGCTCGTCGCGGAACCTGTTCGCTCTCGAGACGTCGCCCTCGAAATAGCCGCCGTTGCCGATCGCCGCGAGGAAATGGATCGTCGCGGCGTGGTTCAGGCCGGTCATCGAGCTGTGCGGATGGATGGGCAGCTTCGCCGCCGCGGCCAGCGCGGCGATGCGCAGCCCCTCGGTGATGCCGCCGCTCTTGGAGAGATCGGGCTGCAGGATGCGCACCGCGCCGTCCTCGATCAGCCGGTCGAACTCGAAGCGCGTGTAGTGGTTCTCGCCCGCCGCGAGGGGCGTGCGGCCAAGGCGCGCCGCCTCGCGGTAGCTGCGGAAGTCGGGCGCGGGGAAGGGCTCCTCGAGCCAGCCGATGCCGAGCTCGTCCATCGCCGGCATCACCCGGCGCACCTGGTCGAGCGTGTAGCCGATATTGGCGTCGCTGAGGATCACCAGCTCTTTGCCGAACGCCTCGCGGATCGCGCTCATCCTTTCGATATCGCGCTCGACCGAATCGCCGACGCGCAGCTTGATCGCCTTGTAGCCCTTGCCCACGCTTGCCGCGGCTTCTTCGATCAGGGTCCTCGCGTCCTGATAACCGAGCGACACCCCTCCCGCATAGGCCGGGATCGCCTTGCGTGTTCCACCAAGGACACGATAGAGAGGAAGTCCCAGGGCCTTCCCCCGGATGTCCCACAGCGCCATGTCGATGCCGCTGATCGCCAGGCAGGCGCCGGCGCCCATGCCGTGGCTCGCCAGCTGGTAGCGATACATCTTCTCCCACGCCGCCGGGATGTCGTCGGTTTCGAGATTCAGGATGAGCTGCTTCAGCGTCGTGTCGATCAGCTTCGCGACGGCGGTGTGGGCCCGGCCGTGGTGCGCCTCGCCCCAGCCGACCAGCCCGGCGTCTGTCGTTACCTTGACGAGCACCGCGTCGCGCTTCACGGCGGTGCCGATGCCCAGGGCGACGCGGTTCTGCGGCGCGATCGGGTAGGAGACCGGATAGGCGCGGACGTCAGCGATGCGCATGCACGGGGTTCCTGGGGGGCTCGCCGGCGAGCATGCGCAGCATCTCCTCGGCGGCGGCGAGGCCCATGCGGGCGCGCGACTCGCGCGTCATGCCGGCGAGGTGTGGCGTGAGGACGATGTTCTCGAGAGCGAAGAAGGGGTGCCCGGGCTCGAGCCGGTAGTGCTCGTACACGTCGAGCATCGCGCCGGTGATGCGCTTCCCGCGCAGCGCGGCAAGGAGCGCCTGCTCCTCCACCACGGCGCCGCGCCCGACGTTGACGAGCCAGGCCGTGGGCTTCATGCGCGCGAGCGCCCGGGCGTCCAGGAGATGGTGCGTCTGCGGCGTGAGCGGGCAGGTGACCACGACGAAGTCGGATGCGCCCAGCAGGTCTTCCAGCGAGGCGGGCTCGGCGTCCGGGCCGATGCGATCCAGCCGGCGCTGGTGGCCGAGCACGCGCATGGCGAGCCCTTGGCGGCAGATCCTGGCGGCGCGCTTGCCGATCTCGCCGACGCCGACGAGCCCGAGCGTCATGGCGGAGACCTCGTGCACGCCGGCGCCGAGCGCGCGCGCCGCGTCCCAGGAGCCCGATCGCAGCGACGCGACGATCGAGACCACGTTGCGGGCGAGCATCAGCATGGCCATGACGCAGTACTCGGCGACCGACTGCGCGTTGCCGCCGGGCAGGTTGGCGACGAGCGCGCCGCGCTCCGCGGCCGCGGAGAGGGGAACGAGGTCGATTCCCGTGCCGTGGATCACCACCGCGCGCAGCCGCGGCGACGCCGCGAAGATGTCGTCGGGAAGCTTGCTGCGCGTGATGACGCCGTCGGCGTCGCGCGCGAGCCGGCGGATGGTGTCGGGACTGCTGTCTGACGCGCGAATGACGTGCGCCGCGCGCGCGAGCGCGGCCTCGCCTTCAGCTGCGATCGGATCGGTGAGCAGGACCGTTTTCTTGACGGACAAAGTGATCAAACGCGCGCGTGATTTTGGTCGCGAAGCATGCGTGCTTTTCTCCGGTCCTGCGGATTATTCCACATGAAGAATGTTCAATAAGGGTCAGAATGAAATAACAAAAATACACACAGATTCGGCGGCAACTTCGAGGGAGGACGCTGCGGTGAGCGCATCATCGCCGGGGCCCGTCAAGGTCCTGGTCATCGACGACAGCAACACCATCCGGCGCAGCGCCGAGCTCTTCCTGCGCCAGGCGGGCTATGAAGTGATCCTCGCCGAGGACGGCTTCGACGCCCTCGCCAAGATCTCGGACCACCAGCCGCACGTGATCTTCGTCGACATCATGATGCCAAGGCTGGACGGCTACCAGACCTGCGCGCTCATCAAGCAGAACGCCCAGCTCAAATCGACGCCGGTGATCATGCTCTCGAGCAAGGACGGCGTGTTCGACCGGGCGCGCGGCCGCCTCGCCGGCTCTGACCGCTATCTCACCAAGCCCTTCACGCAGGAAGGCCTCATCGAGGCCGTCAACCAGTACGTCAAGCCCGCTTCCGTAGCAGCCAGCGCATAGGAAAGGAGATTCTCATGCCGATCAAGAGCATTCTTGTCGTGGACGACTCGCCGACCGATCGCCAGCATCTGAGCGAGCTGCTGTCGAAGAGTGGCTACAAGGTCTCGCTCGCCGACAGCGCCGAGGACGCGCTCGCCAAAGTCAAGCAGCTGCGGCCCGACCTCGTGCTGATGGACGTCGTGATGCCGGGGCAGAACGGCTTCCAGGCGACCCGCACCCTCACCAAGGACGAGGCCACCAAGCACATCCCGGTCATCCTGTGCACGAGCAAGAGCCAGGAGACGGACAAGGTCTGGGGCATGCGCCAGGGCGCGCGCGATTACGTGGTGAAGCCCGTGTCGCCGGCGGACCTGCTGGCCAAGATACAGGCGCTGGGCTAATGGCCGCGCGCGTATCGCTACGGGACTACCAGCGCGGGCTGGCGGAACGGCTGCGCGGCGCGCAGGCCGGCGCCATGGCCGCCTCCAGGCTCGGCCTGCAGGTCGGCCAGGACCCGTGGGTCGTCGATCTCGCCGACGCCGCCGAGCTGATCCCGGTGCCGGCGATTACCGCCGTTCCGCTGACGCGCCCGTGGTTCCGCGGCGTGGTCAACGTGCGCGGCAACCTCTACAACGTTGTCGACCTGCCGGCCTTCTTCGGCGGCACGCCGGTCGCCGCCGGCGAGCAGGCGCGGCTGCTGCTGCTCGCGGAGCGCTTCCTCATGCGCAGCGCGCTGCTGGTGGACCGCTCGCTCGGCCTGCTCGACGCGCGCGAGCTCACCCCCCACGCCGACGCGCCGAGCGCCTCGCCCTGGATACGCGGTCTGCATGCCGACCGCGGCGGGCGCATCTGGCGGGAGCTCGACGTGGCCCAGCTGGTCCAGCACGCCGTGTTCCTCGGCGTGGCTTCCTGATCGCGAAGGAGATCCATCATGCTCAGAACCTGCCTGCTCACCGTCCTTGCGGGAATTTCCTTTTCCGGCCTCGCCGAGAACGGCGTCTTCCACGACCGCGTCGTGCTCGGGCAGGCGGCCGTCTTCTCCGGGCCCGCGGCGCAGCTCGGTATCCAGATGCGCAACGGCATCAAGGCCTACCTGGAGCACGTCAATGCGCAGGGCGGCGTGCACGGCCGCAAGATCGAGCTGGTCACGGAAGATGATCGCTACGAGACCAAAGTGGCGCCATTGGCGAGCAAGAAGCTGATCGAGGAGCACAAGGTGTTCGCCCTTCTCGGCTATGTCGGAACGCCGACGGGCGTGGCGCACCTGCCGGTAGTCAACCAGGCCAGGGTCCCGCTCGTCGGGATGTTCACCGGCGCGGAGGTCCTGCGCGTGCCGTTCAGCCGCTACGTCTTCCACGTGCGCGCGAGCTACTACGACGAGACGGAGAAGATCGTCGAGCAGATCGTCTCGATCGGCGGCAAGAACATTGCCGTCTTCTATCAGGACGACGCCTACGGCCTGGCGGGGCTGACCGGCACCGAGATCGCGATGAAGAAGCGCAGCATGCAGGTCTCCACCAAGGCCACCGTCGAGCGCAACACTGTCAAGGTCGAGAACGCGGTGAAAACCATCCACGCGGCGAAGCCCGACGCGGTGGTGATGATCAGCGCCTACACCTCGATCGCCGAGTTCGTCCGGCAGATGCGCAAGGCGGGCAGCGGGGCGACGTTCTACAACGTGTCGTTCGTCGGCAGCAAGGCGCTCGCCGACGCGCTCGGCAGGGAGGGCGTCGGCGTCGCCATCTCGCAGGTGGTGCCGTTTCCGTGGGGCACCGGCGTGCCGGTGGTCAAGGAGTACCAGAAGCTCGCCAAGAAGGCCGGGTTCACCGACTACAACTTCAGCGCGCTGGAGGGCTTTCTTTCGGCCAAGGTGCTCGTCGAAGGATTGCGGCGCACCGGCAGGAACCTGACCCGCGAGAGGTTCATCGCCACGATGGAGAGCATGAATGACGTGGATCTCGGCGGCTTCTACGTCGGCTACTCGCCGACCAACCGCGCCGGATCGAAGTTCGTCGACCTGACCATCATCGGCCGCCAGGGCCGCTTCCTGCGATAGACGGAGATCAACATGGAACTCAATATTCCCTTCCTCGGACGCAACGGCGCGCCGGCGGTGCCCGAGGTCTCGCAGCCGGCGGCGCGTGCGGCGGCGGCGCAGGGCACCGGCATGCCGCTCATCGGCCGGCTGCGCGTCGGCCGGCAGATGCAGATCCTCGGGGCGATGCTGGTGCTGCTGCTCGGCCTCGATGCGGCGATCGTCGCGTACGACGCGCGCGAGGCCACGTTCGGCACGCTGTACGTCGCGAGCGCGGGAAAGATCCGCATGCTGTCGCAGCGCCTCGCGAACGCCGCCCAGCAGGCATCGCAGGGAAACCTGGAAGCCTTCAAGCGGCTGCGCGAGAGCCGTACCGAGTTCGCCGCCCTGGTCCGGCTGCTCCAGTCGGGCGGCAGCGTGGCCGGCGTCGACCTGCCCCCGACCTCTGGCGAGACGCGGCCGCTGCTGACCGCGCTCGACCGGGAATGGCGCACCTCAGAGCGCAACGCCGGCCTGATCCTTGACGAGGAGCGCAACCTGGTCGCGCTCGGCCACGCGGTGCGCGCGATCAACGACGGCAGCACTGGGCTGCAGGAGCTGACCGCCGAGATCGCCGCGCTCAGCGCCCAGAGCGGCGGCGCGCAGCGCCAGAACGCCTTCACCGCGGAGCTGATGATGCTGGTGCAGCGCATGGCGAAGAACGCCAACGCCATGCTGGCCGAGGCGGTGGTCGACCCCGAGGTCGCCTTCCTGCTCGGCAAGGACGCCAATACGTTCCGCAGCACGCTCCAGGGCCTGCTGCAGGGAAGCGAGGCGCTGCGCATCGCGCGCGTCGGCGATCCCGAGCTGCGCGGCAAGCTCGGCGAGCTCGAGGTCGCGTTCAAGGACTATCACCGCGCGGTCAGCGACATCCTCGGCAACCAGCAGGGCCTGGTGGGCGCCAAGCGGGCGACGTTCGAGCTCTTCCGCGACAGCGAAACCCTGCTCGGCGCCGCCGAGGCGCTGAACAACGGCTACGAGCAGCAGCTCTCCGGGCGCCGCACGAACTTCGTGGCGATGACGGTGGTCTCGGTGCTTGCGCTGCTGTGCCTCATGCTGATCGGCATGGTCTACGCCGCCGACAGCCGGCGCCGCGCCGAGGAGAGCGAGCGGCAGAACCGTACCAACCAGGAGGCGATCATGCGGCTGCTCGACGAGATCGGCAACCTGGCGAGCGGCGACCTCACGGTGCGCGCGCGGGTGACCGAGGACGTCACCGGCGCGATCGCCGACTCGATCAACTACACCATCGACGAGCTGCGACGGCTCGTCGACGGCATCAACGGCGCCGCCCTGCAGGTGACCTCCGCGACCCACGAGGCGCAGGCGATCACCGGGCAGCTGCTGCAGGCGGCGCAGAAGCAGGCCACCGAGATCCAGGGCACCGGCCAGTCGGTGGCGCAGATGGCGCATTCGATGACGGAAGTCTCGAAGAGCGCGAACGACTCGGCGAAGGTGGCCGAGACCTCGCTGCAGGCCGCCGGCAAGGGCGCCGATGCGGTGCAGAACGCCATCCGCGGCATGAACGACATCCGCGAGCAGATCCAGGAGACCTCCAAGCGCATCAAGCGGCTGGGCGAGAGCTCGCAGGAGATCGGCGAGATCGTGCAGCTCATCTCGGACATCACCGAGCAGACCAACGTGCTCGCGCTGAACGCGGCGATCCAGGCCGCTTCCGCGGGCGAGGCGGGGCGGGGCTTCACGGTCGTCGCCGAGGAGGTGCAGCGGCTGGCCGAGCGCTCGGCCGAGGCGACCAAGCATATCGGCGCCATCGTCAAGAGCATCCAGCGCGACACCCAGGATGCCGTCGAGGCCATGGAGCGCAGCACGCGCGGCGTGGTCGAGGGTACGCGCACCGCGGACGAGGCCGACCAGGCGCTGCGCGAGATCCACCAGGTGTCCAACCGGCTCGCCGAGCTGATCGCGTCCATCTCGGCCGCGACGCAGCAACAGGCGGGCTCGGCGGCCCAGGTCGCCGGCAAGATGAAGATCATCCTGGGCATCACCCAGCTCACCACCGAGGGCACGAAGAAGACCGCGGCGTCGGCGGCGAAGCTGACCGCGCTCGCCGACGGGCTGAAGAGCTCGGTCGCCGGCTTCAAGGTGGCGTGATGGCGAACATGGCCGACACCACGATCCTCTCCTGGATCACCGCCGAGGTGGACCAGGCGCTGGAGACGGTTCGGCGCAGCATCGTGAAGTACCTGACCGTGCGCGAGGATCCGGCGCTGCTCAAGGCCTGCCCCGAGCACCTGCACCAGGTGAGCGGGGCGCTGCGCATGGTCGGCCTGACCGGGGCGACTCGCTTCTGCGAGGCGCTCGAGCGCAGCCTTGCCGCCCCCGACGGCGCGGCGCCGGGCCCGGCGGCCATCGAGGTCATCGACCGCTCGGTGCTCGCGCTCAAGGAGTTCGTGAACGAGCTCGCGCGCGGGCAGGCGAACGTGCCGCTGCGGCTGTTCCCGGCCTACCGCGACCTGGTGCGCATGCAAGGAGGCCAGGAGCCCTGCGAGAAAGAGCTGTTCTTCCCGGATCTCACCGTATCCGCGCCGCCCCACGCCGGCGCGCGGGCGCTGCCCGAGGCGGAACGCGCGGCGTTCCTGCAGACCCAGCGGGTGAACTTCGAGCGCGGGCTGCTCGGCTGGCTGCGCGACCCGGGCGCCGGGACGCAGGAGATGCGCCAGTCGCTCGAGGCGCTCCACGAGGTGGCGGCCGAGCTCCCGGAGCCGCGCGGCCTGTGGTGGGCCTCCCTCGCGCTGGTCGATGCCCTGCAGGAGCCGCCGGACGCCGAGTGGCTGAAGCTCGCCAAGGCCATCTGCAACAGAATCGATTTCCAGATCCGCGATCTCGCCGGCGGGACGGCCGAAGGCGGCGAGGCGCTGGCGCGCGAAGTGCTCTACGCGGTCGCGAAGGCGCGCCCGGTCACCGAGCGCATCAAGGACGTCCGGCAGCTCTACCAGCTCGACGGCCTGTTTCCCGCGTCGGGGAAGCCTGCGGGCGTGGCCGAGTTCGACATCCAGTTCCTCGAAGTCGCGCTCTACGACTTGCACTCCCGGCTCGAGGCGCTGAAGAGCGCCTGGGTGCGCTACGTCTCGGGCGAGAAGAAGAGCGCCGGGCAGTTCCGCGACCTGGTCGCGTCGTTCAAGGCCAAGGCGGGGGAGCTCGGCAACCAGCACCTGATCAAGCTCCTCGACGCGATCGCGCTGGTCGCCGCCAGGCTGCCCGACCCCTATCCGCGCCAGCACCAGTACATGGTGATCGAGATGGCCTCGGCGTTCCTGCTGATCGAGCACGTCGTCGATCACTTCACCGCCCCGGCCGCCGACCTCGACCGCCAGATCGTCCTGATGGGCGGCTGGCTGCTCGATGCCGAGGCCGGCAAGGCGGCCGTGGAGCCGCCCGCGGGGCTGCGTCCCGAGCTCACCCAGCAGATCGGCGCGCTGCAGCTGCGCGCGCAGGTGGCCAAGGAGATCATGAGCAACCTGCAGCAGGTCGAGCAGGTGCTGGACGCCTTCGCGCGCGATTCGGGCAAGCGCGACACGCTGCCCGGCCTGGGAGCGCAGTTGCGCCAGATCCACGGCGCCCTGACCGTGCTGGGCTTCGAGCGCGCGGCGCAGGCGCTCAAGCTCTGCGAGCGGATGATCGGCGCGTGCGCGCAGCCGAACTACTCGCTCGCCGCGCACGACATGGACTGGATCGCCGAGGGCCTGAGCAGCATCGGGCTCTACCTGACGCCCTGCCTGCACGGCCATGCGCCCGGCGAGAGCGCGCTCGCGCTGTTCTTCGAGCGGCTCGACAAGGCGCGTGCAAGCGCGGAGACCGCCCCTGCCGACATCACCGTTACCCTGCCGCCCGCGACGCCGGCCGCCGCGAAGCCCCAGGCGGACGCGGAGCTCCTCGGCATCTTCCTCGAGGAAGCCGGCGAGGTTTTGGCGGGCGTCCGGGCGGCCATGCCACCCGAGGGCCACGAGGCGCTCACGACGATCCGCCGCGGCTTCCATACGCTCAAAGGCAGCGGGCGCATGGTCGGCCTGATGGACCTCGGCGAGGCGGCCTGGGTGGTCGAGCAGGTGCTCAACGGCTGGCTCGAGGAGAAGCGTCCCGCCACGCCCGGCCTGATCGCGCTGATCGACACCGCCGCCCGGTCTTTCGAGGGCTGGATCGCCGAGCTCTGCGCCGGCGGCCTGAAGGGCGAGATCGACGCCACCCCGATCGTAGAGGCGGCGCGGCAGCTGAAGGAGGAGGCCGAGGCCCCGCCCAAGAGCGACGTGTTCGAGATCTACGCGAAGGAAGCGGGCCAGCATGCCGCGGTGCTCGACGCGCAGCTCGCCGCCTGGGCGCCCGCGAGCGAGGCCTCGGAAGAATTCATGCGGGCGGCGCACACGCTCGCCAGCTGCTCGCGCACCGCGGGATTCGGCGCCATCGCCGACCTCGCCGCCGCCGTCGAGCACTGGGTCCCGTTCGCCGCGCAGACGCAGCAGGGCGACGCGGGCGTGCTGCGCAAGGCCGTGGACCGGCTGATGGCGATGGTCGGCGCCGCGGCGCGCGCCGAGGCCGGCGTTTCCGGCGAAGCCGCGATGGCGGCCCTGCACGATCTCACGAAGCGCCTGAGCCAGCCGCGCCCCGTCGCGATCGAGCCGCCGCGACCCGAGAAGCGCGTCATGCGCGACGACATCGACGCGACGCTGCTGCCGATCTTCCTCGAGGAGGCGCAGGAGCTGGTGCCGGCGATCGGCTCCGACCTGCGCGACTGGAAGGTCGCCCCGCACGACGCGCTGATCGCGCAGTCGCTGCAGCGCGGCCTGCACACGCTCAAGGGCAGCGCGCGCATGGCCGGGGCGATCCGTCTCGGCGAGCTGACGCACCTGATGGAGAGCGGCATCGACGCGGCGCTGGAGGCGAACGAGTTCCCGGCGGCGCTGTTCGAGGACCTGGAAGCGAAGATGGACCGGCTGAGCGTCGACGTGGAGCGCCTGCGCGCCCCGCAGGCCGCCCCGGTCGAGGCGCCGGCCGATGCGGCGGCGCCGGCCGCACCCGCGGCGCCCGCGGCGATGCTGCGGGTCAACGCCGACACGCTCGACCAGCTGATCAACGAGTCGGGCGAGGTCGCGATCGCCCGCTCGCGCATGGAGGCGGAGCTGCGCGCGGTCAAGCAGTCGCTCTCCGACCTGGGCGAGAGCGTCGCGCGCCTGCGCGGCCAGCTGCGCGAGGTCGAAGTGCAGGCCGACAGCCAGCTGCAGTCGCGCCTGTCGGTGGTCGAGGAGAAGTCCCGCGAGTACGACCCGCTCGAGTTCGACCGCTACACGCGGCTGCAGGAGCTGACGCGCCTGATGGCCGAGAGCCTGAACGACGTCGTATCGATCCAGCAGACGCTCATCAAGAACGCCGGGGAGACCGAGGCCGCGCTGCTGCAGCAGGCGCGGATCAGCCGCGGGCTGCAGCAGGAGCTGATGCGCATGCGCGCGGTGCCGTTCTCGAACCTGAGCGAGCGCCTCTACCGCGTGGTGCGGCAGGCCTCGCGCGAGCTCGACAAGCGCGCCGAGCTCGAGATCGAGGGCGCCGACGTGGAGCTCGACCGCAGCGTGCTCGAGCGCATCGCCGGCCCGCTCGAGCACATCCTGCGCAACGCCGTCGTGCACGGCCTCGAGTCCCCCGCCCGCCGCGCCGCGGCCGGCAAGCCCGAGTCGGGCCGCATCGGCGTGACGCTGCGCCAGGAGGCGAACGAGATCGCGCTGGTCGTCGCCGACGACGGCGCCGGCCTCGACCTGGAGCGCCTGCGCGAGAAAGGCCTCGAGCTGGGGCTGCTGCAGCCGGGGCAGGAGCCCTCGGAGGCGGAGCTCACCCAGCTCATCTTCGTTTCCGGCCTGTCGACCGCCGAGGCGCTCACCGAGATCGCCGGCCGCGGCGTGGGCATGGACGTGGTGCGCAACGAGATCGCCGCCATCGGCGGGCGCGTCGACATCGCGAGCAGCCGGGGGCAGGGCACCACCTTCACCCTGTATCTGCCGCTCACCCTCGCGGTCACGCAGGCGGTGCTGGTGCGCTCGGGGCCGAGCGTGCTCGCGATCGCCTCCGCGATGGTCGAGCAGGTGCTCAGGCTCAAGAGCGACGCCATCGCCGGTCTGTATGCGAAAGGCGAGGTCGAGGCCCGGGAGCACGCCTACCCGCTGCACTACCTGCAGCACCTTCTCGGCAACCGGGCGGCCACGGCGGTGCAGAGCTACAACTCCGTTCTGCTCCTTCGCAGCGGCGTCCAGCGCATCGCGGTGCACGTCGACGAGCTGATCGGCAACCAGGAAATCGTCGTCAAGTACATCGGGCCCCAGCTCGCCCGGATCCCGGGCGTTTCGGGGGCGACGGTGCTCGCCGACGGCACCATCGCCCTGATCGTGAACCCGGTGCAGCTCGCCGGACGCGCGCGCAGCGGCGTCACCACCACCACGCTCCAGGCCACCGTGCCCACGACGTTCGCCGACGCCGGGCGCCGGGTCATCCTGGTGGTCGACGACTCGCTCACCGTGCGCAAGGTGACCAGCCGCCTGCTCGAGCGCGAGGGCTATCGCGTGGTCACCGCCAAGGACGGCGTCGACGCGCTGGAGGCGCTGAAAGACGCGCTGCCCGACGTGATGCTGGTCGACATCGAGATGCCGCGCATGGACGGCTTCGAGCTCACGCGCAGCGTGCGCGGCGATCCGCGCAGCGCGGCGCTGCCGATCATCGTCATCACCTCGCGCACCGCCGGCAAGCACCGCGACCAGGCCGCGCAGCTCGGCGTCAACGCCTTCCTCGGCAAGCCCTACCAGGAAGGCGAGCTGCTGCAGGAGCTCGAAAAAGTGCTGGCATGAGGCTCCAGGCCGGCGAGCAGCTGGGCAAGTACCCGATCCTGCGCGAGATCGGCAAGGGCGCCACCAGCCGCGTGTACCTGGCGCGCGAGCCGCTCTCGGAGCGCGAGGTCGCGATCAAGGTGTTCCTGTTCGACCGCCATGCCGATCCGCAGACCGAGCGCATGATGCACAAGGCCTTCGTCGCCGAGGCCGCGCTCGCCGGCAAGCTCAACCATCCGCACATCGTCGAGATCCTCGGCGCGGTGGTCGAGCCCGACCACAGCTACCTGGTGATGGAATACGTGTCGGGCACCACCCTGGAGGCGCATTCGGGGGTGAGCGCGCTGCTGCCGCTCAACAAGGTGGTCGAGATCATCTTCAAGTGCATCCGCGCGCTCGAGTACGCCTTCCAGCACGGCGTCATCCACCGCGACATCAAGCCCGGGAACATCCTGCTCTCTGGCGGCGGCGAGACCAAGGTCGGCGACTTCGGCGCCTCTTTCCAGCAGCGCGGCGTCGAGACCACGCAGCTCACCGGCGTGGGCTCGCCCGCCTACATGTCGCCCGAGCAGCTGCGCATGGAGGCGCTTACCCACCAGACCGACATCTACTCGCTCGGCGTGACCATGTACCGCCTGCTCACGGGGCGGCTGCCGTTCCAGGCCTCCACGCAGGTCGGCCTCACCTACGCCATCCTCAACACCGAGCCGATGCGCCCCTCGGCGCTGCGCGCGGACCTGCCGCCGCTCCTCGACGACATCGTGCTCCGGGCGATCGCCAAGGCGCCCGCGGCGCGCTACCGCTCGTGGCTCGACTTCGGCAAGGACCTGAGCGGGGCGTTCCTCAGCCTGCGCCTCGCCGGCGAGTCGGTCTCGGACTCGGAGAAATTCAACAGGCTGCGCGAGTTCCCGTTCTTCACCGACTTCAACGACGTCGCCCTCTGGGAAGTGGTGCGCATCGGCAGCTGGAAGCCGTTCAAGGCGGGCACCGCGCTGATCCGCGAGGGCGAGGCGGGCGACAGCTTCTTCCTGCTCGCCGAGGGCGAGGTCGACGTGACGCTCTCGGGCAAGCTGCTCGCCACGCTGCGGCCGGGCGGCTGCTTCGGCGAGATCCTCTACTTCACCGACACCATCCACCACCGCACCACCAGCATCACCGCGCGCAGCGACGTCACCGTCATCGAGGTCAAAGCCGACGCCATGCGCGCGGCGACCGACGGCTGCCAGTCGGCGTTCAACAAGGCGTGCATGCGGGTCCTCATCGACCGGCTGATACAGACCAACCAGCGTCTAGCCAAGGCAGCTTAGACAGGATCCCAGCTGAAGACGTCTTGCGAGCGCTGCAGGGGGTAAAAATAATCCCTTAAGGAAGGAATAGCGTGCGAGGCGATCGTCTCGGCTGTCCAGCCCTCCGCGCGGTGCACAGAGCGCAGCGGCCGGTTCTGCGACATCAGGAAGATTTCATTCGCCCTGACAGCGAATATCTGCCCGGTGACATCAGAAGCTCCCTCTGAAGCGAGAAAGACTGCCAGCGGGGCGATCTTGGCGGTTTCCATGCTCTTCAGCTTCTCGACCCGCGCCTGCTGGTCGGCGGTCTCGGTCGGGATCGAGCCGATCATGCGGCTGTAGGCGAAGGGCGCGATGCAGTTCGAGCGCACGTGGTAGCGCTGCATGTCGAGCGCGATCGACTTCGACAGACCGACGATGCCGAGCTTTGCCGCGGAGTAGTTGGCCTGGCCGAGGTTGCCGACCAGGCCCGAGGTCGAGGTCATGTGCACGTAGCAGCCCGACTGCTGCGAGCGGAAGTGCGGCGCCGCGGCGCGCGAGACGTAGAACGAGCCGTTCAGGTGCACGTCGATCACCGCGCGCCATTCCTCGACCGACATGTTGAAGAAGAAGCGGTCGCGCAGGATGCCCGCGTTGTTCACGACCACATCGAGTTTCTGAAAGCAATCCAGGGCGCACTGGACGATCCGGTTGGCCGAGGACCATTCCGCGACGCTGTCGGTGCTCGCGATCGCCTTGCCGCCGGCGGCACGGATCTCGTTCGCGACTTTCTCCGCCGGGCCGGCGTCGCGGCCCTCGCCATGCACCGAGGTGCCGATGTCGTTCACCACCACCGA
>CBDDRQ010000101.1:0-5960 GCA_965233125.1 uncultured bacterium
GAGCATGGTCTTGCCGCTGCCGACCTCGCCCGAGACCTTGACGATGCCCTCGTCGTGCAGCACCGCGTAGATGAGCGCCTCGAGGGTGGCGCCGCGGTCGGCGCCGTCGAAGAAGAAGTCGGTGTGCGGCGTGATGCGGAAGGGCGGCTCCGAGAGGCCGAAGTGCTCCAGGTAGAGGGCCACTACTTCTCGTCCCCCGTGCTCATGCGGCTGTAGAGCGTGGTGCGGTTCATGCCCAGCAGCTTCGCCGCCTGGCTGACGTTGCCGCGCGTGAGCTTGAGCGCCGCCTCGATGTAGGCGCGCTCCCAGGCCTTGAGCGTCTGGTCGAGGTCGAAGGCGCCGGCGCGCTCGAGCTGGCGCAGCGCCTGCTCGGCGAGGTCGCCGCCGGGGCCCGCGTGCGGCTGCGGCGCCTCGAGGTCGAGCTCGGGCTCGAGCTCGACGAGCGACAGGCGCTGCCCGGGGTACTTGGTGCCGAGGCGGATGACGATGTTGCGCAGCTCGCGCACGTTGCCGGGGAAGTCGTAGTGCTGCCAGCGCTCGAGCGCGGCGCGGTCGAGCTCGAAAGGCTGCGCGCCCGACTGTCCGGCGTAGAGGCGGCGGAAATGGTCGAGCAGCACGACGCGGTCGCCTTCCATCTCGCGCAGCGCCGGCACGGCGAGCGTGAACACCGACAGGCGGTGATAGAGGTCGGCGCGGAAGGCGCCGCGCTTCACCTCGCGGCGCAGGTCGCGGTTGGTGGCGGCGAGCACGCGGCAGCGCGCCGTGCGCCGCTGCGTCTCGCCCACGCGCTGGTACTCGCCGTTCTCCAGCACGCGCAGCAGCTTCGCCTGCAGCTCGAGGGGCAGCTCGCCGATCTCGTCGAGGAAGAGCGTGCCTTCCTGCGCGTCCTCGAAGTAGCCCGACTTGTTCGCGCTGGCGCCGGTGAAAGCGCCCTTCACGTAGCCGAACAGCGTCGGCTCGACCAGGGTGGGCGCGATCGCCGCGCAGTTGAGCGTCAGGTAGGGCCGGCTCGCGCGCGGCGAGAGCCGGTGCAGGCTCGCCGCCGCGAGCTCCTTGCCGCTGCCCGACTCGCCCTCGATCAGCACCGGGAAGGGAGAGCCGGCGAACTGGGCGATCTGGCTCTTCAGCTTGGCGAGCGCGGGGCTCGCGCCGACGAGCTCGGCCTGCTCGGCCGCGGGCAGCTCGCGCGCGCGCGCGAGCAGGCGCTTGAGGAGCTCCGGGTCGCTCGGCTTGGCGACGAACTCCCAGGCGCCCAGCGCGCGCGCGTGGCGCGCGTTCGCCGCGTCGTTCTGGCCCGAGAGCACGAAGATCTTCATGCCCGGCGAATGCGCGAGCAGGTCGGCGATCAGCTGGAAGCCCTCGTCGGGCGCGTGCGGCGAGGGCGGCAGCCCCAGGTCGACCAGCGCAAGCGCCGGCGCGGCCGGGAGCTGGCGCAGCAGCTCGATCGCGTGCCGGCGCGAGTCGCAGGCGTAGACCTCGTAGTCGGAGCCGAGCGCGAAGGCGAGCGTGTCGGTGATGAGCGCATCGTCATCCACCACCAGCAAAGCTGGTTTCTTTTCAGGCGCTGGCTGCGGTAGCGGTGTCACGGATGCATCTCATGAAGGCGCGTTCGAGGCTCTCCTCGGCGTAGCGGCTGCGCAGCGCCGCGGGCGCGCCGCGGAAGCGCACCCGGCCGGCGTCGAGCACCGCGATCGAGCCGCACAGCTCCTCGACGTCGGCAAGCACGTGGGAAGTGAAGAAAAGCGTCCTGCCCTCCGCGGCGAGCCCGCGCAGCAGCGATTTCACCGCGACCCGGGCCGCGGGGTCAAGGCCGCTCATGGGCTCGTCGAGCACGTAGAGCTCGCGCCTCGCGAGCAGGCACGCGGCGAGCCCGAGCTTCTGCGTCATGCCCTTGGAGAGCGCCCGGGCCGGCTTGTCGAGCGCCGCGCGCTCCAGCTCGAGCGTCTCGGCCAGCGCGGCGACCCTCTGCTCCTCGTAGCGCTCGCCGCCCAGCTCGAGCATCGCGGCGATGAACTCGCGCCCGCGCAGGTAGTGCGGCGGCACGAAGCGCTCGGGCAGGTAGGCAAGGCGCGCGCGCGCCTCGGGACGGCGCGAGGGCACGCCGAAGATCTCGGCCTGCCCGGCGTCGCAGGCGACGAGGTCGAGCAGGCATTTGATGAGCGTGGTCTTGCCCGCGCCGTTCGCGCCCACCAGGCCGAAGGCCTCGCCCGCGTCCACCGCGAGATCGACGCCGGCGAGCGCCGCGACGCTGCCATAGTTTTTCCTCAGGTGACGAACCAGGACTGCGGTGGCAGGCGCTTCCCCCATGCAAGGTAATATTACGCCGTGCAGCGCGAGCCGATCGTGGAAATCCGTAACGTTTCCTTTGGTTACGAAGCGGCGCGCCCGGTCCTGCGCGACATCGACCTCGCGATCGAGCGCGGCGCCGTGGTCGGCATCATGGGCCAGTCGGGGTGCGGCAAGACGACGCTGCTGCGCATCATCATGGGCGCGCTTGCGCCCACGCGCGGCGAGGCGCGCGTGCTCGGGCACGCCACCGCCGAGCTCGAGCGCGACGGGCTGTACGCCATGCGGCGCAAGATGGGCATGCTGTTCCAGTTCGGGGCGCTGTTCACCGACCTGTCGATCTATGAAAACGTGGCCTTCCCGATGCGCGAGCACGGGCGATTGCCCGAGGAAGTGATCCACGACCTGGTGATGCTCAAGCTCCAGGCGGTGGGGCTGCGCGGCGCCGCGCACCTGCGCCCCACCGAGCTCTCGGGCGGCATGGCGCGCCGCGTGGCGCTGGCGCGCTCGATCGCGCTCGACCCGCAGCTCATCCTCTACGACGAGCCCTTCACCGGCCTCGACCCGATCTCCTTCGGCGTGATCGTGCGTTTGATCCGCGAGCTGAACGACTCGCTCGGCGCCACCTCGGTCATCGTCACGCACGACGTGCAGGAGGCGCTCGGCGTGGTCGACTACGTGTACTTCATGGCCGCCGGCCGGGTCATCGCCAAGGGCACCCCCGACGAGATCCGCGCGAGCCCCGAGCCCTTCGTCAACCAGTTCGTGAACGGCAGGCCCGACGGGCCGGTGCCGTTCCACTACCCCGCGCCCGAATACCGCGCCGACCTGGAGCTCGCGAGCGCCTGATGTCGCGCATTTCCGCTCGATGCCACTGACGACCCTGCGCGCGCGGATCGAGCGGCTCGGCGCAGGCATGAGCTCGCACGTCTGGCGCATCGGCTACGCCAGCCGCTTCCTCTTCTACATGCTGCTGCATTCGGGCACGGCGCTCAGGCGCTTTCGCCTGGTCATCGCCGAGATCTACTTCGCGGGCGTCCTCTCGCTCATCATCATCCTGGTGTCGGGCCTGTTCGTCGGCATGGTGCTCGGCCTGCAGGGCTACGAGACGCTGCAGCGCTTCGGCGCCTCCGAATCGCTCGGCGTGCTGGTGGCGCTCTCGCTGGTGCGCGAGCTCGGGCCGGTCGTGGCGGGGCTGCTCTTCGCCAGCCGCGCCGGCTCGGCGATCACCGCCGAGATCGGCCTGATGAAGGCGACCGAGCAGCTCTCGGCCATGGAGATGATGGCGGTCGACCCGGTGGCGCGCGTGGTGGCGCCGCGCTTCTGGGGCGGGGTGATCTCGATGCCGCTGCTCGCGGCGCTGTTCTCGGCGATGGGCGTGTTCGGCGGCTACCTCGTCGGCGTGCAGCTGATTGGCGTCGACGCGGGCGCCTTCTGGTCGCAGATGCAGGCGGCGGTGGACCTGCGCAACGACATCCTCAACGGCGTCTACAAGAGCATCGTGTTCGGCATCGCCGTCACCTGGATCGCGGTGTTCGAGGGCTACGACGCGGTGCCGACCGCCGAAGGCGTGTCGCGCGCCACCACGCGCACCGTGGTCACTTCCTCGCTCGCCATCCTGGCGCTCGATTTCGTCCTCACGGCACTCATGTTCACGGGAACCGAAAAATGAACCGCTCCACCATCGATCTCTGGGTCGGCATCTTCGTCGTGATGGGCTTCGTCGCGCTCATCTTCCTCGCCCTGCGCGTGGGCAACCTCGCGTCGTTCAGCACCGGGCAGACCTACCGCGTCGAGGCCAAGTTCGGCAACATCGGCGGCCTCAAGGTGCGCGGGCCGGTGAAGAGCGCCGGGGTCGTGGTCGGGCGCGTCGTCGACGTGCGCTTCGACAACGAGAGCTTCGAGGCGGTGGTGATGATGGACATCGAGCAGGCCTACCAGTTTCCGCGCGACACCACCGCCAAGATCCTCACCTCCGGCATCCTCGGCGAGCAGTACGTGGGCCTGGAGGCGGGCGGCGACACGAAGATGCTCGCGAGCGGCGAGCGCCTGCGGCTCACGCAATCGGCGGTGGTGCTCGAGAACCTGATCAGCCAGTTCCTGTTCAACAAGGCCGCCGAAGGAAAGGACGCCGCCAAGTGAAATCGGTTTTTCTGGGAGCTCTTTTGTTCCTGGGAGGATGCGCTACGACCGGCGAAGGCGACCCGCGCGACCCGCTCGAGGGCTGGAACCGCGGCGTCTACAAGTTCAACGAGAAGGTCGACGACTTCGTCGCCCGGCCGGTGGCCGAGGTCTACGACGACTTCGTGCCGCGCGAGGTGCGCGACCGGGTGCGCAACTTCTTCGGCAACCTCGCCGACCCGTTCATCGGCGTCAACAACCTGCTGCAGGGGAAGGCGACCGAGGCGTTCGACGACTGGTCGCGCTTCCTGCTGAACACCACCTTCGGCCTGCTCGGCATCCACGACGTCGCCACCGACCTCGGCCTGGAGAAGCACAACGAGGACTTCGGCCAGACCTTCGGGCGCTGGGGCGCGGGCACCGGGCCCTACCTGGTGCTGCCGATCTTCGGCTCGAGCAACCTGCGCGACGGCGTCGGCCTGGCGGCGGACATGGTGGCGGACCCGGTGGGCGAAGTGAGCCCGAACCGCGCGCGCAACGCGCTGATCGCCTCGCGCGCGGTGCAGACGCGGGCCGACCTCCTCGGCGCGGGCCGCGTCCTGGAGCAGGCGGCGCTCGACAAGTACGTGTTCCAGCGCGACGCCTATTTGCAGCGCCGGCGCAGCCTGGTTTACGATGGCCGCCCGCCGCGCGAGAAATTCGAATGAAGACCTTGCTTTCGCTTTTCCTGGGTCTGACCCTTCCCCTGGTCGTCCACGGGCAGGCCGCGCCCGATGCGCTCGTCAAGACGGTGACGCTGGAAGTCGTCGAGCTCATCGCCAAGGACAAGGACATCAAGTCCGGCAACCGCGCCAAGCTGATCTCGCTCATCGACGAGAAGGTGCTGCCGCACTTCAACTTCGAGGCCATGACCCAGCTCGCCATGGGCCAGAGCTGGAAGAAGGCGGCGCCCGAGCAGAAGAAGCGGCTGATCCACGAGTTCAAGACGCTGCTCGTGCGCACCTATGCGAGCGCGCTCTCGGCCTACAGCGACCAGAAGTTCGATTTCCGGCCGCTGCGCGCGAAGCCGAGCGACACCGACGTCACGGTGCAGGTGCGCGTGCTGCAGCAGGGCGCGCAGGCGGTGCCGATCGACTACAGCATGGAGAAGACGACCGCCGGCTGGAAGGTCTACGACGTCATGGTCGGGGGCGTTAGCCTGGTGGCGAACTACCGCACCGAGTTCAACAACGTGGTGCGCGACTCGGGCATCGACGGCCTGATCAAGAGCCTCGACACGAAGAACCGCAGCCTCGAAGCGGCGAAGAAATGATCGCGCGCGAGGGTGCGCGCCTGGTGCTGAGCGGGCCGGTGACGCTCGCCAACGTCGCGGCGCTGCTCGAAGAGGGCCGCCGGCACGTGGAAGAGGGCGTCGAGAGCATCGACCTGCAAGGCGTGACGGAGATGGACTCGGCGCTGCTCGCGCTGCTCCTCGCCTGGCAGCGCGAGGCGAAGAGCCGCAGCCGCAGCCTCGCGCTCGCCAACCCGCCGCAGGCCCTGAGCACCATCGCCCG
>CBDDRQ010000102.1:0-3539 GCA_965233125.1 uncultured bacterium
GTGCGCGGGGTGCCGCGCCTGCAGGGGGCGAGCGTCATGGCCACCGACCTGCGCGCCTCGGCGTGCCTGGTCATCGCCGCGCTGGTGGCCGAGGGCGAGACGGTGGTCGAGCGCATCTACCACCTCGACCGCGGCTACGAGGCGATCGAGAAGAAGCTGGGTGTCCTGGGTGCCCGGATAGAACGGGTTCGTTAGAAAACAACCATGTGTTGTAGAATGCGCGCCGGATATGGCCAATGGCGAGCATAAGTATCGCGTTATCGAAGGGGCGGATCTTCGAGGAGACCGCGCCCCTGCTCGCGCGCGTCGGTCTCCGGCCTAAGGAAGACCCCGGCAGCTCCCGCAGGCTCGTCATCGGCACCCAGCGGCGCGACACGCGCCTCATCGTGGTGCGCGCCTCCGATACCCCGACCTACGTGCAGCATGGCGGCGCCGACCTCGGCATCGCCGGCGGCGACGTGCTCGTCGAGCACGGCGGCGAAGGCCTGTACCAGCCCGTCGACCTGGGCATCGCGCGCTGCCGCATGATGGTCGCGGTGCGCAAGGGCTTCGACTACCAGGGCGCGGTGCGCCGCGGCGCGCGCCTTCGCGTCGCCACCAAGTACGTCGACATCACCCGCGCGCACTTCGCCGCCAAGGGCGTGCACGTCGACCTCATCCGCCTGTACGGCTCGATGGAGCTCGCCCCGCTCACCGGGCTTGCCGACGCCATCGTCGACCTCGTCGATACCGGAAAGACGCTGCGCGCGAACGGCCTCGCCGCGGTCGAGGAGATCATGCCGGTGTCGGCGCGGCTCATCGTCAACCAGGCGGCGCTCAAGACCAAGCGCCGGCAGCTCCAGCCGCTCATCGATGCCTTCGCCGCGGCGGCGGTGCGATGAAGCTGCGCCGCCTCTCGACGCGGGACGCCGGCTTCGCCGCCGCGCTCGAGGCGCTCGTGCGCTACGAGGCGGCGCAGGATGCCGCCGTGCAGGACACGGTGCGCCGCATCCTCGCCGACGTGCGCGCGCGGGGCGACGCGGCCGTGCTCCAGTACACGAAGAAGTTCGACGGCAAGGATGAAATCTCTTCCGTTCGGCCGGAAATTGGCGCCATTCCTTCCGATCAATTGGAAGCCTTGAAGGCGGCGCACCAGCGCATCCGGCGCTTCCACGAGAAGCAGCTGCAATCCTCCTGGGACTACACCGAGCCCGACGGCACGCGCCTCGGGCAGCGCGTCACCCCGCTCGAGCGCGTGGGGCTGTACGTCCCGGGCGGCAAGGCGGCGTATCCCTCGACGGTGCTGATGAACGCGGTGCCGGCCAGGGTGGCGGGCGTGCGCGAGCTGGTCATGGTGAGCCCGGGGCCGAACCCGCTCGTGCTCGCCGCGGCGTCGATCGCCGGCGTCGATCGCGTGATCTCCGTCGGCGGCGCGCAGGCGATCGCCGCGCTCGCCTACGGCACCGCCTCGGTGCCGCGCGTCGACAAGATCGTCGGCCCGGGCAATGTCTACGTCGCCGAGGCGAAGCGCCAGGTGTTCGGGCAGGTCGGAATCGACATGATCGCCGGTCCCTCCGAGATCCTCGTGATCTGCGACGGCTCGGCGAGCCCCGACTGGGTGGCGATGGACCTCTTCTCGCAGGCCGAGCACGACGAGTCGGCGCAGGCGATCCTTCTCTCCTCCAACGGGAAGTTCCTGGAAGAAGTGAAGCAATCTATCGACAAGCTGCTGCCCTCGATGCCGAGGCGGGACATCATCCGCGCGTCGCTCGAAGGGCGCGGCGCGCTGATCGAGACCCGGGATCTCGACGAAGCCTGCGAAATCGCGAACCGCATCGCGCCCGAGCACATCGAGATCATCGTCGAGAATCCGGAAAGCATTCTTTCGAAAATCAGCAATGCAGGCGCTGTGTTCGTCGGGCGCTGGAGCTCGGAAGCGCTCGGCGACTACTGCGCCGGGCCGAACCACGTCCTGCCCACCGCCGGCACCGCGCGCTTCTCCTCGCCGCTCGGCGTGTACGACTTCCAGAAGCGCTCGAGCCTGATCGAGATTTCGAAGCAATCCGCGGCTACGCTGGGGAGAATCGCCGCCACGCTCGCCGACGGCGAAGGGTTGCCGGCACACGCGCGCGCGGCCAGGATGCGACTGGAATGAAGCCCGAAGACCTGATCCGCCCGGAGATCCTCGCGATCGGCGCCTACCACGTCGCGCCTGCCGAAGGCATGGTGAAGCTCGACGCGATGGAGAACCCGTACCCGCTGCCGCCGGCGCTGCGCCGCGAGCTCGCGCAGGCGCTCGCCGCGGTCGACCTGAACCGCTACCCCGATCCGTCGGCGCCGAAGCTGCGCGAGCTGCTGGCGCGCAAGATGGCCGTGCCCCCCGGCATGGAGATCCTGCTCGGCAACGGCTCCGACGACCTCATCCAGGTGCTCGCGCTCGCGCTGGCGCGCCCCGGCGCGGTGATGATGTATCCGGCGCCGACCTTCGTCATGTACTCGATGGACGCGCTCTTCTGCGGCATGCGCGCGGTGCCGGTGCCGCTCGCCGAGGACTTCTCCTTCGACGCCGGCGCCTTCATCGAGCGCATGCGCGCCGAGAAGCCGGCGCTGGTGTTCATCGCCTACCCGAACAACCCGACCGGCGTGCTCTACCCGGAAGAGCAGATCGTCGAGGTGATCAAAGCCTGTCCCGGCCTGGTGGTGATCGACGAGGCCTACCACGTCTTCGCCGGCAAGACGTTCATGCAGCGCCTGCCGGAGTTTCCCAACCTGCTGGTGCTGCGCACCGTCTCCAAGCTCGGCCTCGCCGGCATCCGCCTGGGCTACCTCGCCGGCCGGCCGGAGTGGATCGCCGAGCTGAACAAGGTGCGCCAGGTCTACAACGTGAACGTGCTCACGCACGCCGCGGCGCTCTTCGTGCTCGAGCGGCTGGAAGTGCTCGAGGAGCAGGCGGCGACCATCCGCAAGGACCGGGAGGCGCTGGGAGCGGAGCTCGCGAAGCTCGAGGGCATGGAGGTCTTCCCCTCCGCCGCGAATTTTTTCCTCGTGCGCGTCCCGGACGCCGCGCGCACCTACGAGGCGCTGCGCCGGCAGGGCGTGCTGGTGCGCAACCTGCACCCGGCGCTGAAGAACTGCCTGCGCGTCACCGTCGGCACGCCCGACGAAAACCGTATACTGCTCACAGCGCTGCGCGAAGCCTTATGAGAATCGCCGAGGTCAAAAGAGACACGAAAGAGACGCAGATCCGCGTCAAGCTGAACCTTGACGGGAAAGGCGCGGCGAAGCTCTCCACCGGCCTGCCCTTCCTCGAGCACATGCTCGACCAGGTGGCGCGCCACGGCATGCTCGACCTCGAGATCGAGGCGAAGGGCGACCTGCACATCGACGCGCACCACACCGTCGAGGACATCGGCATCACCCTCGGGCAGGCCTTCGCCAGGGCGATCGGCGACAAGTCCGGGGTGCGCCGCTTCGGCCACGCCTACGTGCCGCTCGACGAGGCGCTCTCGCGCGTGGTGATCGACTTCTCCGGGCGGCCGGGGCTCGAGTACCACGTGAAG
>CBDDRQ010000103.1:0-26029 GCA_965233125.1 uncultured bacterium
CCTGCTTTTTCCGAAGCGAGGAAAACCGCTAGCGGATCTTTCTTCCCCGTCTCCATGCTCTTCAGCTTCTCGGCCCGCGCCTGCTGGTCAGCCGTCTCGGGCGGGATCGAGCCGATCATCCGGCTCCAGGCAAAGGGCGAGATGCAGTTCGAGCGCACGTTGTACTTCGCCATGTCGAGCGCGATGCATTTCGACAGGCCGGCGATGCCGAGCTTGGCGGCGGAATAGTTCGCCTGGCCGAGGTTGCCGACCAGGCCCGAGGTCGAGGTCATGTGCACGTAGCAGCCCGACTGCTGCGAGCGGAAGTGCGGCGCCGCGGCGCGCGAGACGTAGAACGAGCCGTTCAGGTGCACGTCGATCACGGCACGCCATTCCTCGACCGACATGTTGAAGAAGAAGCGGTCGCGCAGGATGCCTGCATTGTTTACGACGATATCGACCCTCTGAAACGAGTCGATTGCTGCCTGAATGATTCGATTGGCCGACTGCCAGTCCGCCACGCTGTCGGTGTTGGGGATGGCCTTGCCGCCGGCAGCGCGGATCTCGTTCGCGACTTTCTCGGCCGGGCCGGCGTCGCTGCCCTCGCCGTGCACCGAGGTGCCGATGTCGTTCACCACCACCGCGGCCCCCGCGGCCCCGAATGCCAGGGCGAAGTCGCGGCCGATGCCGCCCCCGGCACCGGTGACGAGCGCAACCTTGCCCTCGAGGAGCTTCAATCCCGGAAGCCGGGGTAGCGCCTTTCCACCAAGCGCAGCAACCCGGCCCACTCCAGCTCGCCGATGCTGCGCCGCTGTCCCGGCTTGTAGCGCTCGTTGGTCAGCTTCACCGTCTCTTCACTCGGAACTCTTACCGGAGTGTTCATCGCGAAGACCTGCGCCTGGCAGGCGCGCTCGAGCCAGTAGAGCGTGATGAAGGCCTCGGGGATGGTCGCGCCGACCGCGAGCAGGCCGTGGTTGCGCAGGATCATCGCCACGTGGCCGCCGAGGTCGGCGACCAGGCGCTTCTGCTCGTCGAGGTCGACCGCCGGGCCCTCGTAGCCGTGGTAGCCCACGCCGGAGAAGAACATCGCGTTCTGCGTGAGCGGCTGCAGCCCGCACTCCATCGCCGAGACCGCCATGCCCGCGGGCGTGTGCGTGTGGATCACGCAGGCGACGTCGGGGCGGCCGCGGTGCACCGCGCTGTGGATGACGAAGCCGGCGCGGTTGATGCCGTAGCCGGTGCCCGAGTCCTGCACGATGTTGCCGTCGAAGTCGACCTTCACCAGGCTGGAGGCGGTGACCTCGTCGTAGGTCATGCCATAGGCGTTGATGAGGAAATGGCCCTCCTCGCCGGGCACGCGCGCCGAGATGTGGTTGTAGACGAGGTCGTCCATGCCGTAGTGGTGCACCAGGCGGTAGCAGGCGGCGAGGTCGACGCGCGTCTGCCACTCGGCCGGCGAAACGCGCTCGCGCATCGACTTGATGCTCAGATGGGAGAGGTCGCTCATGGACGTATTATGCCTGCGCGATGCTGCGCTCCGCCCTCGACCCCCGCTCGGTCGCCGTCATCGGCGCCTCCGACAACCCGCACAAGGTCGGCGGCCGGCCGATCCTCTACATGAAGCGCTACGGCTACCGCGGCGCGATCTACCCGGTCAATCCGGGAAGGAAGGTCGTGCAGGAGCTCAAATCCTATCCATCCCTGGAAAGCCTTCCCGAAACCCCCGATCTCGCGATCATCGCGGTGGCGGGAGAGGAGGCGGTGGCCGCGGTCGCGGCCTGCGCCGCGCGCGGCGTCAAGGTCGCGGTGGTGATGGCGTCCGGGTTCGGCGAGACCGGCGAGGCGGGCCGGCGCACCGAGCGCTCGATGGTCGAGACGGCGCGCCGCGCGGGCATGCGCCTGCTCGGGCCGAACTGCCAGGGTATCGCCAACTTCGCGACCGGCACGGTGGCGAATTTCTCGACCATCTTCCACGAGCTCGAGGCGCGCGACGGCCCGGTCGCGATCGTCAGCCAGAGCGGGGCCAACTCGCAGGCGATCTACACGCTGCTGCACGAGAAGGGTCTCGGCGTGCGCCATGTCCACGCCACCGGCAACGAGGCCGACGTCAGCGTGGCCGAGCTCGCGCAAGCCGTGGTCGCAGATGACGGCGTCCGGCTCCTTCTCCTGTACCTGGAATCGATGAAGAGCCCCGAGCGGCTCGCCGCGGCGGCGGCGGCCGCGAAGCAGCGCGACCTGCCGATCGTCGCCCTCAAGGCCGGGCGCACCGCGAGCGGGCAGAAGGCGGCGAGCTCGCACACCGGCGCGCTCGCGTCCGAGGACCGCGTGGTCGACGCCTTCTTCGAGCGCCACGGCATCTGGCGCGCCGCTGACCCGCACGAGCTCGTCGCCGCCGCCGAGCTCTACCTGACCGGGCGCCGGCCGCGCGGCAAGCGCCTGGTCGTGGTGAGCAACTCCGGCGCGAGCTGCGTCATGGCCGCCGACCATGCCGAGGAGCGGGGGATCCCGCTCGCGGCGATATCGGATGCAGCAATACAGAGATTGCAGAAGGCCTTGCCCGCCTTCGCCTCGCTCGCCAACCCGATCGACGTCACCGGGGCGCTCCTCGGCAATCCGCAGCTGCTCGCCTCGGTGCTGCCGATCGTCGGCGAAGACCGGCAAAGCGACCTGCTGCTTCTCGCCCTGCCGGTCGCGGGGACCGGATACGACGTGCCGCGGTTCGCGCGGGATCTGATGGCCTTTGGAGAAGCCTTCGGCCAGCCGGTTGCCGTGGCGGCGCCGCAGGCTTCGGTGCGCGCCGAGTTCGCGAGGCTCGGCGTGCCGACCTTCGCCAGCGAGCGCGTGGCGATGGACGCCCTCGCGCAGGTTGCCGACCACGCGGCGCTGCTGCGCAGGCCGGCCCTGGAAAAGGCGGCGGGAAACCCCGTTTGGTTCCCGATCGGGAACCAGCGGCTCCTGCACGAGGCGGAGAGCCTGGAAGTGCTCGCGCGCGCCGGCCTGCCGGTGGTCGAGCACCGGCTGTGCACGACCGAGGAAGCGGCCAATGCGGCGTGCGCCGAGTTCGGTGATTTCGTCATGAAAGCCTGCTCGCGCGACCTTCCCCACAAGACCGAGCACGGCCTGGTTGTCTTCGACAGGAACGTATTCGGCTGGATGCGCGAGCGGGTCCTGGCCCTGGGCGCGGGCTTCGAGGGCGTGATCGTCGCGCGCAAGGCGCCGAAGGGCCGGGAGCTCGCCCTGGGCGCTCGCCTCGACCCGCAGTTGGGACCGGTCGTCATGGTGGGCGACGGCGGCGTGAACCTGGAGGCCCTGAAGGATTTCAGGCTGCTCATGCCGCCGTTCGACCCCGAGCAAGTGCTGGCCAAACTCGCTCAGTTGAGAATTGCACCACTCTTGACCGGCTGGCGCGGCGAGCCGGCCGCCGATCTGGCGGCGTTCGCCCGCATGGCGGTGCTGCTCGGAGACGCGATGCTGGGCTGGGCGGGCAGGGTCGCCTCAGTCGACGTCAACCCGGTGCGCGTGTTTGAAACGGGGCAGGGCGCGCTCGCCGTCGACGCCCTGATCGAGCGGACCCTATAATTTCCCGATGAAAATCCTGGTTGCGATCAAGCGCGTGGTCGACTTCAACGTCAAGGTGCGCGTCAAGGCAGACGGCACCGGCGTCGAGACCGCCAACGTCAAGATGTCGATGAACCCTTTCGACGAGATCGCCATCGAGGAGGCGGTGCGGCTGAAGGAGGCCGGCACCGCCACCGAGATCCTCGTCGTCTCCTGCGGCAGCGCGGCCTGCCAGGAGACGCTGCGCACCGCGCTCGCCATCGGCGCCGACCGCGCCATTCTCGTGCAGACCGACGTCGAGCTGCAGCCTCTTGCGGTGGCGAAGCTTCTGAAAAGCATTGCTTTGAAGGAAAAGCCGGGTCTCGTCATCATGGGCAAGCAGGCGATCGACGACGACTCGAACCAGACCGGCCAGATGCTCGCCGCGCTGCTCGGCTGGTCCCAGGCAACTTTTGCTTCAAAGATCAAAACTTCTTCTGACACGGCCGAGGTGACGCGCGAGGTCGACGGCGGGCTCGAGACCCTGTCGGTGAAGCTGCCGGCGGTGGTCACGACCGACCTGCGCCTGAACGAGCCGCGCTACGTGACGCTGCCCAACATCATGAAGGCGAAGAAGAAGCCGCTCGAGACCCTCACCCCCGAAGCCCTGGGCGTCGACGTGAAGCCGCGCCTAACCACGCTCAAGGTGGTCGAGCCGGCCAAGCGCAAGGCCGGGGTCAAGGTCGCCGACGCCAAGGCGCTGGTCGACAAGCTGCGCAACGAAGCGAAGGTGATCTGATGGCCGTCCTGGTTCTTGCCGAGCACGACAACAAGACGGTCCGCAAGGCGACCCTCAACACCGTCGCCGCCGCGCAGAAGCTGGGCAGCGACATCCACGTGCTCGTCGCCGGCCACGGCTGCGCCGGCGCGGCCAAGGCGGCCGCGCAGATATCCGGCGTAGCCAAGGTGCTGCACGCAGACGCGCCCCAGCTTGGCGAGGAGTTGGCGGAGAACGTCGCTGCCGTTGTCGTTGCTGTTTCCAAGAATTACACCCATGTGCTCGCGCCCGCGACCTCGACCGGCAAGAACGTCCTCCCGCGCGCCGCGGCGCTGCTCGACTGCCAGCAGATCTCCGAGATCGTGGCGGTCGAGGGCCCCGACACGTTCGTGCGGCCCATCTATGCCGGCAATGCCCTTGCGACGGTCAAGTCGGGCGACCCCGTCAAGTTCATCACCGTGCGGACCACGGCATTCGACGCGGTGGCCGCGAGCGGCGGCTCGGCGGCGCTGGAGAGCGTGGCTGCGCCCGCCGACAGCGGGCTTTCGAAGTTCGTCGGCCGCGAGGTGGCGAAGTCGGAGCGCCCCGAGCTCACCTCGGCGCGCGCCGTGGTCTCGGGCGGACGCGGCATGGGCTCGGGAGACAACTTCAAGATCCTCGAGCCCCTCGCCGACGGGCTGAAGGCCGCGATGGGCGCCTCGCGCGCCGCGGTCGACGCCGGCTTTGTGCCCAACGACTGGCAGGTGGGGCAGACCGGCAAGATCGTCGCGCCCGAGCTTTACGTCGCGGTGGGGATCTCCGGCGCCATCCAGCACCTCGCCGGCATGAAGGACAGCCGGGTGATCGTCGCCATCAACAAGGACGAGGAGGCGCCGATCTTCCAGGTGGCCGACTACGGCATCGTCGGCGACCTTTTCCAGATCGTGCCCCAGCTCGTGGAAGAGCTGAAGAAATGAGCGCCTACGCCGCGCCGCTCAAGGACATGCGTTTCGTCCTGCGCGAGCTGGCCGGGCTGGAGGCGGTGGCAAAGCTTCCCGGGTACGGGGAAGCGACGCCGGACACCGTCGACGCGATCCTCGAGGAAGCCTCGAAGTTCGCGTCGGAAGTACTTGATCCTCTGAATTATTCAGGTGACCAGCAAGGCTCCGTCTGGAAGGACGGCGAGGTCATCACCCCCAAGGGCTTCAAGGAGGCCTACCAGCAGTATGTCCAGGGCGGGTGGGGCGCGCTGCCGTTCGATCCCGAATGGGGCGGGCAGAGCCTGCCCAAGCTCGTCGCAACCGCGGTCGAGGAGATGCTGACCTCGTCCAACATGTCCTTCTCCCTTTGCCCGCTGCTGACCCAGGGGGCGATCCACGCGCTCGAGCTCTGCGGCACCGAGGCGCTGAAGAAGACCTTCCTGGGCAAGATGATCCAGGGGTCGTGGACCGGGACCATGAACCTGACCGAGCCGCAAGCCGGCTCGGATCTGGCGTTAGTAAGAACAAGAGCAACGAGATCTGGTGATCACTATCTGATTTCCGGCCAGAAGATCTTCATTACCTACGGCGAGCACGACCTCGCCGAGAACATCGCGCACCTGGTGCTCGCGCGCACCCCCGACGCCCCGGAAGGCGTGAAGGGCATCTCGCTCTTCCTCGTGCCCAAGTTCCTTGTGAAGCCCGACGGGACGCTCGGCGAGCGCAATGCCGCGCGCTGCGCCTCGATCGAGCACAAGCTCGGCATCCACGCCAGCCCGACCGCGGTGATGGTGTTCGACAAGGCCGTGGGCTATCTGGTGGGCGAGGAGAACAAGGGCCTCGCCTACATGTTCGTGATGATGAACGCGGCGCGCTTCAGCGTCGGCCTGGAGGGGGTGGCGATCGCCGAGCGCGCCTTCCAGCGCGCGCTCGCCTACGCCCGCGAGCGGCTGCAGGGCAAGGACCTCGTCGAGGGCGGCGAGACCGTGCCCATCATCCGCCACCCCGACGTGCGCCGCATGCTGATGCTCATGAAGTCGCAGACCGAGGCGATGCGCGCGCTGGCGTACGTGGTTGCGGCCGCCATGGACTTTTCTACGAAGATCGAAAATAAGGAACAGCAAAAACGGCATCAAGCCTTCGTGGACCTGATGATCCCGGTCGTCAAGGGCTGGTCTACCGAGACCGGCATCGAGGTGGCCTCGCTCGGCGTGCAGGTGCACGGCGGCATGGGCTTCATCGAGGAGACCGGCGCCGCCCAGCACCTGCGCGACGCGCGCATCACCACCATCTACGAGGGCACCACCGGCATCCAGGCGGGCGACCTCGTCGGCCGCAAGATCGCCAGGGAAGGTGGGGCCACGGCAAAAGCCCTGGTCGCTGAATTGAAGAAGTTTGATTCCGATCTGTCCAGATCAAAGAATCCTGACGTGCAGGCCATCCGCGCCTCCCTCGCGGCCGGAACGCAGGCGGTGGCCGACTGCGTCGACTACATCGTCGCCAACGCCGGCAAGGACGTGAAGGGCGTGTTCGCCGGGGCGGTGCCGTTCCTAAAGCTGATGGGGATCGTGGCCGGCGGCTGGCAGATGGCCAGGGCCGCTCTTGCTTCTGAACGAAATCTTGATGCAGGAGAGGCAGACAAGAGCTTCCACGAGGCGAAGATCAAGACCGCGCGCTTCTACGCCGACCACGTCCTGGTGCAGGCGCCCGGCCTGCGCGACACTGTGGTCAAGGGCGGCGCCGGAGTGATGGCCCTCTCCGACGACCAGTTCCTGGCGGCCTAGGGCGTAAAGAAGCGGCGCAGACGGCCGAGGAGGTTGGGGGTGCGCGCCTCGCGCGAGCCGTCGCCCGAGGCGGCATAGGTCTCGCGCACGTGCTCGAGGTCGGTGCTCCGGCTGCTCATCACCTTCTTCACTTCCTCCGCCAGCTCGGGCCGCGCCGCGAGCAGCGCCTGGAAGGCCGCGCGCTCCAGGCGGTAGCACTCGACATCGGTCTTGGCGATCACGGTGGCGCTGCGCGCCTCGCCGGAGACCAGCGCCATCTCGCCGAAGAACTCGCCGGCGCGGATGGTGGCGACCACGCGCGGCATGCCGGCCTTGGGCGGCTCGTAGAGCACTTCGGCCTCGCCGAAGGCGACGATATAGAGCCAGTGGGCGACGTTGCCCTGCTTGGTGATGACGTCGCCGCGCGCGAAGGGCGCGTACTGCAGCCCCTCGGCGAGGTCGGCCTTCTCGTTGTCCGAGAGGGCGGCGAACAGGCTCACCGAGGAGAGCATCTCCATGCGGCGCGTCAGCTCGCGCCGGCGCACGGTCGCGGCATGCGCCTCGTCGCGCGAGATGGCGTGCACGGTGCGCTGCGGCTCGGCGATGCGGATGCCGGCGCGCTGCAGCGTGGCGAAGAGATGCACGCGTACCATCGAGTCGGTCGAGTCGTCCTCGAGGATGTCGGTAAGGAAGTAGCGCAGCTGGTAGCGCAGGTTGCCCTCCTCGAAGCCGTTCAGCACCACGCTCGGCGCGGGCGCGCGGGCGACGTTGGGGATGGCGAGCTCGCGCATCTCGTCCTCCAGCGTGGCGATGACGCGCGCCGGCGGCACCCCCGGGTCGACCATGAAATCGAGGATGCGCCGCCACTGGCTCGGCGTGCCCTCGCGGCGCCCGAGGATGGCCACGCGCGACTTCATCAGCATGCTGTTGGGGATGACCACCGTCTCCCAGTCGCGCGTCTCGAGCAGCGTCGAGCGCCAGCGGATGTCGCGCACGCGCCCGGCGAGGTTCTCGACCCGGACCCAGTCGCCCACCTGCACCGAGTTGTCGAGCTGGATCGCAAGTCCCGCCAGCACGTTGCCCAGCGTGTCCTGCATCGCGAAGGCGATCACCGCGGTGAGGATCGCCGAGGTGGTCACCAGGCTCGCGAGGTCGACGCCGGCGCCCCGCAGCTGCACGAAGCCGTAGGCGACATAGGCGACGATGATCGCCAGGTCCTCGATGATGCGCGGCGGATGCTTGCCGATGAGCGGCAGCGCGAAGCGGAACAGCGCGAAGCCGATGATGCGGATCAGGGCCACCGCGGTGACGATGCGGAACACGGTGTGCGTGCCGCGCGCCGCGTTCGGCAGATCCAGGCCCGCCAGCGCCGCGGCGACCGCCTGGCCGGCGAGGCCGGCGAGGAACAGCAGGAGGGTGTTGAGGAACACGCCGCGCTCGTGCGGGCGCGCGCGCAGCAGCAGCACGGTGAGCACCAGCGCCAGCACGGCGAGCGCCGGGGCCTCGGCGCGCCAGAACGACAGGGCGGATACGTTCAAAACCGGATCTTTCCGGCCAGGATGTCGCGCCACATCACCCAGTCGCCGAGGAAGCTGTAGACCGGGTGCGTGAAGGTGGCCGGGCGGTTGTGCTCGAAGAAGAAATGGCCGACCCAGGCGAAGGCATAGCCGGCGACGAGCCCGGCGAGCAGCCACCAGAAGTTCAAGGTGGCGAAAGCGTGAAGGATTGCCGCGAGGCCGACGCTGGTGCCGACGAAATGCAGGCGGCGGCAGGTGCGGTCGGCGTGCTGCGATAGATAAAACGGATAGAACTCGCTAAAGCTGCCGTACGCGGATCTTGCTCCCATGCGGAGCATTTTATCCGACCGGCTGTAGCCGGACGACGACAAAACTTACAGGGTGCAAATGCTGTCCATCGAGGGCATGGCAACGATCCTGGTGGCCGACGACAATCGGGCGAATCGCGACGCGCTGGCGGCGCTGCTCGAGACCGCGGGGCACCGGGTGTTGTCGGCGCCCGACGGCCGCCAGGCGCTCGAGCGCGCGCGCGAGCAGCGGCCCGACCTGGTGATCTCCGACGTGCTGATGCCGGAGATGGACGGCTACGAGCTCGCGCGGCGCCTGCAGCTCGACCCGGCGACGGCCGGCACGGCGGTGCTCTTCTACACTGCCTACTTCGGCACGCACGAGGCGAAGGAGCTGGCGCTGGCGCACGGCGTCGCGCGCGTCCTGGTCAAGCCTTCCGACAACGACGCGATCCTCGCCGCGGTGGACGAGGTGCTGTCCACGCGCGCCGGGCCGCGCGTGGTGGCGGGCGGCCTCGACCGCGAGCACCTGCGCGTGATGGTGGATCAGCTGCTCGACAAGACCGGCGCGCTCGAGGCGCAGCAGCGGCGCGTGCAGCGGCTGAACCGCACGCTGTCGATGCTGAGCGCCGTGAACGCGCTCATCGTGCGCGCCTCCGACCGCCAGGCGCTGCTCGACGAGGCCTGCCGCATCGCGATCGAGAAGGGCGGCTTCCGCCTCGCGGCGGTGGGGCTGCTCGACCCGCGCTCGCAGGCGATGCAGCCCGCCGCCGCGGCCGGGGAGGGCAGCGCCGCGCGCGACCTGGCGCGCATCAGGCCCGGCGCGCGCGCGGTGATCTGGAACGACGCGGAGAGCGGGTCGTTCGTGGCCCTGCCGCTCCTGGTGGCGGGCGAGGCCGCCGGCGTGCTGCTCCTCTACGCGCGCGTGCGCGACTTCTTCGACGAGGAGGAGATGCGCCTGCTCCTGGAGCTCGCGGGCGACGTCTCCTTCGCCCTGCAGCACCTCGAGCAGAAGGCGCGGATGGACTACCTCGCCTACCACGACTCGCTCACCGAGCTGCCCAACCGGAGCCTTTTCATGGACCGCATCGGCCAGGCGCTCAACGCGGCGCGCCGGGAGAAGCGCTTCGCCGCGGCGATGTTCCTCGACGTCGAGCGCTTCCGCATGGTGAACGAGACTTTCGGCCGCAAGAGCGGCGACGACCTGCTGCGCCAGGTCGCCGTGCGCCTGGGCGAGGTGGCGCGCGAAGAGGACACGGTGGCGCGCGTCGGCGCCGACCACTTCGCCGTCGCGCTCGCCGGGTTCGACAACCCCGGCGAGACGACCCACTGGCTGATCGAGCGGCTCGCGAGGGCATTCGCGCGTCCGTTCCTGGTCGACGGGATAGAGCTCGGCGTGAGCCTCAAGGCCGGCATCGCCGTGTTCCCGACCGACGGCGAGTCGACCGAGGCGCTTTGCGCGCATGCCGAGAGCGCCCTCAAGCACGCCAAGGACTCCGACCAGCGCTTCCTCTTCTATGCGCCGGCGATGAATGCGCGCGTCGCCGAGTCGCTGGCGATGGAGAACCGCCTGCGCCGCGCCATCGACGACGGGCTGCTGTCGCTGCACTACCAGCCGAAGATCGACGTGCAGAGCGGCGCGCTCGCGGGGCTCGAGGCGCTCATCCGCTGGACCGACCCCGAGCTCGGCGCCGTGCCGCCGGCGAAGTTCGTCTCGCTGATGGAGGAGACCGGCATGATCCTCGCCGCCGGCAACTGGGCGCTGCGCCAGGCGGTGGACGACATCCGCGGGTGGCGCTCCGCCGGGCTCGTGGTGCCGCGCATCTCGGTCAACATCTCGGCGATCCAGCTGCGCCAGAAGGACTTCGTCGACTCGGTGCTGGCGGCGATCGGCGCCGCGGGGCTGGGCGAGCCGCTGCTCGACCTGGAGATCACCGAGAGCGTGCTGGTCGACGACATCGAGGAGAGCACGCGCAAGCTGCAGACGCTGCGCCGCGCCGGGGTCGAAGTGTCGGTCGACGACTTCGGCACCGGCTACTGCTCGCTCGGCTACCTCGCGCGGCTGCCGGTCGACACGCTCAAGATCGACCGCAGCTTCGTGGTGCGCATGGGCGAGGCCGGCACGCCGCGCAACATCGTGGCGATGATCGTCTCGCTCGCGCACACGCTGGGGCTCAAGGTGATCGCCGAGGGCGTCGAGGACGACGCCCAGGTGCGCATGCTGCGCGAGCTGGGCTGCGACCAGATCCAGGGCTTCTACGTCAGCCGGGCGGTGCCGCCGGAGGAGGTCGCGCTGCTCCTGGGTCCGGGGCCGCAGGGCACCCTGCAAAGGCGCATGTCCGTGGCCTAAGGGGTCAGAGCAATTTGCGTGAAGCGTGCAAATTGCTCTGACCCCGTTACATGTTCGGGTAGTTCGGCCCGCCGCCGCCCTCGGGCACGACCCAGACGATGTTCTGCAGCGGGTCCTTGATGTCGCAGGTCTTGCAGTGCACGCAGTTCTGCGCGTTGATCTGCAGCCGGGGCTTCGTTTCCAGGTCGACGAATTCGTAGACGCCCGCCGGGCAGTAGCGCGCCTCGGGCCCGGCATAGCGCTCGAGGTTCACCTGCACCGGGATCGCCGGGTCCTTCAGCGTGAGGTGGACCGGCTGGTCCTCGCCGTGGTTGGTGTTGGAGAAGGACACCGACGTCAGGCGGTCGAAGCTCAACACCCCGTCGGGCTTCGGATAGGCAATAGGAGAAAATTCGCTCGCCGGCCGGATCTGCTCATGATCCGGTCCCTTATGGTGGAGCGTCCAGGGCGCGTTGCCGCGGAAGAGCACCTGGTCGATGCCGAACATCAGGGTGCCGGTGTGCAGCCCCTTCGACATCCATGGCTTGAAGTTGCGCGCGCGGCGTAGCTCGTCGTGCAGCCAGCTCGCGCGGAAGGCCTCCGGGTAGCTCGCCAGCTCATCGTGCGAGCCGCCGGCGGCGAGCGCCGCGGCGGCGGCTTCGGCCGCCAGCATCCCCGACTTCATCGCGCAGTGCGTGCCCTTGATGCGCGAGGCGTTGAGGAAGCCGGCGTCGTCGCCGATCAGCGCGCCGCCGGGGAACACGAGCTTGGGCAGCGACTGCAGCCCGCCCGCCGAGATCGCCCGCGCGCCGTAGGAGATTCTCTTTCCGTTCTCGAAGGTCCCGCGAATTCCCGGATGCGTCTTGAAGCGCTGGAATTCCTCGTAGGGCGAGAGGTACGGGTTCGCGTAGCCCAGGCCCACCACGAAGCCGACCGCCACCAGCCGCTCCTCCATGTGGTAGAGGAACGAGCCGCCGTAGGTGGAAGCATCCAGCGGCCAGCCGGCGGTGTGCATGACCAGGCCGGGGCGGTGCTTCTCCGGGGCCACCTCCCACAGCTCCTTCAGTCCGATGCCGTAGACCTGCGGGTCGGCGCCCGCGCGCAGGCCGAACTGCGCCTCCAGGCGCAGGCCGAGGTGGCCGCGGCAGCCCTCGGCGAAGAACGTGTACTTGCCGTGCAGCTCCATCCCGGGCTGGAAGGCCGCGGTCTTCTCGCCGTTCCTGCCGATCCCCATGTCGCCGGTCGCCACGCCTTTTACAACACCATTCTCTGTAAGGATTTCCGCGGCGGCGAATCCAGGGAAGATCTCCACGCCAGCGGCCTCTGCCTGCTGCGCGAGCCAGCGGCACAGGTTGCCGAGGCTGATGACGTAATTGCCGTGGTTCTTGAAGCAACCCGGCAGGAGGAAGCTGGGCACCTCGAAAGAGGAACCGGGGGTGAGAAAGGCAAACCGGTCCCCGCTCACCGGCGTGTTGAGCGGCGCGCCCCTGGCTTTCCAGTCGGGGATCAGCTCTTCGAGCGCGCGCGGGTCGAGCACCGCGCCGGAGAGGATGTGCGCGCCGACCTCCGAGCCCTTCTCGAGCACGCACACGGAGACCTGGTCGCCCATCTTCTGCTTCAGGCGGATCGCCGCGGCGAGCCCCGCGGGACCGGCGCCGACGATCACCACGTCGTACTGCATCGATTCGCGCGGCATCGCGCGAATTATAATCGCCGGCCTATGGGAATTTCCGAAGCGCAGAGCGAAGCGCGCAAGCTCGCCCACGTCGAGCGCATCCCGATCCGCTGGGGCGACATGGACGCGATGGGGCATGTCAACAACATCGTCTACTTCCGCTACATGGAGCAGGCGCGCATCAGCTGGTTCGACCGGCTGCTGCCCGGCGCGGAGGCCTGGAAATCCACCGGCATCGTCATCGCCAACGCCTCCTGCAACTTCCGCCGCGCCATGACCTATCCGGGCACGGTCGAGGTCAAGGTCTTCGTCGCCCGCCCGGGCCGCTCGAGCGTCGCGACCTACTACGATCTTTCCATCGAATCCGAGATCTATGCCGATGGGGCCGCCGTAGTGGTCTTCATCGACATGGCGACGCAGAAGCCGCTGCCCATCCCCGAGGAGATCCGCTCATCGCTGCCATGAAGCCCCTGTGGACGCCTTCGCCCGAGCGCGCGGCGCAGACGCCGATGGGGCGCTTCATGGCGCGCGCCGGCAAGAAGAGCTACGAGGAGCTGCACGCCTGGTCGGTGGCCGAAAGCGAGGCATTCTGGAACCTGCTGTGGGACTTCGGCGAGGTGACGGGAGAGAAGGGCGGCCGCACGCTCGTGGACGGCAACCGCATGCCGGGCGCCAAGTGGTTCCCCGACGGCAGGCTCAACTTCGCCGAGAATCTCCTGCGCCGGCGCGACGACGCGGACGCCATGGTGTTCTGGGGCGAAGACAGGATCAAACGCCGAGTTTCTTACAAGAATCTGTACATCCTCGTTTCCCGGATGGCCCAGGCCCTTGCCGATGCCGGTGTCGGGCCGGGCGACCGCGTGGCGGGCTACCTGCCCAACCTGCCCGAGTCGGCGGCGGCGATGCTCGCCACGGCGAGCCTGGGTGCCATCTGGTCGAGCTGCTCGCCGGACTTCGGCGTGCAGGGCGTGCTCGACCGCTTCGGGCAGATCGCGCCCAAGGTGCTCTTCTGCGCCGACGGCTACCTCTACGGCGGCAAGGAGTTCGACTCGCAGGAGAAGACCGCGCAGGTGCTCGAGAAGCTGCCGAGCGTCGAGGAGTGCGTGGTCATCGACTACCTCGGCGCCCCGGCGGCGTGCGGCACCTCGCTCTACGACTTCCTCGAGCCCTTCGACCCGGCCGAGCTGCGCTTCCCGCGCTTCGAGTTCAACCATCCGCTCTTCATCCTGTACTCCTCGGGGACCACCGGCGTGCCCAAGTGCATCGTGCACGGCGCCGGCGGCACGCTGCTGCAGCACCTGAAGGAGCAGCGCCTGCACAGCGACGTGCGTTCGGGCGATCGCCTCTTCTACTTCACCACGCTGGGCTGGATGATGTGGAACTGGCTGATTTCCGGCCTCTCCTCGGAAGCGACGCTTCTGCTTTACGACGGCTCGCCTTTCGTCGGCCGCGGACGCGTCCTCTTCGACCTCGCCGATGCCGAGCGCATGACGCATTTCGGCACCTCGGCCAAGTTCATCGACGCGCTGGGCAAGTCGGGGCTCAAGCCGAAGCAGACGCACAAGCTCGAGCACGTGCGCGCAGTCATCTCCACCGGCTCGCCGCTCCTGCCCGAAGGCTTCGACTACGTCTACAACGACATCAAGAGCGACGTGTGCCTCTCGTCCATCTCCGGGGGCACCGACATCATCTCCTGCTTCGTCCTGGGCAATCCCGCGGGGCCCGTGTGGCGCGGGGAGATCCAGGCCAAGGGCCTGGGCATGGACGTTCAGGTTTTCAACGAAAATGGTTCTTCAGTAATCAATGAAAAGGGCGAGCTGGTCTGCACGCGGCCGTTCCCGTCGATGCCGCTCGGCTTCTGGAACGACCCCGAAGGGGCCAGGTACCGCGCCGCCTACTTCGAGAAATACCCCAACGTCTGGCGCCACGGCGACTGGAGCGAGATCACCCCGCGCGGGGGCATCGTCATCTACGGACGCTCGGACGCCGTGCTCAACCCCGGCGGCGTGCGCATCGGCACCGCCGAGATCTATCGCCAGGTCGAGACCCTCGACGAGATCGTCGAGGCGCTGGTGATCGGCCAGGACTGGGAAGGCGACGTCCGTGTCGTGCTGTTCGTGAAGCTCAAGGACGGCGCTTCGCTTTCAGATGAATTGATCTCCCGGGTGAAAAAGCGGATTCGCGACAGCACTACTCCCCGCCACGTCCCGGCCAAGGTCCTGCAGGTCGCAGACATCCCGCGCACCAAGAGCGGCAAGATCGTCGAGCTCGCCGTGCGCGAGATCGTTCACGGCCGCCCCATCAAGAACATCGAGGCGCTCGCCAACCCCGAGGCGCTCGCGCACTTCAAGGACCGCGCCGAGCTGAAGGCGTGACGGCGACAAGCCGAACTTGACCCCCGGACAACGAAGCGCCGCGGCGCTGGCCGCGGCGAGCGTCGCCAACCTGCCGTTCGGCACGCTCTATGCCTTCAGCATCCTGCTGAAGCCGATGGAGGCGCTGCTCGGCGCGACGCGCGCGGAATTGAGCTTCGTTTTCGGCCTGGCCACGGTGACGCTCACGGCGGGCATGAACTTCGCGCCGCAGCTTTACCGGCGGTTCCCTCCAGCCGCGCTTGCGCTCGCGTGCGGCCTTTCCAGCGCCATGGGGCTGTGGCTTTCCGCCTCGGCGTCGAGCTTCCTGCAGTTCGCGGCCGGCTACGGGCTGCTCTTCGGGCCGGGCGCGGGCGTGCTCTTCATCGTCGGCCAGCAGGCGGTGAACCAGACCGTCGTGCGCTCGCGCGGGCTCGCCAACGGCTACGTGATCAGCCTCTACCCCCTGGGCGCGATGCTCGGCGCGCCGCTGCTTGGCTGGTCGATCCAGGCCTCGGGCGTACGCGCCACGCTTACCGGCCTCGCGATCGTCGTGCTCTGCACGTGCGCAATCGCCGCCGTCCTCCTGAAAGCGGCCGACATCCGCATGCGCGACGCATCGGCGCAGGAGCTCGAGGACCGCCGGCTCGGCCGCGCCTTCTACCTGCTTACCGCGGTGTTTTTTCTTGCCGCCGCCGCCGGCCTGATGGTCCTCAGCCAGGCCGCCGCCATCGTGCAGGCCTACGGCGGCGTCGCCGCCTTCGCCGTGGGCGCGACGACCTTCATCACCGGCGCCGTGGGCGCCGCGCGCATCGCCGGCGGCTGGCTCGTCGACCACTTCGCTGCCGCGCGCGTTGGCGTGGGCGCGCACGTCTGCTCGCTCGCAGGCGCACTGATGCTGGGCCTCATCCCGGGCCCGGTAACGGCCGCCTTCGCCCTCGGCCTCGTCGGCATCGGCTACGGCCTGGTCTCCGGCCTCACCGCCGGCGGCATCGGCCAGTACTGGCACAAGAACCAGTTCGGCTTCATCGCGGGCCGCCTCTACATCGCTTGGTGCGTGGGCGCGATCAGCCTCCCGGTGCTCGCGGGCGCGCTGTTCGATCGCACCGGCAGCTACGCCTCCGCCATGTGGGTCGCCGCCGGCCTCAACGTCATCGGCGCGCTCCTCTCGCGCAACCTTCCCCTCCACAAGGCCCACGCTGGAATCGCCTGAAGCCCTGAAACGCGAGATCAAGGTCCTGGCGTTCGACCAGTACGGGACCATCGTCGACATGCAGAAAGGCCTCACTGAAGCGGTGACGCCCTTCCTCGGGCAGAAAGGCTGGACCGGCCAGCCGGACAGCTTCGTCACATGGTGGCGGCGCACGCACTTCGAGAACTCCATGATCGACGCCCTGTGCGACCGCGGGCATACGCCGTACCGCGAGATTGGGCGGCGCGCCGTGTCCCACGTCATGGACCGCTGCGGCATCGCCTACACCCAGGACGAAGTTCGCCGGCTCGTCGCCGAGATCGAAAAGCTGAAGCCGTTTCCGGACGTCGTGGCGGCGCTCGAGCGGCTCCGCGCCGCCGGGTACAAGCTCGCGATCCTCTCGAACGGCGACCGCGACATGCTCGCCGCCGCCGGCCCGCACATCGGCTTCCGCTTCGACCACGTCATCTCGGTGGAGGAAGCCGGCACCTTCAAGCCGCACTGGAAGACCTACGCCAGGGCCGCGGAGATCATCGGCGAGGAGCCCGCCCGCATCCTCTTCGTCGCCAACCACGCCTTCGACTGCATCGGCGCCAAGTCCTACGGCATGCGCGCCGCCTTCATCGACCGGCGCAAGCGCCCCTTCGGCCACACCCCGCACCAGCCCGACCTCGTGGTCGCCGACTTCGCCGAGCTCGCCGCGGCGCTGGCATGAGTACCGGCCGTAGAAACAGGGTCGGAAAGCGAAAAATGGGTACGATCGTACCCATTGCAGATTCAGGCGGCAGCCATGGCTCCCGATCCCACTCCCGCGGCCGCTTGCGGCGCGCGCTCCGAGACCCTGCTGCGCCGCCTCGGTGGATCGGGCTGAACAGTGCCGTCATCGCCGGCGCGCTGGCTTATGGATAGCTGGAAGAAACACGATCCCGAGCCGTCGGTGTTCGGGCAGGTGGCCGGCAATCCGACGGAATACGTCGTCTACACCCTCTCGGTCCGGAGCCCCGACGATGCCGACGTGCAGGCGGGCATGGTGGAAGCGGTGGCGCAGATGTGCCGGCTCGCCGAGGCCAACGTCACGGCGCGCACCGAGGTCGTCCTGTTCGAGTGGGACGCCGTTTCGTCGACGCTCACCGTCGTGTACACGGACCGGGAGCGCAGCTTCGACGCCCGCGAGGTCCTGAAAGTGCTAGCGGAGGGCTGGGAAGCGGCGTCGTTCGACCTGGGGGAGGACGAGCAGCTGGAAATCTGGGAGGAACGCGACGGGCTTGTCCGCGCCTGGCTGCGCCGGGCCCTGCGGCAGCCGGAGGTGCAGCCGACCCTGGCTGCGCTCGCCGCGCGCGGCGTCGTGCCGGCATTCACCGCGCAGCACCACGCGACGGAGTTCGAGCCGCTGTGAGCGGCTTCGGCGTCAGCGCCATCCCTCGCGCCGCGGCCGCCAATGGCGCGACCGATGCGCGGCGAGCTGCCCGGGGCGCTCGAAGAGCTTGACCAAGACGACTCCCGCGAGGAATCCCCCGAGGTGGGCCCAGAAAGCGACGCCGCCCTCTTGCGCGCCGACGATGCTGGTGATGCCGCCGAAGAACTGCAGGAAGGCCCAGTAGAGGAGCATCGCCCACGCCGGCAGGGCGAACGAGGTGATGTAGAACCCGAGGGGCAGGAGGGTGAAGACCCGCACGCGGGGGAACAGCACGAGATAGGCGCCCATCACGCCGCTGATCGCGCCTGAGGCACCTACCATGGGCACCGGCGAGGCGGGGTCGGCGAAGACCTGCGCCAGCGCCGCGGCGAGGCCGGCGAGCAGATAGAAGGCGACGAAGCGCGGCCGCGTCATCGAGTCCTCGATGTTGTTCCCGAAGAGCCACAGGAACCACATGTTGCCGAGCAGGTGCATCCAGGAGCCGTGCAGGAACATGGAGGTCATCACGTTCTGCACCTGGCGGCCCGGATCGATCAGGCACGCGAGCCCCTCGCCCATGGGAAAGCGCGTCCCCGGCGAGAGCGAGGCGGTGAGCTCGCCGGGAATGAGGCCGAGCTCGCAGACCGAGCGCGCCAGCGGCAGCCCGGCCCCGGCGCCCTGGACGAGCAGCCAGGAAGCCACGTTGATCGCGATCAGGACCAGCGTGACATAAGGCGTGCGCTGAGTCTGGTTCTCGTCGTGATAAGGGAACATGGCTCGAATCTTAGGTCAAGCTGTGCTATGTACGCCTCATGGCGCGGCCCGGTGAGATCGAGCGCGGCCGGGAGGCTCTCGCTGCCGGCAAGTGGGGCGAGGCCTACGCGCGGCTCAGCGCCGCCGATCGCGCCGCGGGGCTGGGTGCCGATGACCTGGAGCGTCTCGCGACCGCCGCCTACCTGACCGGACACGACGCCGAGGCGCTCGCGGCGTGGAGCCGCCTGCATCACGCCTGCATCGACGCCGGAGAGACGGCGCGCGCCGCGCGCGCGGGGTTCTGGCTCGCCTTCCTGCTGCTGCTCGCGGGCGAGCGGGCGCGCGCGACGGGCTGGCTCGCGCGCACGCAGCGGCTGCTCGACGCTCAGGCGGGCGAGTGCGTGGAGGGCGGATATGCGGAGGCGCTCGTCGGCCTGCAGGCGCTGTTCGGCGGCGACGTCGCGGCGGCGGGCGCCGCATTCGATCGCGCCTTCGCCTGCGCCGGGCGCTTCGGCGACGCCGATCTGACCGCGCTCGCGCTGCTGGGGCGTGGGCAGGCGCTCGTGCAGGCGCGCCAGGCCGGCCCGGGCATGGTCCTGCTCGACGAGGCCATGGCGGGCGTGTCGGCGGGCGTGGTGTCGCCGATCCTCGCCGGCATCCTGTACTGCGCGGTGCTGGGCGTCTGCGAGCGGGCGCTCGACCTGCGGCGCGCGCGCGAATGGACCTTCGAGCTGAACGAATGGTGCGCCCGCCAGCCCGATCTGGTGCCGTTCCGCGGCCAGTGTCTCGTGCACCGCGCCGAGGTCCTGCTGCTGCAGGGCGAGTGGCCGGGCGCGCTTGAGCAGGCGCGCGAGGCGGGCCGGCGCCTCGCCGAGCGCGGGGAGCCCGCAGCGGGGCGCGCCTTCTACCAGTGCGGCGAGCTGCACCGGCTGCGCGGGGAGGTGGCCGAGGCCGAGCGCCTGTACGAACTCGCCAGCCGCCACGGCTGCGAGCCGCAGCCGGGCGCGGCGCTGCTCAGGCTCGCCCAGGGCGACGCCCGGGCCGCGGCCGCCGCCCTGCGCGGCGTGGCGGACCTCGCCTCCGGGACGCCCGGCGCGGATCCCGCGCGGGCGAAGCTCCTCGCGCCGTTCGTCGAGATCCAGCTCGCCGCGGGCGACCTCGACGCCGCGTACGCGGCGGCCGATGCGCTGGCCGGCTTCGCCGAGCGGCTGCGCGCGCCGTATCTCGCCGCGGCCGCTGCGCAGGCACGCGGGGCGCTGCTGCTCGCGCGCGGCGAGGCGGACGCGGCGCTCGCGCCGCTGCGCGAGGCGTGGACGCTCTGGCAGGACCTGCAAGTGCCCTACGAGGCGGCGCGCGTGTGCTTCTGGGCCGCGCCTGCGACGCGCTCGGCGACGCGGACTCGAGCCGCCGGCACTTCGCTGCGGCGTCCGCGGTGTTCGAGCGGCTCGGCGCTGCGCCGGATCAGGCGGCGCTGGTGCGGCCCGGCGCGGCGCCCGCCTACGGACTGTCCGAGCGCGAGCGCGCGGTACTCGCGCTGGTGGCGGCCGGCGAGACGAACCGCGCGATCGCGGCGCGCCTGTCGATCAGCGAGCACACCGTCGCACGCCACGTCAGCAATATCTTCAACAAGCTCGGCGTCAGCTCGCGCGCCGCGGCCGGCGCCTTCGCGCACACGCATCGGCTTCTCTAGGAAACGGCATGGTCAATCCTGACCATGCGCGCGGATTCGCGCGATGGCGGATTCGCGCGATGCGCGGCCGCAGCCGCGTGCCTACCCTGTGCCTGCAGCCTTTAACGCACAGGAGGAATCCGATGACCGCGAAAACCCCTTATTCGACCTTCGCCGCCAACCCCGCCGAGAACTACCAGCGCTTCTTCGTGCCGCAGATCGGCGCGCCGGTGGCCGCCGACCTGATCGAGGCGGCGCGCCTGCAGCCGGGCGAGCGCGTGCTCGACGTCGCCTGCGGCACGGGCGTCGTCACGCGGCTCGCCGCGGAGCGCGTCGGCGCCTCGGGCGCGGTGGCGGGGCTCGACGTCACCCCCGCCATGCTCGCCGTGGCGCGCCGCGAATCGCCCCCGGGCGTGCGCTGGTACGAGGCGAGCGCCGAGTCGATGCCTCTCCCCGACGCGTCGTTCGACGTCGTGCTCTGCCAGATGGGATTGCAGTTCGTCACTGACAAGCGCGCGGCGCTGCGCGAGATGCGCCGCGTGCTGGCGCCCGGCGGCCGCGCGCTCATCAGCGTTCCCGGCCCCTTGCCGGCCCTCTTCGAGATCATGGCGCAGGCGCTGGCACGCGAGATCGGCCCCCAGGCGGCCGGGTTCGCGCACACAGTCTTCTCGCTGCACGACGCGGGCGAGCTCGAGCGGCTGCTGCGCGAGGCGGGCTTCGCGCGCGCCGAGGCGCGCTCCGCGCCCAAGGCGCTGCAGGTCAGCGCGCCGCGCGAATTCCTGTGGCAGTACCTGCACAGCACGCCGCTCAGCGCGGCGGTGATGGGCGCCGCCGAGGCGAAGCGGGCCGCGCTGGAGAGCGAGGTCGTGTCCCGCTGGCAGCCCTTCGCCGCCGACGGCGGCATGCGCTTCGAGGTCGGAGTGACGACCTTGATCGCAGCCAGGTAGGTCCGGGAGAGATCCGATGGAAGCGATCGATCAGGCCATGTTCAACTTCAGCCCGAGGATTGGGCTGGCTGTGGCCGCCATGGTCGGCTTTCTGGTCTTCGCCGTGGCGCTCGACCTGACCTGGGAGCAGTTCCGGAGGGTTCTCAAGCGACCCAAGGCACCCGGCATCGGCTTGCTTGCGCAGTACCTGATTCTGCCGGGAGCTGCTTTCGGCATCGGCCTGCTCATGGCCGATACCCCGAGCATCGCCCTCGGCTTGCTGCTGGTGGCCTGCTGTCCGGCCGGCGCGCTGTCGAACTACCTTACCGGCGTGGCCCGGGGGAGCGTGGCAACGTCGGTCAGCATGACGGCGATCTCCACGCTGTTCAGCGTCGTGCTCACGCCGCTCTTGTTCGCGTTCTGGGCCTCGCTCAACCCCGCGACCCGGGCGGTGCTCGCGCAGATCGAGATCGATCCCCGGCGCGTGCTGGTGGTGCTCCTGGTCATGCTGATCGTCCCGGTCGCCGCCGGGATGGTCATCCGCGCCAGGCGCCCCGACACCGCCGACAAGATCCGCTTATGGGCACGGCGCATCGCCGGCGTCGTGTTCGCCGTGGTCGTAGGGATCATTCTCCTTGGCAACATCGAGGTCCTCGGCAGCTTCGCCAGGACCGCGCTTCCCCCGGTGCTCGTCACCTTCGCCATTGCCGTGGCGCTGGGCTGGAGCCTCGCCCGGCTTTCGGGCCTGGCGGCTGCCGATCGTCGCGCCGTGACCCTCGAGGTGGCGTTCCAGAACGTGGCGCTCGCCATCGGGCTGGCCCTGGCGTTCTTCCCGGCGCTGGCGGGCGTGGCCATCACCTCGATCCTGTGGGGCGTGGTCCACCTCACGCTCGGCTTTGCCATCGCGGCCGTTTGGGCGAGTCCGGCCTTTCCGGATGCTGTCACCCAGCGAGGCGCGTAGGCACCCAGACCTCGCCGTGCAGTGTGCGGTGCACCGGGCACTTGCTGGCGATCTCGAGCAGCCGCTGGCGTTGCGCGTCGTCGAGCTCGCCCTCGAGCGTGAGCACGCGCTCGATCTTGTCGATCCTTCCCTCCCGCGTCTCGCACTCGGCGCAGTCGGCCGCGTGGACCTTGTCGTGCTGCAGCTCGACGCTTACGCGCCGCAGCGGCCATTTCTTCTGCTCGGCGTACATGCGCACCGTCATCGAGGTGCAGGCCCCGAGCGCCGCGAGCAGCAGGTCGTAGGGCCCGGGGCCCGAATCCTCGCCGCCCACCGCGACCGGCTCGTCGGCGCGCAGGCGGTGCCGGCCCGCCTGCACGAGCTGCGCGAACCGGCCTTCGCCGGCCTCCGCCACGCGCACGCCCGACACCACCTCAGCCGCCTCAGCCTCCTTCGGCGCATCCAGATAGCGCGATGCCCACGCCGCCAGCACCGTCGCCGCGTACTGCGCATCCGCCTTTTGCGTGAGCAGGTGGTCCGCGCGATCGAGCGACACGAAGCTCTTCGGGTGCTTCGCGGCGAGGAAGATTTTCGAGGCGTTCTCGATCTCGACGATCGTGTCGCGCGGCGAATGGAAGACGAGCAGCGGCTTCCTCAGCGCCCCAATCGTCTCCGCCGGATTCTGCCGCGCGAGATCGTCGAGGAACTCCTTGCTCACTTTCATCGGCGAGTCCTTCAAGAGACGGGTGACGTGCGCGGGCTCGAAGGGAGCGCCGATCGTCGCAACGGCACGGGCCTCCGGAATACGCCCCGCCGCCGCCAGCACCGCCGCCCCGCCGAGGCTATGGCCGGCGAGCACCTGCGGCGCGGCGCGCTTCTCGCGGAGCCACGCGGCCGCGGCAAGCAGATCGTCGATGTTGGACGTGAACTCCAGCCCCGAGAAGTCGAAGCGCAGCGTCGCGATGCCGTACCCCGCCAGCGCCTGGCTGACGTAGGCCGCCGCCTTGCTCTCCTTGGAGCACGTGAAGCAGTGCGCAAAGAGCGCATACGCGCGCGGCTGACCGACGGGCGTGTCCAGGCGCGCCGCAAGCTCGCCGTGCGCACCAGGGAAGCGGATCGATTCGGTAGGCATGGTCTCGCCTCAAGAGATACGGAAAGCGGGCGTCGAGCCAGACGCTACGTCAGCCGAGCGCTGCCCTATCTCGCGTTGGCGTCTTCGAAAAGACGCATGTTCTTCTGGACGTCATAGGCGCGTTCGGTGAGGCTTTCCGGCTCCCACTCGCTGCGCGCGATGCCGAAGAAGTCTCCCCCATAGACGTGAATGGCGCCGGTGAGGCGAGGGATCGGATTGGTGACGGAATGAATGATGTCCCGCCCGAGCGGCTCGGCATCCTTCTCGCAAAGCGCCTTGGCGCCCGCAGCCTCGACTCTGCCGCCCGCGCCCTGGGGGACGCGGCGCCAGAATATGTTGTCCTCGCGGCCGGTATAGACCCCGATCACGGCCCACATGCGATGGTTGTGCGGCATGATCGTCATGTACGGCGCCCAAACGACGTTGAGTATCGTCAGCTCGTTCGAGTGGAAGATCTTCTGGACTTCGGCCTTTGTCGGCGCTCCTAATCCTTTCAGGACCCCCGCGGGATCGCTGACGGCGCGGGCGACGACTTCCCGCACCGATTTGTGAGACGGATCGGCTGCGATGGCCTCGCGACAATCGGCAACAAACTGGTCTCGATCAAACATACGGCCCCCGTTGGTGAACGATCCACGCGCGTGGCCGTTACGATACGCGCCTCAAAAACCGAGCGCCAGCATGCGGTCGTCAGGGGATTTACCTTACCCAAGTGTTGACCCGGGGGTGCGCAAGAGCATCAGGATTGACCAGGAATTCTGGCCGGCGGCCGGAGGCGACGGCGAGGAGGGCGCCGATGGAGGTGCGGGCGATGCTGGAGAAGAGCTCGTCTGTCCAGGCGAGGGCGTGAGGGGAGACGATGACGTTGTCGAGCTTGAGGATCGGGTTCGAGGCGGGGGTGGGCTCTTCCTCGAAGACGTCGAGGGCGGCGCCGGCGATGCGGCGGGTGGCGAGGGTCTCGTAGAGGGCCTGTTCGTCGACGATCGGGCCGCGGGCGACGTTGATGAGCCAGGCGGTGGGTTTCATCAGGGCGAGCTGGGGCGCGCCAATGAGTTTGCGGGTTTCGTCGTTCAGGAGGCAGGTGATGACGACGAAGTCGGACTCCGCCATCAGATCGCCGAGGGTGACTTTCTTTGCCGCCAAAGCATCTATCTGCTTTGAATCTACGTAGGGATCGGCTGCGAGAAGCCTGAGATCGAAGACGCGCGCCATCCTCAGTAGCTCTTTGCCGATGCCGCCGGCGCCGACGACGCCCAGCGTACGGCCGGTCAGGCCCGTGCCCATGTGCTCGACGCGCTCGCCCCATCGGCCCTCGCGCGTCAGGCGGTCCTTGGTGAAGAGGCGGTGGGAGAGGGCGAGGATGAGGAGGAGGGAGATGGTGGCGACCGGGCGGCGCACGGCGTCGGGGGTGTTCGAGACCAGGACACCGGCCTTGGTCATGGCCGGGATGTCGATGGCGTCGTAGCCGACGCCGTGGCGGGAGATGAGCTTGAGGCGGAGGTTCGGGGTGGCGACGGAGGAAGCATCGACACGGGCGAGGTTGAGGTAGAGGGCGTCGTAGGCCTCGGCATGCGCGGGCGTGATGGCGCGGAGCCCCTGAGGCAGTTTTTCCCAGGAAAGAGAATCCAGAAGCGAAAGCGGCTCGCGGCCGAAGGTGGGCTCGCCGCGCGAGTCGAAGAGGTCGCCGGAGACGCCTACTTTGAACGCCATGCGCCGATGGTGCGGGCGATCGCCGCCTGCAGCATGCCCTGGTCGGTGCCGGTGGCGATCATGCGGAAGCCGTGGCCGAGGTACTCGCGCCCGAGCGTCTCGTCGGCCGCCATGTAGCCCGCCGCCTTGCCATGGCGGTCAGCGGCTGCGGTGATGCGCTTTACTGCGTCCTTGTACTTGATATGTGAAAAATCCCCTGGGATGCCCAGGAAGTTGGTGAGATCGAAGTGGCCGAGCCAGAGCACGTCCACCCCGGGCACGGCGGCGATGGCTTCGACGTTCTCGAGACCCTTCGCGGTCTCGATCATGGCGATCACGAGCGTTCGCTCGTGGATCATGCGCATCTTCTCCGCCACGTCCCCGCCCTGGAAGTCGTCGTGGGCGAAGCCGAAGGCGGCGCCGCGGCGCCCCTCCGGCGGGTAGCGCGTGCAGGAGACGATGAAGCGGGCCTGCGCGGCGTCGTCGACGAGCGGGACCATGACGCCGAGCGCGCCGCAGTCGAGCGCCCGGGCAATGAAGTCGTACTCGGTACCCGGCACCCTTGCCAGCGGCACCACCCCGAGGGCGCGGCACAGCGCGAACTGCGGCTTGAGGGTCTCGAACCCGGCGCCGGTATGCTCCATGCAGTACAGGGCGAACCCGGCGCCGGCGTTCGCCAGGATGCGCGGCATTCCCGGGGTGAAGAACTCGAAAACCATCGAGCCGAAGGCGCTGCCGCCCGCCGCGAGGCTTTTCTTGACCGCGTTGTCGCGCATCTCGCGCGGGATTATAGGAATTCCTGTAGACTTCTCCATCCCTACACGCGCTGGGTCAATGAGTAAATATGTATTCGTAACAGGCGGTGTAGTCTCCTCCCTTGGGAAAGGCATCGCCGCCGCTTCCCTCGCCGCGATCCTCGAGTCGCGCAGCATCCGCGTCACCAACATCAAGCTGGACCCCTACATCAACGTCGATCCGGGCACGATGAGCCCGTTCCAGCACGGCGAGGTGTTCGTCACGGAAGACGGGGCGGAGACCGACCTCGACCTCGGCCACTACGAGCGCTTCCAGAGCTCGAAGATGCGCCGCGCCAACAACTTCACCACCGGCCAGATCTACGAGTCGGTGATCAAGAAGGAGCGCCGCGGCGACTACCT